>DASPNH010000095.1:0-16891 GCA_035626675.1 Binatia bacterium
CGGGTTTCTACGAGGACACCATTGGACCCGCTTCGGCCGACGGGGCACCGGAGCGGATCGCGCTGGCGTACGTCGACTGCGACCTGCACTCCAGCACGGCGGTCGTTCTGCGGTTCCTGGAGCCTCGCCTCAGACCGGGGATGCTCGTCGCGTTCGACGACTACTTCTGCCACTCGCTCGCCGGCATTTCGGGCGAGCGCATGGCGATGCTCGAGTTTCTGGCGCGCAATCCCCGATGGAATTTCCTTCCCTACGTGCGGTTCGGCTGGCACGGTCAGTCCTTCATCGTCGAGGACCGGTCCTCGCTGACGGCGGTGTCCGGCACGCCAGCGACGTTCGAGCCTGGATAGCCGGTGTGCTACGGGAGGCGCCAACGCCGCACCGCCCGACTCGGCGGCCGTGACGTGACCGGAGGGAGCTGCACGTGATCGAAGCATTCGCCGGCTGGCTTGCTGCGGCCGTACCGGCCGAGGTCGTGGCGATGTATCGCGCCGCGTTGCGCGTCTACGGTGAGCCCTCGTTCTTCGGTCTGGTCGCGGTAGTCCTGTTCCTCGAGCGCGTAAGGCCGGCCATCAAGGACCAGCGCGTCTTCTCTGCCGGCTTCGCGCAGGATTTCCTCTGGTTCAATCTCGACGGGATCTTCAAGCTGGCGATCTTCCCCGCACACATGGGTCTGCTCAAGGCCATTTACGATCGTGTCACGGGTGGCTTCGCGTTCACCGGAAGTGATGCATGGCCGGTGGCGGTGACGGCTCTCGTGGCGTTCCTGCTTTCGGATTTCCTGGCCTGGTTCCACCACTTCGTGCGGCACCACGTGCCGGCGTTGTGGCACTTCCACGTGATCCACCACTCGCAGCGTCAGATGAACCTGTTCACCGACAATCGCCAGCACTGGGTGGAGTATTTCGTCGCGACGTCGATCACCTTCGTTCCGCTTTTCCTGTTTCCGCTGGACCACCCGCTAACGGTCACGATCGCAACCGTGCAGCTCTGGTACACGCGTTTCATCCACGCCAACGTGCGGACCAACTTCGGTCCGCTCCGGTACGTCTTCGTCACTCCGCAGTCCCACCGCGTGCATCATTCGATCGAGGTGAAGCATCGCGACCGGAACTTCGGAGTGGTCCTGAGCATCTGGGACCGGATGTTCGGTACGCTCTATCCTGGCTATGACGAGTATCCCGCCACCGGCGTCGAAGGCGTGGATTTCCGCCCGGCCTCACTGCGCTCGCCATTTTCCTGGGCTGCCAGCTTCTGGGAGCAGGCCGTGTATCCACTGCGGCAGCTCGCCAGGCTGCGAGGGTCGTCCGATCCATTGCGGTCGCACGGCGGGTGAGGTTTGCCGGGCCTCGGTTCGACGACGCTGTCGATGCGGCTGCTGGCCATCGTCGCGCTGGCGTGGCCGACTGCTCTCCAGGCCGCGCCGCCACATTGCGGCGCTCCTGTTTCGCGTGGACTGCAACCGGCCCTTGTCGACGCGATGCACGTTCTGAAGAACACACTCGCTGCGGATGCCTGCCCTCCCTCGGAATGTGACGTCAACGGTGATTCCCATGTCACGACGACCGATGCCTTGATCATGCTCGGCGCCGTCGTTGGCAACCCTTTCCTCCCGTCCTGTCCAGACGCTCCTCGGCCGAATTTCGTCGTCTTTCTCACCGACGACCAACGAGCGGATACGCTATGGGCAATGCCGCAGGTGTCGGCGCTGCTGGTCGACGCCGGTGTACGGTTCACGCACGCGTACTCGTCGACTTCGGAGTGCTGCCCGTTCCGGGCGAGCTTCCTCTCTGGTGGCTATACGCCCAGCAACACCGGCGTCAAGACGAGTGGTGCGCTTAACGGCGGCATGTCCCATTTCCGCGACGTCGAGAGCCTGCCGCGCACGCTGCAAGCCGGCGGATACCGGACCGGATTCATCGGAAAATACATGCACGGTTACACCGTCGGCTACGTCCCTCCCGGCTGGTCGACGTTCATAGCCAACGAAAGCGGCGGACAGCTGCCGAACTGGTTCAACCTTGCGAACATCACGTACGGGAGCAGCACGCAGTTCCCCGCAGCGGGAACCGTGGTCAAGCATTCGGTCGAGTACGTCACCAGCTTTCACCGTCGCGAGGCACTCGATTTCATCGACACTGGTGACGATGCGCCGTTTTTCCTTCTCGTCAGCATGTATGCACACCATTGGCCGGCCACGCCGCTGATCGACGATGCGTCGAAGTTCCGGGATTATCACCCCGACAATCCCGCTTATCGTGAAGCTGACCTGACAGACAAACCGCAGTGGGTCCAGGCACTGGCCGCGCCGATCTTCGCGAGGCCCTGCACCGGTTTCCTGCAACCGTCCCTGCAGACGACTCAAGCCGTCGACCGGCTGGTCGCCGACGTCATTGCGGCAGTTCAGCAGGCCGGTGGGGAGCAGCGGACATACTTCTTCTTCCTTTCGGACAACGGGATTCTCTGGGGCGAGCACAGGCTGCCCTGCGACAAGGGAATGGCGTACGAGCCCGCAGTCCGGGTACCACTGGTGGTGAAGGGGCCATCGGCCGACACCGTTTCGAGCGCGACGGAGGTGCTGGTCGCCGCCGAGCTCGACGTTCCGTCCACCATCCTGGATCTTGCCGGCGAGGCGGCAGCCGGAGACGGCCGTTCACTGGCCGGTTTTCTGCGCGGCGGTCACAGCGTCTGGCGTGACTCGCTGCATCTGGAGAACTACGGGTATCTGGAGGGGCTGCCCGGTGGCTCGCTGTGGCAGGCTCTTCGCGTTCGCAATCAGAGCGGCAATTGGAAGTACGTCGAGTACGGAAACGGGGAGCTGGAGCTGTACGATCTGGATACGGACCCGAACGAGCTCGAGAACCTCGCCAGCGTCGCAGCGCTGAGGCGCGTCCGCCGTGCTCTGCGCGATCAGCTCGCCCCGCGCAAGGGACTGGCGATCCTTACGACGGATCTGGCCGCTGCAGAGGAAGGCATCGCATTCGAAAAGAGGCTGCATCGCTGGGGAGGCATCTCGCCGCGGCGATGGACCATC
This sequence comes from Binatia bacterium, assembly GCA_035626675.1. Taxonomy (GTDB): domain Bacteria; phylum Desulfobacterota; class Binatia; order UBA1149; family CAITLU01; genus DASPNH01. Next base: position 3,035 of record DASPNH010000095.1, read on the forward strand.
GCCGCGGGATCGCTTCCGCCTGGGATTCGGCTCGGGTTATTCAGCGGGTCGCTGTTCGGTACGCCGACGAAGCCGGGTCTGTACACATTCACCGTGGTGGTCGAAGACAGCGGCATCGCAGCGCACTCGTTGCGGCCGCAGCGTTTCAGCCGTCAGTACTCGTGGCAGATCGGGCCGGCCGGGCCTGGCTGAGGCGCGCTGCCAGATTGCGACTGGTATGAACGCCGGCACAGGTGGTAGAAAGCCGCCGTGTCCCCGCTCCGATCCGCGTCCAGGCTGGGCAAGCCGTTGCTGCTGGCCATGCTGGCTTTCACGTCGCCGCACCACGCCTGTACAGAAGCGGTTTTCGCAGCCGATTCCCCGAGCTGCGGCAACGGTGTCATCGAAGACGGCGAGTATTGCGAGCTGGGTATCGAGCCGGAATGTTGCAACGGCCAGTGCCGATTATGGGACTTTCAGACGCTCGGAGGATTTGCAGCGGGCTCCGAGCATTACTGCCTCATCCGATACAGTTACCGCGCCGACAGCGGCGCCGTAGATTGCTTCGGATCAAATGAGCACGGCGAGTCCACCCCGCCGCCCGGCGACTTCATGAGCGTGGCGGCCGGACGAAATTTTACGTGTGCCCAGAGGCGCGACCAGACCGTTGTCTGCTGGGGCGATGATTCCGAAGGACAGGCAACTCCTCCGGCAGGAAAATTTCATTCCATCAAGGCCGGAGACTCGCACGCCTGTGGCGTCCGGGAGAACGGCGCCATCGAATGCTGGGGCAATGACGCTGACGGTCGTACCACTCCGCCCGAGGAGACGTTGGCAAGCTTGACCACGGGATCGAGTCATTCGTGTGGGGTCAACGGCGACCACGAAATTAGGTGCTGGGGCACGAACTCGGACGGCGAATCGAATCCTCCCGAAGGGATCTTCGTCTCCGTGGCTGCCGGTGATCGCGCAACCTGCGCGATCAATAGCGACTATGATGTCGTCTGCTGGGGGAACAACTCTGCGGGCCAAGCCGATCCGCCCGACGATCTGTTTGTGACGGCCCTGGCCATGCGAGGCTCACATGCATGCGCGCTGAAGAGCTACTACGACGACCCCGTTTGTTGGGGAAGCAACGAATCAGGCCAGTCCGACCCTGTACCATTCACCGTGGCCTCGGATTACAACTCTCTGGCTCTTGGTGACCGATTCAGCTGCCGCTTCTACGAGTATCACGTCGATTGTTGGGGAGAGGTGGAGGGCAGAATCATACCGACGTGTGGCCCGACTCTGCCTGTGCGGGGCGACACTTGCGACGATGCTCTTCCCATCGAAGCAACTCATGGATCCCACGTTCATGGCGACATCAATACTGGCGCGGAGGTCGATTATCCTGAATGCGGGGGCGATACGGGCGATCTCTGGTATTCCTTTGAACTGGAGAGCGCTGCCAGCGTCGAGGTACTGGTTAACGACATCGACCCGCTGTCCGCGACTTTCGATGCCTCGGTGGCGCTGCTTCGCGGGGACACCTGTGATGGCCTCGAGCAACTTGCGTGCGATCAAGGTGACCGCCCGGGGTTCGATGCGCGCATTGCAACGACGAACCTGACGGCGGGACGATACTTCGTCGTCATCGGAGGTCACGGCGACGAGGGGGCTACTCATCTAGACGTGATCATTTCGACACCGAACACGACCACGACGACCACGCTTCCTTCAACCGCTACGACTACCCAGCCCGGTGGCGGATGCGGCGATGATGCGGTTCAAGAAGGCGAGCAGTGCGACGACGGCGACTTGTCATACGAACCCGGTGACGTTTGTTCCCGGTCGTGCCTATTCGTGGTCTGCGGTCGTCCGGTGACTGACGAAAATGGTCCACGGGCGTCCGACGCTCTGTTCGTCTTGCACGTGGCCGTCGACCTCGGCACATGCGCGGGGTCCGTGTGCGACGTGAACACCGATGGGTCTATCACCGTAGCCGACGCCCTCACGATTCTCCAAGTCTCGGTCGGTCGAGATATTCCACTCCAATGTCCGCCGCTCACGGATTGACGCAGCGAATTTGACCCCGCCCCCTCCGCCTCCTATCCACCGCGGGTCGTGTCCAAGCGCGCATTCATCACCGGCGTAACCGGCCAGGACGGCTCCTATCTCGCCGAGCTGCTTCTGGACAAGGGCTACGAAGTGCACGGGCTGGTGCGGCGCACCAGCTCGATGGCGCGCAGCCGCATCGATCACCTTCACGACGAGACCAACGCGCATCGCGCGCGCTTCCATCTCCACTACGGTGACGTCACCGACGCCTCGCGGTTGCGCGAGCTCGTCGAGGCGATCGAGCCCGACGAAGTCTACAACCTTGCGGCCCAGAGCCACGTGCGCGTCTCGTTCGACGAGCCGGTCTTCACGGTCGCGGTCGACGCGCTCGGCACGGTGGCCGTGCTGGAAGCCGTGCGTCACATGAAGACGCCGGCGCGCTTCTACCAGGCTTCTTCCAGCGAGATGTACGGCAAGGTGGAGGCGGTTCCGCAGAACGAAGACACTCCGTTCCACCCGCGCAGCCCCTATGCCTGCGCCAAGGTCTTCGCGCATCATCAGACGGTCAACTACCGCGAGGCGTACGGCCTGTTCGCCTGCAGCGGCATTCTCTTCAACCACGAGTCGCCCCGGCGCGGCGAGACCTTCGTGACGCGCAAGATCACGCTCGGTGCCGCGCGCATCAAGCTCGGGCTACAGGGAAAACTGCGCCTGGGGAACCTGGAAGCGAAGCGGGACTGGGGCTACGCGCCCGATTACGTCGAGGCGATGTGGATGATGCTGCAGCAGGACAGCCCTGACGATTACGTCATCGCCACCGGGCAGACGCACTCGGTGGCCGAGTTCCTGGAGGCGGCGTTCGGCCACGTCGGGCTGTCGTGGCAGGAGCACGTCGAGCTGGATGCCAGGCTGGAGCGTCCCTCCGAGGTCGATCTGCTTCTCGGCGACTGCACCAAGGCGCGCCAGGTGCTAGGGTGGGCGCCCAAGGTCACGTTCGCCGGCCTGGCGCAGATCATGGTCGAAGCGGACATGGAACGCGTGAAGCGTGAAGCGGCCATGCCGCACGGGAAGGAGAGATGACGAAGGTTCTGGTCACGGGCGGCGGCGGCTTCATCGGCCATCATCTGATCAAGCGCCTGAAGCGCGAAGGCTTCTGGGTGCGCGGCGTCGACATCAAGGAGCCGGAGTTCGAGGCGACCGCGGCCGACGAGTTCGAGCTGCTCGATCTGCGACGCTGGGAGAGCTGCCTGCGCGCCACGCGCGACGTCGAGCACGTCTACGCCCTGGCCGCCGACATGGGCGGGATGGGATTCATCTCGGCCAACCACGCCCAGATCCTCCACAACAACTCGCTGATCAACATCCACACGCTCGATGCCGCCCGCGAGAACGGCGCCAGCCGATACCTCTACACCTCCAGCGCCTGCGTCTATCCGCAGAGCCTGCAGACCGACGCCGCGGTGGTTCCACTCAAGGAGAGCGACGCCTATCCGGCCGACCCGCAGGACGCGTACGGCTGGGAGAAGCTGGTGACCGAGCGTCTGGCCACGCACTACCGCGAGGATTACGGCATCGCCACGCGCATCGTCCGCTTCCACAACATTTATGGACCGCTCGGCACCTGGGAAGGCGGCCGCGAGAAGGCTCCGGCCGCGATCTGCCGCAAGGTGGCCGAGGCCGGTGACGGCGGCACCATCGACGTCTGGGGCGACGGCGAGCAGACGCGCTCGTTCTGTTACATCGACGACTGTCTCGAAGGCATCCGCCGCCTGATGGACTCGGACTTCGCAGAGCCCATCAATCTCGGCAGCGACGAGATGGTCAGCATCAACGAGCTGGTGGCCATCGTCTCCGGTGTTGCCGGCAAGACCGTTCACGTCCGTCACGTCGAAGGGCCGATGGGCGTTCGCGGCCGCAACTCCGACAACAGCCTGTGCCGCCAGGTTCTTGGCTGGGAGCCGCAGACGCGCCTGGCGCAAGGGCTGGCGCCGACCTACGCCTGGATCAGCGAACAGGTGGCGCGCAAGAGCAGCATGTAGACGCTTGATCGTCGACGCGGGCACGCTCTGGCAACGCGCCAAGTTCGAGGCGCGCGTCGCCCTTGACCGGATGCCGACCGGCTTTGCCGCGCAGATGACCGTGCGCGGCCATCGCGACCTGGTTGCCTCCGCACGCACGGACATCGTCATCGAAGGATTCCCTCGCTCCGCCAACACCTATGCCGTGGCGGCGTTCTCCTACGCGCAGCCTTCGGCCGTGCGCATCGCGCGCCATCTGCATGCGCCGGCGCAGCTCGCGCTGGCGGCGCGACACCGCCTGCCGGCCCTGCTGCTGATGCGTCCGGCTCCCGAACCGGTGCTGTCGGTCGTGGTGCGCGAGCCCTATCTGACGGTCGAGCGCGCGCTTCGCTGGTACGTCGAGTTCCACCGAGCCCTGCTGCCGCTGCGCGAGTCGTTCGTCGTCGCGCCGTTCGACGAAGTCCTGGCGCGCTTCGGCGACGTCATCGATCGCATCAACAGACGTTTCGGCGCCAGCTTTGCGCGTTACGAGGGTGGTGATCAGGCCGAGGCCATCGTGCGCAAGCGCGTCGAGCAGATGGAGCGCGAGGACTCGGGCCAGAGCGAGGTACGCGAGCTGGCCGTGGCGCGGCCATCCCAGTTCCGAAATCGCAGGAAGGACGAACTGCGCGAGAGCTACGAATCGCCCGCTCTGCGGTCTCTTCGCGACTCGGCGGCTGAACTGTACGCGATCCTCACCCGCTGATGGGGGAATTCGCGTGCACGTCGGCGGGCTGGTAGTCAGGAAACGATGGCCGCGGCCGGCTACAAGATCCTGTACGTCGCTGGGATCGGCCGCAATGGCGGAACGATTCTGGATCGCATCCTCGGCCACGTGCCCGGCTTCGTCTCCACCGGCGAGCTTCGCTTCATCTGGCTCAAGGGCGTGCTGCGCAACGAGCTGTGCAACTGCGGCGAGCCTTTCCGCAACTGCTGGTTCTGGAAGCTGGTCGCCGAGCGCGCTTTCGGCGGCATGACGCCCGAGGACGCCCGCCGTCTCCTCGAGCTCTCCGAGCACCTGGATCGCAGCCGCTACGCAGCGCAATGGCTGTGGCGGAGCCACGTCGAGCCTTTCGCCGCGCGGGCCATCACCTACGCCATCGCGTTGCGCTCGCTGCACGACGCGATCGCATCGGTATCGGACGCGCGAGTGGTCGTGAACTCGTCGAAGTTCGCAGGCTACGGCTTCGCGCTCATCGCTTCGCGCGCCGCGCCCGTCTACGTGCTGCATCTGATCCGTGACAGTCGCGCCACCGCCTACTCGTGGAGCAAGAAGATCCTCAAGCCCGAGGTCCAGGGCGAGGACGCGTACATGCGCCAGTATCGCAGCGCGAGCGCCGCGATGCAGTGGAACTATCGCAACGCCACCGCCGAGCTGCTTCGTCTTCGCGCAGCCGGATACCGGCGCGTCCGCTACGAGGATTTTGCCGCACAGCCGGCGGCCGTCGTCACCGACATCGTAGAATGGCTGGGCGAGCCGTCACCGGGCGAGCCGTTCGTGGACGCTCACACCGTCGAGCTCGGCGAAACCCATACGCAGTCCGGCAACCCGTCACGCTTTCGCAGCGGCCGCATCGACATCGTGCCCGACGAGGAATGGCGCGAGCGCATGCCGCTGCCCAACCGCGCGCTCGTCACCGGCCTGACCGCGCCATGGCTGGCGCGGTACGGGTATCTGGAAGTGGGGTGAACCTCATTCGGCACGCGCCGAAAGCCTCGGTGCCAGCGCGTCGGCGATGTCCTGCGCCATCGCCTCGTTTCCTTGCCGATTCGGGTGCGGGTCGGTCCGGAAGCGCTCGTAGGTGCGCTTCGGCTCGATCAGCGCGATGCCGTGGCGCTGGCAGATCGCGCGCAGGCGATCCAGCGGCGCGCTCCAGCGCACGTTCAGACGCAGGCTGTCGCGCACCACGTAGTCGCCCTGCCCGTCGTGACGCAGGCGGCGTGTGGCAAGGTTGTACGCGCGCTTTCCCGCCTCGCCTTCCTCGGAGAACACGTAGAACGATGCGCCTGCGGCCTCGGTGCGCGCGCGCATCTCCAGCAGCAGCGCCTCGAACAGGCGCCATGCGTCCTGGAGCGCGGCGCTCCCTGCACCGTCGCCGTAAAGGAAGTACGGGTCGCCCGCATCGAGCAGCGGTGACTGGCCGGGCTGCGGCGGGCGGCGCGCATGGTCGATCGGCTCCGCTACCGCAGGGCCGGTGATCCTCGTCCACACGTTCATCATCGAGTGGCCGATGGCGGTGCGGCGGATCGCGTTGCGCACCCGGATCGCGAGCGGCAGCACCGAGCGCGGCTCGAGCTCGATGCGCCGCAGGCGGTCACCGTCCAGCTCGTAGCGAAACGTCTTGTACCACTCCATCCGGTCTTCGGAGATGAAGCCGTTGGGCGAGACGTTGTTGAGCACGTCGTTGCCGCAGAACTGGTAGACGACGATGTCGGGATCGTAGGCGAGGCCTTCGATCGTCAGTGCCTCCAGCTCCTGGTCGGTGCCCCAGCCGCCCACGGCCATGCTCACCACTTCGACGTTGCCGAAGCCGCGCTCGGCCAGCAGTGTCTCCAGGCGGCGCGTATAGAGGTGGTCGGTGGGAACGAAGCCCCAGGTATTGGAATCGCCGAGCACCAGCACGCGAACGACGCCGGGACGCTTGGCGCGCGCGTGCTCGACGTCCTTCCATCCCTCGGCGTTGGTACGCACCGGGAAACGCTCGCCGGTATCGGGATCGCTGGCCAGGTATTGGACATGGGCAGGCCAGGCCCAGCCGTAGTGACGAGCCTTGGGCGCATCGATGGTGGCGGTGGCGTTGTTGGGCGCGGGCGCAAGCTTGCGGAGCGTCAGCTCGGCCGCGACCAGGGCGGCTATCGTCATGCAGACGGCGAGGAGCGCTGGCTTCACGAAGGACACGAGCCGGTTCTAGGCGCGGGGCGCCGGGCTGTCACGTCAGCCGAACGCGTCTATGCCGCGAGGCGGGTGATGACGGCGTCGGCGATCTCGAGGCCGCGCTCGGTCAGGCGCACGCGGCTGCCGCTGCGTTCCAGGAGCCCGCGTTCGAGGAACTCGCCCGAGCGCGGCGCGGCCTGTTTCAATGTCATCTGGAAACGCGACGCGAGCTCCGCCTCGTCGATGCCGTCGCTCAGGCGCAGGCCGACCATGAGGAACTCGGCAACGGCCATGCGGCGCGAGAGCGTTTCTTCGGTGTCGTGCCAGCAGCCGCGCCCGGCCGACATGTACGCCTCGGGAATGCGCCGGTTCGAGTAGCGCCGTCCCCAGTCCGCATCCTCACCGCTGCCGCCGCCGCAGAAGCCGTGCGCACCGGCCCCCAGGCCCAGGTAGTCGCGCCAGGTCCAGTAGGCCAGGTTATGCCGCGCCTGTCGTGACGGGCGGGCGAAGTTGGAGATCTCGTATTGCGCGTAGCCGGCCTGCGCCAGATCGCGCCGCGCCAGGCGGAACATTTCGAGCTCGGTCTCCTCGGCGGCGGGCGTGAGCATGCCGGCCTTCTTCAGGCCGGTCATGGGAGTGCCTTCCTCGTAGGTCAGGTTGTAGGCGGAGACGTGATCGGGCTGCAGGGCGATGAGCGTTCGCAGGTCGGTGGCCCATTCCTCGACTGTCTGCCCCGGAATCGCGAAGATCAGGTCGCAGGAAAGATTCTCGAAGCCGGCGGCGCGAGCGCTCTCGACGGCCTCGATGGTGTCCTGCGGGGAGTGGATGCGTCCGAGCGTTGCCAGGTGACGGACCTGGAAGCTCTGCGCGCCGAAGCTGATGCGGTTGATGCCGGCGCGCCGAAAATCCTTCAGCTTGTGCACCGCGCTGCCTTCGAAGCTGCCGGGGTTGGCCTCCATCGTGATCTCGGCGCCGGTTTCGATTCCCCAGCTCCTGTCGAACTCGGCCAGGAGCGCGCCAAGCGAGTCCGGCGAAAACAGCGAGGGCGTTCCGCCGCCGAAGAAGACGGTGGCAACGCTTCGGCCGGACCAGGGCTGGCTGGAGCAGGCATGCTCGGCCTCACGTCGCAGCGCGGCCACGTACCGCTCCTCGGGGAAGCGGGTGACCGCATAGGTGTTGAAGTCGCAATACGGACACTTCCGCACGCAGTACGGAAGGTGCACATAGATGGAAAAGCTCGCGGCCATGGTCAGGCAACGGTGCTTAGCACCATTGCCTGACCCTTTCGCTGGAGAGCGAGCTGTTTTTGGAGGCCGGAGGAGGCGGCGCCTGCCTACCGGTCAGGCGTAGCGCCTGACCAGCCCGACGACGGCCCCTCGGATTTCGAGGTTGCCGTCGCGCACCATGATGGGCTTGAAGTCCGGGTTGGACGGCTGCAGGCGAACCGACCCGTCGCCTTCGCGATAGTATCGTTTGACGGTGGCCTCGCCATCGATGCTCGCCACGACCACGTCCCCGTTGGAAGGCTCGGGGCGCTGCTCGACGACGATGACATCCCCATCGAGGATGCCTTCGTCGACCATCGAGTTGCCCGTCACCTTGAGCGCATACGTATCGCGCTTGCGGACCAGGGTCTCGGGCACTTCGATCGTCGCGTCGCACTCGACCTGCTCGTTGGGCGGGCCTGCTGCGACCGTGCCTAGCAGGGGGAGCCGGACGGCACGGGACCTTCGCCGCTCGTCGACGATCTCGATGGCGCGGCTGTGATTCCACTTCCGGCGAATGAGTCCCTTGGCTTCCAGATTGGAGAGGTGCTTGTGAACGGTGGCCATGGAACGCAGATCGAACTGCGCTCCGACTTCTTCGAGCGTGGGGGCATAGCCCTTCTCTCGAATGCTTTCTTCGATGTAGTCGAAGATCTCTTTCTGTCTCTTGGTAAGCGTCGCCATCTACCGACCTCCTATGCCTCTCCCCAAGGAAAACACATTAAGCGAAGAATTGGCGAACCTCAAGCGTTGTAACTAGGGAATCTGAAACTTTCTCACCGCGACGTTGTGAGCCTCGAGGTCCGACGTGAATTCATGGGAGCCGTCGCCGCGCGCAACGAAGTAGAGATACGGGACGTTCGCAGGCGCAAGGGCAGCTTCGAGTGAGGCTTTCCCTGGGTTGCAGATGGGGCCGGGCGGCAGGCCTCGTTGCGTGTAGGTGTTGTAGGGCGTCGGGTCCTCCAGATGGCGGCGCGTAAGGTTGCCGTCCCAGGGCTTGCCGGCTGCCAGCACTCCATAGATGACGGTCGGATCGACTTGCAGCGGCATGCCCAGCCGCAAGCGATTCAGGATGACTGCGGCCACCATCGGTCGCTCATGCGGGGCCGCGGTCTCCTTCTCGACGATCGACGCCAGCGTCAAAAAGAGGCCTTTTTTGGCCGTTTCGCCCTTGCCCCCCAGAGGCGACAGCATCGCAGCGGCCGATTCGGACGGCCCTGTGGCCATCAGCGGGTCCATCACCTCTCGAAAGCGCCGGCTTTGGAGATCGGCAATCTCACGGGCCGACATTCCCGGAACGAGATCGTAGGTGTCGGGGAAGAGGTACCCTTCTGCGCAGTTCGCGAGCGGCGAGGCACCGACCGACGTCAGGAAGTCCGGGGCGCAGACCGCGGCCCTGTAGTCGGCCGCCGAGACCGCGCCTGCGGCCTCGAGCAGTCGGCCAATCTCGGCGAAGGTCAGGCCTTCGGGGATGGTCACTCGCAGGATGGGCTTGGGCGTTCGTATGAGTTCTTCGAGCACGTCCTCGAAACCGAGCGTTCCTTCGAAAACGTGGCGCCCGTGCCGGAAGTCGCGGTCCACCTGGCGCCAGCGGGCCAGGGCCAGCAAAAGGCGGTGGTCCCGGATGACGCCGGCGGCCTGTAAACGTAGGGCAATCAGATCGGCCGCTTCGCCCGGATAGACGTCCAGCTGGACGGGCTGGGCCAGTGTGACCTGCGCCGACAGCTCGCGGCGCAGGAAACCGGCCGCGGCCACCACGACCAGCGCCAGCACCAGCAGGAAGAGAAGGAAGCGTTTCATCGCTGCGGTCGCAGTCTCGGCCACGGAGCACCGAGAGCTGAGCGATGCCGGCTCACAGCGGCTCCCGGGGCTGCGAGTCGAGGTAGGCTTGCAGGATCAGGGCGGCGGCGACCTTGTCGACGACGCGCCGCCGGCGGTCGCGCCTCACTCCCGCCTGAACGAGCATGCGCTCGCCTTGTACCGTCGTAAGCCTCTCATCCTGATACACCACCGGCAGCCCTGTCTCGCTGTGAAACCGCTCGGCGAAGTGGCGGACGCGGTCGGCCTGCTCGCCTTCCGAACCCGAAAAGCTAAGTGGCAGACCTACAATGACTTTTTCAATCTTGTGTTCGGCCAGGAGGGCCAGGATCGCGCTGCAATCGGCCCTGGCGCCCTTCCTTTCGACCACTCCCACCGGCTGGGCGATGAGCCGCAAAGGGTCGCTGAGCGCGACGCCTATTCGCTTGTCTCCTACATCCAGTGCCGCTAGCCTGCCGCTCATCGTTGATTGCCGGATGGCCCGTGGGGAGATCGATACGGGGCTGCGGCGGTCGCGAAGTGCACAACAGATTAACGAGTCAGGCCCAGCGGGCAACCCGTCGATGCAGCGTCATGGCACCGCTGCACCACCGCCCAGGCTGAGCTTTGACATCAGGTAACCTGAGGGGCAACGTACTGATGCCGTCAACGAGACGACACGCAACGAGCGTTCAGCGCTTTCGCGGACCGGAGGTGGGGATGATGGGTGGTGGATTGGCGGATCGCGCTTCGCGCAAAGGCGACTTCGGCCCGGGCAGGCTCGTGGTGCTCGGAGCTCTCGTGAGCATGGCCTCCTTCGCCGTCTTCCGAGTAGCCAGCCAGGACAAACCGATGCCGCCGGCTTCGGCCCGGGCAGCAGCCGAACAGGTCCGTTACGCCAGCGCTCCGACTCCCTTCCAGCTCCTGCAAGCTTCCCGACTTCTTCCTCAGACACCGCAGACCGAAACCGCCCAGCCGGCCGTCGAAGTTGCCAGCCTGCCCGCCGATCAGCCGGCAGCGGCATTCGATGCGCCGCTGAAGTCGGTTCCCCTCGTTCCCGCGCCGGCTCCGTCGCCTCTGGCTCCGGTTCCGACCTTCAAGGAAGTGGAGCATCACTTCCAGAGTGGCCAGACCTTCTCGCACGTCATTTCCAGCTACGGCGTCAGCCCCGAAAAGGCCGCCGAGTGGATCAAGGCCGCCCAACGCGTCTACAGCCTGACGCGCATCTTCCCCGGCCAGAAGCTCGTCCTCTCCATAGATACCGCCAGCCAGGACCTGGTCAGCCTGACCATGGAAGTGGATGCGCAGACCAACCTGGTCGCGCGCCGCAAGGACGGAGCCGTCGTCGCCACGCGCGAGCCGGTCGAACTCGGCCGTCACCTGCGCGTGGTGCAGGGCATCATTCGTGGCAGCTTCTATGCGTCGGCCTCGCGTGCCGGCGTTCCCGACGAAGTGATCTCGGACTGCGCCGAGGCCCTTGGCTGGGACCTGAACTTCGAGAACGACATCCAGCCGGGCGCCAACTTCAGCGTCGCCTTCGAGGAGCTCGAGCGCGCCGACGCCACCTCGCGCACCCCGGGCCAGCTGCTGTCGGTCCGCATCGTCAATGGCGGCAAGACCCACGAGGGCATCTACTTCCAGTCGCCCAGCAGCAAGACGGGCAGCTACTACGCCCGCAACGGCCAGACGCTCGGCCGTGACTACCTGCGCTTCCCGGTCTCGTTCGTTCGCATCAGCTCGGGCTTCTCGCAGTCGCGCTTCCATCCCGTGCTCAAGCGCGCCCGGCCTCACAACGGCGTCGACTTCGCCGCGCCCACCGGCACCCCGGTCTATGCGGTGGCCGACGGTCGCGTGGACATGGCCGAGTGGCACGGCGGCAACGGCCGCTACGTCAAGATCCGCCACGACGACGTCTACGAGTCGAGCTACAGCCACCTTTCGCGCATCGCCGACGGCGTGCGTCCGGGCGGCGAGGTCAGCAAGGGCCAGGTCATCGGCTACGTCGGTTCGACCGGCCTGTCGACCGGACCGCACCTGCACTTCTCGATGTACAAGAACGGCGAATACATCGATCCGATGTCGGCGGTGATGCCCAAGGCCAAGTCCCTGGACCGCGTGGCGCTCGAGCGCTTCCGTGACACCGTCACCAAGATCGATGCAGCCTACGCCGCAGCCGAGCGCGCCGGCGGCACTCTTGCCGTAGCCTCCGCCTCCAATCCCCGCAGCTAGCCGGGGTCAGGTACTGAAAACACGGTTTCGGGGTCAGGTCGTGAAAAAATGGGGTCGGGCACGTTCGTGCCCGGCCCCTTTTTCTTGTGCGACCGTAGAGGGGTATCCGGAAAAGGCGTCACGCATCCTTCCCCGCTGCCGGACCCCTCGTCCTCCTTCATGACATCGCTGGCGAGCCGGGTGCGCCTTGCCCGGGCTATTTGCCGGCCCGATGCACGGCGCTGTCTTCGGGAGGCCACGCCCATGCAGACGGCGTTTCTCTCCGACCGGACATTCACGCAGGACCAGTTCGCGAGATGGCTGGACGATCTGTCGGCCTCGGACATCAACCACTACGAGCTTCTTGGCGGACGCATCGTCATGACGCCGCCTGCGGGCTATCCGCACTCGCCCGTGGCGCTTCGGCTCGCCGCGCCCCCGTGTTCCGCTACTCGCCGCTGGTCGTCTTGATGATGTCGCGTAGCGGGCCCCACAGCGTGGAGCCGGCGGCGATCAGGCCCGGCAGCAGGGTCTTCTCGTTGTTGAAGGTCAGCGGCTTTCCGTAGCGGTCGGTGACCACTCCGCCGGCTTCCTCCACCAGCATCGTACCCGCGCAGATGTCCCACTCGTTCTTCGGCGTCAGCGAGAACGTCGCGTCGGCCTCTCCAGCGGCGATGAGCGCGAACTTGTAGGCGACGCTGCCGGTCAGCTTCACCTGCATCAGCGGCTTGTACGGGTCCCACTCCTTGCGCTTGTCCTCGCTGCGGCTGGCCAGCACGACGGCCTTGCCGGGGTCGCTCTGCGTCGTGCATCGCACCGGTTTGCCGTTGAGCGTGGTGCCGGCGCCGCGGCGCGCGGCGAACAACAGATCCTCGGCCGGATTATAGGAGACGCCCACCTGCACGACGCCGTCGACGACCAGGGCCACGCACACGCAGAACTCGGGAATGTGCTGCGTGAATTCCTTGGTGCCATCGAGCGGATCCACGATCCAGACGCGGCTCTTGGCCAGCCGGTCCCTGGTGTCGGCCGTTTCCTCGGAGAGCCACCCGTCGTCCGCGAACGCTCCGAGCACCGTCTGCTTGATGGCAGCGTCGGCCTCGGTGTCGGCAATGGTCAGCGGATTGTCGGGCGCCTTTTCGTGCACCGCGTACTCGCCCTTGTAGTACTTGCGGACGATGGCTCCGCCGGCGCGGGCGGCCTCGATGGCGACTTCGAGCTCACGTTGCATGCACGGATTCTCCTGGCTGGCGCTGCGGATGCAGGGCTCGGCGGCGACGCCGCGTCGCCGCGCCCGGCAGGCACGGCAACGTCATGCGGCGCTTGTGGCGCTGCGGCCGCGGCAAGGTACGGGAAAAAGGGGGAGGGTCAACGCGCTGGCATGCCGTCGCCGCCAGCTCCGATGCGCCGATCCGGACATTTTCCGACTTGCGCGCGGCCGCCGCCGCCGTGATCCTAGCTCCTTGCCCCGGTCAGCCCCGCTTCAAAGGACATCGATGCGCACCCTCATGCCCCATACCGTCGCGCTGGCTGCATTGGCTCTGGCCTGCGTTGTCGCTCAGCCGGCCGCGGCCCAGACCGACTTCATCCAGGTGACGGATGACAGCACCGGACACTGCGGAAGCTTTCTTCCCGC
>DASPNH010000096.1:0-7372 GCA_035626675.1 Binatia bacterium
GTGCTCCACGAGACCTTTGTGCGCGCTATGAGCGCCGCCAGGGGATTGCATTCAATCCCGACGCCCTGAATTCGATATCCTCTGGAGGACAGCAATTGCGCCGATAGCAGAGATGTCCCCACACCGCAGAACGGATCTAGCAGGGTCAACGTCCGATCTGTGGGGAATGAGAGCCGCTCGGCAAGGGCTGTCAATAAGTCAGCCGAGAAGGCCTCCTTGTAGCGAAACCATCGGTGTCCTGGTCTTTCGGAATTGCCGTTCGGAACAACGAGCTTCCCGAGTTCGGGCGCCTCTGCAATCGGCAGCCGAGTTTCAACACTTGCGAAACTCCGCAGTTCGGGAAGTTGGCGGCGTGAGATCACTTTTCCTCCGGTCGGTGAAGTGTGTGTGCGAATGAACGGATCCGTTCGATGTCTGCGCGCGTGAACACGCGCCATCCGTTTCTATCGCGCGCGACCTCTTTAACCTTTCCGGTAAGCAGCCATCGCTTAAGGGTGATGGGTGCCACATTGACCTCAGCGGCCGCCTCGGTCAGGCGATATCGGGCCTTTCGCATGATAGTATCAAGGCGTATCAACCCGTATCCGATGTGTCAATGCAGGAGGTCACCGCGAGCGACGGCGATGCGGGATGCGCCTTTGGAGCAGCGGCCGCGCGTGCGCACCGACGAGCCCATACCCACTGCGCTTCGACAATGGCTGCACGATCAGGAACGCCGCTGCCGCTTCCTGCTACGACTGCAGCATGGTTGCGTCGTGCTGTTTGGCCGCGACACCGAGAAGAAGTCCGAGCCCACCACGCACGACGTGCACTCGCGACCGCGATCGCCCGTGCGGCGTGGGCACGGCGAGGCATGGGGTCGCGTGGCTCGTAACCGCGCAGCGAACCGAACCGCGCTTGTCACCGCGGCGAAGGGAAAATAGCGCTCGGGCGGCGGCAGGGCGCAGGCGACGTCTGCGTGCTACATGACCGCAGTACAGTAACGCGAGCTGCAGCGGCTTGCTTTGCCTTCGCGGGACGCGCACCTATCCGAGCGTTCTGGCCAGCCATCGCGAATGCAAAGGAGTGCGCTCTTGATGACGCTAAAACGGCTCGCTTCTCTGGTCGTCCTAGCCACCGCTTTTCTCGCCGGCGCCGGAACCGCTTCTGCACGAACGATCGAGGTAAACCTTCTCTACGTTCACGGGGTCAAGAACTGTACGACCGAGCGCCAGAACGCGCACAACTCGCTCACCTCCGTGGCCTCGGCCATCGCCGCGCAGGTACCGAGCCGCATCGCCACCTGGCAGACCGTGCACCCCGGCCACACGGTCGTGGTCAATCACGCACACGCCAACCTCTACACGGCAGCGCATTCGGGCTTCAACCCTTCCGACTCCACCAATCCCATCAACATGGACGACTGGGAGGTTGGTGATCCGGGCTGCACGACGACCAGGCAGGGCGATCCTTGCACGACCGCGTACGAGTGGCGCTATCGCCTGGCGAGCGAGATCAACCGTCTCTATCCGTCACCAAAGAAGAACATCATCCTCGTCGGCCACAGCACGGGCGCACGCGTGGCGATGGAAGTCGCGGCCAACGTCGGCCCGAGCGGCGCCATCAATACGTTCGATTGGGGCGTGCAGAGCCGGATCGCGGGCGTCGTCACGCTGCACGGGATGGTCGATTCGATCGGGACCAGCAAGTACGACGTGGCCGGTCCGCTCAGCTTCGAGACCACGTGCAAGAACGGGGATGCCGTCGGCGGATGGGGCGACTCCTGCGTGCAGGGCAACGGCTGGTGCGAGTACGCGGGCCGCGTCAGCGCTTTCGCCGCCGGCGACTGGGTGGCCAAGAGCAAGCGCGCGCTCAACCTGATCTCGTGGGCGAGCTGCTCGCCCTCGCTGTTTGCCGGGCGCACCGATGGTCCGTTGCCGTTCGACGCGCAGGGAAGCCCGTGGGCCGTCGGTACCGACATGACGCCGACGACGTCGTCGACCTGGCGCGTGGCGCACGGACAGAAGTACGGCTCCTTCTGCCACAGTGACATCACCAGCACCTCCAGCGGCAATCACGCGGCCGCCCGCGACGCCGCGCGCAACCGCATCCTGGACTGGCTGTTCGTGGCGGCGCCGCGCGTGGCGGCAACCGGATCGAACACGACCGCGACGCTGGCCTACAACGCGACCAGCTCGACCTACACGATGGGCGCGGCCTGCCCGACCGGCGAGATGGACGACACGATGACGGCCGGCAACAAGGCCACGGGCATCGACATCTCCGGCTCGTGCAAGCACGGCGGGAGCTTCGACGGCGACGATCATTCCGTCGCGCTCTCCGAGATCACGGTCGCCAGCAACGGCACCACCTGCAACGGCTCCTATCGCTGGAAGCAGGCGCACGACTCGAACAACAGCCACGCGGGTACGTTCACGTGGAAGACCCGCTCGCTGCGGGTGGCGGGGCCGGACCTGATCTACTCGCTGCCGTGACGCGGGGCGCCAGTCCCCGGCACGCCGGTGAATCGCGCACAACGCCGGCGCTGGCGCGACGCCCGTTCCGCGTTGACTTGGCCGGCCCCGCATCATCTCATCCCGCCCGTTCCACCATCAGCGACGCACGCCGATGCGGAACGGGAGGGCAAATCCATGATCGACCGGCTTCGCATTCTCGCGGCGGTGACGGCACTCGCAGGGTTCAGCGCTGTCTCGGCAACGCCGGCGCATGCCGTGGCCGTGACGGCCGCCGATTTCTTCGCCGCCTGCCCCGGTCCCATTTTCGTCACGCAGAATACCGAGATGACGGGCGCGGCCGACATCTTCGGCGACTGCGTCGTGAGCGTCGATCCGGGCTTCTCGTCAGCCTGGATCGCGTCAAGGTCACCGTAGGGTCGTTCGAGATCCGCGGCGACGCTTCTTCCCTCTCGATCAACAAGACCAAGCTTTCTGCTTCCGGCACGGCCGGCATCGTACTGGACGCGGAAGGGGCGCTGACGATCACCGACAGCAAGATCACGGCGCTGACGGGCGGCATCAACATTCCGCCGAGCGGCGATCTGCTGGTGGACGGCAGCCAGGTCTCGGCTTTGGGTCAGTTCGTCATCGGCGGTGCAGGTGCCCTGCGCCAGATCGTCGGCAGCCAGCTGTCGTCCGACTTCGAAATCATGATCGCGCCCGGCTACACCCCGGATTTCCAGCCCACCAGCACCACGATCGATTCGAGCACGCTCGTCTCGCTCGGAAGGATCCGGTTCTGGGGCGCCAGCTCCTACGACATCCTGGACAGCCACGTCGAGGCGCTCGGAGGCGGCAATCCCATCGAGTTCGGGCAAGGCGCCTTCGGCAAGGCCTGCAATCTCGTGGATTCCGACTTCGTCGCGCCCGCCGGCGGCACTCAGGTATGGGGTTCGTGCAACTTCTTCCTCGAAGGCACGAAGGTCGATTCGATGGGCGGCATCAATTTCGGACTCGGCGGCACCACGGCCCTGAACGATTCCTCGCTCACCTCCCAGAACGGGTCGATCTACTGGGCCGGTGGTGGTGTCACGATCGTGGACTCCGATCTCGAAGGGACCGACCTTTCTTGGGGCAACAGCAGCGGCGTTGCCGTAACGGGTAGCTCGCTGACGACGACCGGCAGCATCAGCGCGCAGACCGGCGGAGCGGTCACGTTCGACGATTCCAAGCTGACGGCCGAGGCGGACAGCTCCCAGGCGCTCTACGTCAGCAACAGCGGGGCGCGTACCATCACCAACAGCAAAGTGAAGATCAAGAACGGCGGAGCCCGCTTGATCGGTAGCGGGCCGCTCGTGTTCGGCAACATCAAGCTGTCCTCGAAGAGCGACGAAGGCCTCGTCCTGGAAGGCGCCACCGCCGCCACCATCAGCAATTCGCGCATCTCGACGCTCGGAGGGATCGCTGCCCGCTACAGCGACGACATCTCGATCTCGCTGTCGAAGGTGAAGACCGACGGCGGCGTCGGCCTTCTGGCCGAGAGCGGCTTCAGCGGTGACAGCACGCTGACGGAGAGCAGCGTCAAGGGACCGCAGATGGCGATTCGTTCGTTCGGCCATACCACGGCGGTGGCCAACAAGTTCTCGATCGACGGGACGATCGAGCTGAGCTCGGCACAGTCCTGCACGTCCAGCGACAACACGCCCGACGTCGCCTGCTTCTGATTGTGGAAAAGGGGTCAGACCCCATCCATAGGTAGATTTACTGCACGCTGACGCGGTCCGGAGCCGGCGAGCCTAGCTCGCGGTATTCCTGCGCCTTCTCCTGCATTCCCTCTTCGAGCGCCTTGGCCGCTTCCACTCCGCGCTCGCGCGCGTACTCGCGCACCGTCTCGGTGATGCGCATGGAGCAGAACTTGGGCCCGCACATCGAGCAGAAGTGCGCGTGCTTGGCGTTGTCGTGCGGGAGCGTCTCGTCGTGGAATGCGCGCGCGGTGTCGGGGTCCAGCGAAAGGTTGAACTGGTCCTCCCAGCGGAACTCGAAGCGCGCCTTGGAAAGTGCGTCGTCGCGCTTCTGAGCGCCCGGATGGCCCTTGGCCAGGTCGGCCGCATGCGCGGCGATCTTGTAGGCGATGACTCCGGCCTTGACGTCCTCGCGGTCCGGGAGTCCGAGATGCTCCTTGGGCGTGACGTAGCAAAGGAGCGCGGTTCCGAAGGAGCCGATCATGGCCGCGCCGATGGCGGAGGTGAGATGATCGTAGCCGGGCGCGATGTCCGTGGTCAGGGGACCAAGGGTGTAGAACGGCGCCTCGTGACAGACCGCGAGCTGGCGGTCCATGTTCTCGCGGATCAGGTGCATGGGCACGTGGCCGGGCCCTTCGATCATCACCTGCACGTCGTGCTCCCACGCCTTCAGCGTCAGCTCGCCGAGCGTTTCGAGCTCGGCGAACTGGGCCGCGTCGTTGGCATCGGCGATGCAGCCCGGGCGAAGTCCGTCTCCGAGCGAGAAGCTGACGTCGTACTTCTTCATCACCTCGCAGATCTCTTCGAAACGGGTGTAGAGGAAGCTCTCGCGATGATGCGCCAGGCACCACTGGGCCATGATCGAGCCGCCGCGCGAGACGATGCCCGTCAGGCGATTGGCCGTCAGGGGGATGTAGGCCAGACGCACGCCGGCGTGGATGGTGAAGTAGTCGACTCCCTGCTCGGCCTGCTCGATGAGCGTTTCCAGGAAGATGTCGAAAGTCAGGTCTTCGGCGCGGTCCACCTTCTCGAGCGCCTGGTAGATCGGGACCGTTCCGATCGGCACCGGCGAGTTGCGGATGATCGCCTCGCGCGTCTGGTGGATGTCGGCGCCGGTGGACAAGTCCATGACCGTGTCGGCTCCCCATCGCGTGGCCCACAGAAGTTTGTCGACCTCCTCTTCGATGGAGGAGCGCACCGCCGAGTTGCCGATGTTGGCGTTGATCTTGACCAGGAAGTTGCGGCCGATGACCATCGGCTCGAGCTCGGGATGACGGATGTTGGCCGGAATGATGGCACGGCCGGCAGCGATCTCGGCGCGCACGAACTCGGGCTCGACGCTTTCGCGGATGGCGGCGAAGCGCATCTCTTCGGTGATCACGCCGCGGCGCGCCCAGTGCATTTGCGACATGTTGCGATCGCCGCTGGCCAGACGCTTCTGGGTCCAGTTCTGCCGCAGCGCCGGAAGCCCGCTGCGCACGTCGCGCTGTGCCGGTCCCGACGTGTCGTATACCCGCAGCGCCGGCTCGCCGCCCGAGAGCGAGATCTCGCGCGAGGGCACCGGCATCTCGGTGCTGTGGTAGACCTTGCGCGAGCGCGGAAAGCTGTCGTCGATGGGCGGAAGGGTCGATTTGCTCATGGTTCCTCGGTCGCCAGGCCGCAACGAAACGTGCGTGCCTCCCTGACCCCACTCTCGGCGAGGAGTCAACGTCGGTCAAGCCCTTGACTCACGTACGGGAGAGCGGGACAACGCGGCGCAGCTTGATCGAGACAGGACAGACTGCACCGCCATTCACGCTCGAGGACGCGCGCAGCGGTGCCCGCGTCGCCCTGGACGATCTGACGCGTCACGGTCCGGCTCTTCTCGTCTTCGTCGAAGCCGACTGTCCAACCTCGCGCATGACGCTGGAGCGTCTCTCTTCGATCGCCGAACCGCTCGAGCGCGCCGGCATACGACTTGTCGCCGTGCACGAGGATCCCGCCGAGGTTGCGTCCGCGACGATGGCGAGCTGCGCTGCCGCCTTCGCTGCGGTCTGCGAGCCCGACCCTTACGACGTCTCGCGCGCGTACGGCGTGCGCACCGTCCCGTCGGCCTTCCTCGTCGCCGCCGACGGGGTCGTGCGGTGGTCGCTGGAAGGCTGGAGCCGCACCGATTGGATCCAGATGCTCTCCAGTCTGGGCGCGCACGTCGATGTCTCGTGGCCTGCGACGCCGGAGACGAAGCCGGGGTGCGGCTCCAAGAACACCCTCAGCGCCGAGTTGCGAGCGACCTACGGCGGCGACGAAGGGTTCGACGAGCTCGAGGACATGTTCGAGCGCGGATGGACCGACGGCCTGCCGGTGGTTCCGCCGACGCGGCCGCGCGTGCGTCGCATGCTCGGCGATTACGCCGCCACCGACAGCCTGGGACCGGTTCCGCCCGGGATGGGCGAGCTGACGCTCGAGCGCCTCGCGGTGTGCGCGGTGCTTGCCGGATGTCATACGAGCTACTTCGCGACGGTCAAGGCTGCCGCCGAGGCGGTGCTCGACCCCGCCTTCAACATTCATGGCGTCACCAACACGACGCACTCGTGCGGGCCGGTTCTGGTCGTCAACGGTCCCGTGCGCGGGCGCATCGGCCTCAACAGCGGCATCAACTGTCTGGGCGGATGGACCAGGGCCAACGCGACCATAGGCCGCGCCATCCGGCTGATGATCGGACTGACCGGACGCGGAAGGCCCGGCTCGCTCGACCGTGCCACCATGGGACAGCCCGGCAAGATCAGCCTGTGTTTCGCGGAGAACGAAGAGGCCAGTCCGTGGGAATCTCTGTCGGCGACGCGAGGTCTGCCGCAGGGCCGCAGCTCGGTCACGGTCATCGCCGCCGACGGGCCGACGACGATTTCCGATCACTACAGCCGCGACCCCGCGCAGGTCCTGATGACGATTGCGCTCGGCGGCGCCGCCTCCTTCTCGCCGCACTTCTTTCCACTGGCTGCCGAGACGATGTTCGTCCTGAGCCCCGAGCATGCGGCAACGTTTTCCGGCGCCGGCTGGAGCAAGCGCGAGGTGGCCGAGCGCATCGTCGAAGCGTCCAGGCGCCGCGTCGGGGACATTCGCAGCGGCGACCAAGGGCCGTTCGCGGCCGTGCTCGATGACGATGCGCAGATCGGCAAGTGGACCAGTGCCGACGAGGTCGTTCTGGTCGTGGCCGGC
>DASPNH010000097.1:0-44389 GCA_035626675.1 Binatia bacterium
GCTTGTGCGGCATCGCCGACGAGCCCTTCTGCCCCTTGGCGAAGGGCTCGAGTGCCTCCAGCAGCTCGGTGCGCTGCAAATGCCGGATCTCGGTGGCAAAGCGCTCGATGCCGCCGGCGATCACGGCCAGAGTCGTAAAGAAGGCGGCGTGACGGTCGCGGGGCACCACCTGCGTGGCCATCGGCTCGGGGCGCAGGCCGAGCTCGGCCAGAACCTCGGCCTCGATGTCGGGGCCGTTGACGGCGTAGGTGCCCACGGCGCCCGAAAGCTTGCCGAACGAGATGTCTTCCCTTGCCGCCGCCATGCGCTTTCGTGCGCGTCCGAGCTCGGCGTACCAGCCGGCGAGCTTGAGGCCGAACGTGATGGGCTCGGCGTGGATGCCGTGGCTGCGCCCGGCCATGACGGTGGCGCGGTGGGCCTCGACCTGCTTGCGCACCGCCGCTCTCAGGCCGTCGATTCCTTCGAGCAGCAGGTCGCTGGCCTCGCGGAGCTGCAGCGCGAACGCCGTGTCGACGACGTCCGAGGAGGTCATGCCAAAGTGCAGGAAGCGCCCGGCCTCGCCCACCGTCTCGGCCACCGCGGTCACGAACGCGATGACGTCGTGGTGGACCTGGGCCTCGATCTCGGCGACGCGATCGGCATCGACGCGGGCCTTGGCGCGCATCTCGTCGACGGCGGAAGAAGGAATCGTTCCGCGCCGTGCCAGCGCCGCACAGACGCCGATCTCGATTTCGAGCATCAGCTCGTAACGATGCTGGTCGCTCCAGAGAACGCCCATTTGCGGGCGCGTGTAACGAGGAATCATGTCGGCCCGGCCCTCGGCGCGTCGCCGCCGCGACCGCCATTCATCGATTCGCAATCTGCGTTCGGCTGCGGGGCTCGATCAGGAGGAAGTGTGGCCGAATCCGCCGCCGCCGCGCCCGGTGTCCTCGAGCCGTTCCACTTCCTCGAGCTTGCAGCGCACGACCGGGCAGATGACGAGCTGCGCGATGCGCTGCCCCGGCTCGATCGTCACCGCCTCGGCCCCGATGTTGACCAGGATGACGGCGACCTCGCCGCGGTAGTCCGGATCGATCGTTCCCGGAGCGTTCGGAATGCTCAGACCGTGCTTGAGCGCGAGCCCGCTGCGCGGGCGAACCTGGCCCTCGTAACCACGGGGTATGGCAATCGCAAATCCGGTGGGAATCAGTGTGCGCTCGCCTGCAGCGAGCGAAATCGGCGCCTCGATCGCGGCGGGAAGATCCATTCCCACCGCGCCCTCGGTCATGTAGCGCGGCAGCGGCAGCGACGTGTCGCGCACGCGCGTGATCTGCACGCGCACTTCGCGATGGTCGTCCGCCATGCGTCTCAGGTGGCCGGAAGCGCCATCAGGTCGCCTTCGACGTCGCCGAGCAGGACGGCGGCGGCGCGGTCGAAGCTGAACATCTCGCGTGCCAGTGGAATGATGTCGTCGTTGGTGACCGCCTCGATGGCCGTCGTGATCTCCTCGATGGCCATGGGCCGGTCGAAGTACAGCATGTTGCGGCCGATGCGCGACATGCGGCTGTCGGTCGTCTCCAGCGCCAGCGGAATGCTGCCGACGAGCTGGGTCTTGACGCGGTCGAGCTCGCCGGCTCCGAGGCCGTCGCGACACACCGAGCGGACTTCCTCGAAGACGATGTCGGAGACTTCGGCCACCGATTCGCGCGCGCACGCCGCGTAGATGCCGGTGTAGCCGATGTCGTGGAACGGATCCTGGAAGGCGTAGATCGAGTAGGCCTTGCCGCGCTCCTCGCGAATGCGCTGGAACAGGCGCGAGCTCATGCCGCCGCCGAGTGCCGCGATCAGGACCTCGGCCGCTTCGCGGCGCGGGTCGGTCACCGACAGCCCCGGCATGCCGATCAGGACGTGAGCCTGCTCGATCTCGCGCTTGACCACGTACAGGCCGGGCCGGAAGTCGGGCCGGTCGATGCGTCGCTCGCCGCCGCCCTGCGGCTCGAGCGAGCCGAAGATGGCGCGGCAGCGCGCCACGAACTCGTCGTGGTCGAGGCGGCCCGCAGCCGAGACCACGATGCGGTCGGGACGGCGGAAGTCGCGCAGGAACTCGGTGATGTCCTGCCTCGTGATCCGCTCGACGCTGGCAAGCGTCCCGGCCACGGGCCAGCCCAGTGGATGCCCGGGCCAGTAGCAGGACAGGAAATGGTCGTTGACGAACTCTTCGGGATCGTCCTCGACGTCCAGGATTTCCTGGATGATGACCTCGCGCTCCAGCTCGATGTCCTGCGCGCGCGGATCGGCGTGCAGCACCAGGTCGGAGAGCACGTCCAGGGCGACGTCGCCGTGCTCGTGCAGCACGCGCGCGTGGTAGCAGGTGTATTCCTTGTCCGTGAACGCGTCGATGCTGCCGCCGCGGCGCTCGATGGCCTCGGCGATCTCACGCGCCGAGCGCGTCGGCGTTCCCTTGAACAGCAGATGCTCGACGAAATGGGCGATGCCGGTCGTGCGCTCCTCTTCGTAGCGCGAGCCGGTATCGACCCAGATGCCTAGAGCCAGGGAAGGAACGTCACGAACCGTTTCGGTCACGACGCGAACGCCGTTCTCGAGACGGGTGACGCGCAGCAGCTCGCTCAAGCGTCGTCCTCGGTTCCCTGTCCAGGCTCGGCCATCTCGCGACGGGCTTCCTTGAGGCTCAGGCGGATCTTCCCCTGCCGGTCCACTTCCAGGACCTTGACGGGGATCTTGTCGCCTTCCTTGAGCACGTCACGCACGCTCTCGACGCGCCGATCCTCGAGCTGCGAGATGTGCAGCAGCCCGTCGGTGCCGGGCAGGATCTCGACGAACGCGCCGAAGTCGGTGATGCGCCGGACCGTCCCGTGGTAGATGCGTCCGACTTCGGGGCTGGCGGTGATGCCGTGGATGATGTCGAGCGCGCGCTTCATGGCCTCGCCGTCGCTCGATGCCACCAGCACGGTGCCGTCGTCGGAGACGTCTATCTTGCATCCGGTCTGGTCGACGATTCCGCGGATCACCTTGCCGCCGGGGCCGATCAGGTCGCGGATCTTGTCGGGATGGATCTTGACCGTCTCGATGCGCGGCGCGTGGATCGACATCTCCTCGCGCGGCGCCTGCAGGGCCTTGGTCATCTCGCCGAGGATGTGCAGGCGCGCGGTGCGGGCCTTGTGGACGGCGTCGCGCATGACTTCGCGAGGAAGGCCGTCGACCTTGATGTCCATCTGGACGGCGGTGATGCCCTTCTCGGTTCCCGCGATCTTGAAGTCCATGTCGCCGAGATGGTCCTCGTCGCCGAGGATGTCGGTCAGGACGAAGAACTTGCCCTCTTCGGCGATCAGGCCCATGGCCACGCCGGCCACCGCTGCCTTGATCGGAACGCCGGCGTCCATCAGCGCCAGCGAGGCGCCGCACACCGAGGCCATCGAGGAGGAGCCGTTGGACTCGGTGATCTCCGAGACCACGCGCAGCGTGTAGGGGAACTCGCCCGGATCGGGCAGGACGGCGCTTACCGCGCGCTCGGCAAGGGCGCCGTGACCGATCTCGCGACGGCCGGCGCCGCGCAGCATCTTGGCCTCCCCGACGCTGTAGGGCGGGAAGTTGTAGTGCAGCATGAAGCGCTTCTTGTAGTCGCCGAGAAGCGCGTCGATGCGCTGCTCGTCGGCCGAGGTGCCGAGCGTGGCGACGACGATGGCCTGCGTCTCTCCGCGCGTGAACAGCGTGCTGCCGTGCGTGCGCGGCAGGATGCCGGTCTCGATCGTGATCGGGCGGACCGTGTCCAGGTCGCGGCCGTCGACGCGGTGTCCCTTGGCAACGATGTCGCCGCGAACGATGTCTTCCTTGACGCGCGAGTAGGCGGCGCCGACGTCGGCGGCGCGCTCGACCAGCTCGGGCGTCAGCAGCGCCTTGAACTCCTTCTTGACCACGTCCAGTGCCGCATAGCGGTCCTGCTTGACGGTGTTGGAGTAGGCCTTGCGCAGCATCGGTTCGGCCATCTCGCGAACGCGATTCAGGATGTCCTCGGGAATGACCGGTGTCGTGTAGGCGCGCTTGGGCCGCCCCGCCAGGCGGCGGAGCTCTTCCTGCATGTCGATGATCGGGACGATCTGCTCGTGTCCGAAGTAGAGCGCCTCGAGCACCTCGTCTTCCGGAACCTGGCGCGCGCCGCCCTCGACCATGACGATGGCGTCACGCTTGGCGGCCACCAGGATGTTGATGTCGCACTCTTCGAGCTCTTCGACCGAAGGGTTGGCGATGAGCTTGCCCTTGTGCCGCCCCACGCGGATGCCGGCAACCGGACCGCCGAAGGGAATGTCGGAGATGTGCAGGGCTGCCGAGCTGCCGATCAGGCTGATCACGTCGGGAGCGCCGGCGCGGTCGGCCGACAGGACGGTGGCGATGATCTGGGTCTCGTTGCGGTAGCCGTCCGGGAACAGTGGACGCACCGGGCGGTCGATGCAGCGGCAGGTCAGGATCTCGTCGGCACCCTGCCGCCCTTCGCGCTTGAAGAAGCCGCCCGGGATCTTGCCGGCGGCGAAAGCCTTTTCCTGGTACTCGATCGTGAGAGGGAAAAAGTCCACGCCTTCGCGCGGAGTGTCCTGCGAGACCGCAGTGACCAGAACTACCGTGTCGCTGTACGACACCACGACGGCGCCGTGCGCCTGCTTTGCGATCCGGCCCGTCTCCAGGACGAGCCGACGCCCACCGACTTCGAGGGCTACTTCATGCCTCATTTCAAGAACTTCTCCTGACCTTTGATGTTGTGCGGTCGGGAGAAGAGGCAGGGAGACTGCGTACTACTTACGAATGCCGAGCCGTTCGATGACGTTCACGTAACGGTCGTGGTCCGTCCTCTTGAGATAATCCAAGAGGCGGCGTCGCTGACTGACCAGCTTGAGCAAGCCGCGGCGCGAGTGGTGGTCCTTGGTATGAACCTTGAAATGCTCGGTGAGATGCGTGATCCGCGTGCTCAACAGAGCGATCTGCACTTCGGGCGAGCCGGAGTCGGACTCGTGCCTACGGTAGGCCGAGATGAGTTCCTGCTTCACTTGCTTGTTTTCGGCGATGCTAGTCACGGACGTGTCGCTTGTTCCTTTCCTCTTCTTCCGTCTGAGCCGCAGGCAGTTAACACGGGCCGGTGTGGAGGGCAAGGCGCGCACTCCACTCGCAAAAGGGGTCAGTCACCTTTTTCCAGATGGTGCCTGACGCCTTTTACGAAAAGGTGCCCGACCCCTTTATCGGCGCGAAGACGCGCTCGAGCGTCCATACCCTGCCCTGCGCGACCGCTACCGCCACGAGATCCTCGCCGGCGGCGATGCGGATGCGCTCGCCCGCGCCAGTGGCTGGCCCCAGCCGCAGCAGCGGCTGCTGGCGGCCCAGGCGAAGGTCTGCCGCATCGGCGGGAGCGACGTCGACCAGGCGAAGATGCGAGGCCGCCTCGATCAGCGGAATGATCGCCGTCACCGCCCGTTCGTATCCATCGGGGCCCATGATCTCGGCAAGCGGCACGGCCGACTCCGCGCTCAGCACGCCGACGCGTGTCCGCCGCAGGCTTTCGAGCACCGCGCCGCAACCTAGCCGGTCGCCGAGATCGCGGGCCAGAGCTCGCACGTAGAAGCCCTTGGCGCAGTCGATGGTGACCGAAAGACGGCGTTCGTCGAGGGCGTGCAGTTCGAGCCGGTCCACGCGCACCGGACGGGCCTCCAGCTCGGGCGCCTCTCCACGCCGCGCCAGTTCGTACATGGGGCGCCCGGCGATCTTGATGGCCGAGAACGAGGGCGGAACCTGCACCGAGATGGCCTGGAACTCTGCCGCGACCGTTGCCAGCACCGCATCGTCGAGAGAGGTCACGGGACCGCCCTCTTCGACCCGGCCCGTCATGTCGTGCGTGTCGCTTCGCACGCCCAGGCGAATGACGCCCTCGTAGCTCTTGTCGGAGTCGGTCAGGTAGCCGGCCAGCTTGGTGCCTTCGCCCAGACACAGCGGCAGCAGGCCGGTAGCGAAGGGGTCGAGCGTTCCCGAGTGACCGGCCTTGACGCCGCCGAGCACTCGCCGCACGCGCGCGACCACGCCCGCCGAGGTCACGTCGATGGGCTTGTCCACCAGCAGGATACCGCTGGGACCGCCGGCGCCGCCGCGACGGCGGCGTCCCTGCCCTTTGTCACTCCTGGCTTCCACCGGTGGTTCCCTTCAGGAGCTTCTCGATGCGTTCGGCGCGGGCCGAGCTCTCGTCGTACTCGAACACCAGAGCCGGAATGGATCGCAGCGCCAGACGCGTTCCGAGCTCGCGCCGCAGAAACCCGGTCGCAGCGGCCAGCGCCTCCCAGGCTTGCGCTGCCTCGTCCTGCCCGCCGAAGCAGGCAAAGAAGACGCGCGCGTGCTTGAGATCGTCGCTCATGCGCGCGTCGGTCAGCGTCACGCGCGAAAGGCGCGCGTCGTGCGTGCCTTCCTCCAGGATGGAGGCCAGCGCCTGGACCACCTGGCGCGCCACGCGCTCTGCTCTTCTGCCTGCCATCGAAGTTCCGTTTCCAGCCCGGCGCCGCCG
Source organism: Binatia bacterium (assembly GCA_035626675.1). Lineage (GTDB taxonomy): Bacteria > Desulfobacterota > Binatia > UBA1149 > CAITLU01 > DASPNH01. The sequence continues at coordinate 6,533 of DASPNH010000097.1, forward strand.
GCATGAGTCAGTAGTTTGCGAACTCGTAGGTCTCGCGACCCGGCTCGGCAAGGCCAAGGGCGGTCACGAACGTCGAGACCTCGCGCAGGCAGCGGTCGACGTGGTCGCGTTCGTTGCCGATCTGCGCCACGCCGAGCGTGATCTTCTGCCAGTTGTCGTGGTCGTCGCACTCGGCCACCGAGACGTTGAACTTGTTGCGGATGCGCTGCTTGATCGCGCGCAGCACGGCCCGCTTGCCCTTGAGCGAATGGTTCTCCGGCAAGTACAGGATCAGGTGCAGGACACCGACGACGACCACCCGGATTTGCCCGCCAGCGCGGCGATCACTCGCGCGCCGCCGGCTCGCTGCGCGGCTGCAGCGTGCGCTTGACCGCGTCCTGCCGGAACGTCTCGATCACGTCGCCCACCTTCACGTCGTTGAAGCGCTCCAGTCCGATGCCGCACTCGTAGCCCGCGGCGACTTCGCGGGCATCGTCCTTGAAGCGGCGCAGGCTGCCGACCTTGCCCTTGTGAACGACCACGTTGTCGCGCAGCAGGCGGCACTCGTGATTTCGGATGATGGTGCCGTCCAGGACGTAGCAGCCGGCGATCGTGCCGCCGGGGATCGTGAAGGTGTTGCGCACCTCGGCGCGGCCCTCGAAGACTTCCTTGTACTCGGGCGCCAGCATGCCCTCGAGCGCGGCTTTTACCTCGTCGATGAGCTCGTAGATGACCGAGTGGAGGCGGATGTCCACGCTCTCGCGCTCGGCCATGGCGCGTGCCTTGGCCTCGGGCCGGACGTGGAAGCCGGCGATGACGGCGTTGGAGGCCATCGCCAGCTGCACGTCGGACTCGTTGATGGCGCCGACTCCGCCGTGGATCACGCGCAGCGTGATTTCGTCGTTGGAGAGCTTCTCGAGGGCGTTCTTGATGGCCTCGACCGAGCCGTCCACGTCCGCCTTGATGACGATGCGCAGCTCGAGCGAGCCGGTCGCGCTGAACTGGCGCTGCAGGTCCTCGAGCGACATGCGCGTGGTGGCCACCAGGCCCGACTTGCGCGTGGCCTCGCGGCGCATTTCGGCGACCTGCGAAGCCTTGGACGGATCCTCGACGACGACGAATGCATCGCCGGCCGAAGGCACGCCGTCCAGGCCGATGATCTCGACCGGCGTGGAGGGTCCGGCCGTCTTGACGGGCCGGCCGGCATGATCGTTCATCGCGCGCACGCGTCCGACGATCTCGCCGCACACGAAGTGGTCGCCATGCTTGAGCGTGCCCTTCTGCACCAGGACGGTGGCCACGGGGCCGCGTCCCTTGTCCAGGCGCGCCTCCACCACGGTGCCGACAGCACGCGAATCGGCTGCAGCGCGCAGCTCGAGCAGCTCGGCCTGCAGCGAGATGGCTTCGAGCAGCTCCTCGATGCCGGTGCCCTTGAGCGCCGAGACCGGAACGAACTGCGTGGTGCCGCCCCACTCTTCGGGCTGCAAGCCGTAATCGGTCAGCTGCTGCTTGACGCGGTCCGGATTGGAATCGGGCTTGTCGACCTTGTTGACCGCCACGATGACCGGGACGTCGGCCGCCTTGGCATGATTGATGGACTCGATCGTCTGCGGCATCACGCCGTCGTCAGCCGCCACCACCAGCACGGCGATGTCGGTGACCTGGGCGCCGCGCGAACGCATCGCCGTGAACGCCGCATGGCCCGGCGTATCCAGGAAGCAGATCGGTCCGATGCTGGACTCGACCATGTAGGCGCCGATGTGCTGGGTGATTCCGCCCGACTCGGTGGCAACCACGTTGGCCTTGCGGATGGCGTCCAGGAGCGAAGTCTTGCCGTGGTCGACGTGGCCCATGACGGTGACGACCGGCGGGCGCGTATCGCCGTCCTCGGCCTCTTCGCCACCGCCGATGTCGAGAAGCTGATCGACGTCGACCGCCGTGTTCTCGACGGTGTAGCCGAACTCCTCGGCGACCAGCGTCGCCGTGTCCACGTCCAGCAGGTCGTTGGCCGTCTTCATCGTGCCCAGGCGCATGAGCGAGCCCAGCACCTCCCCGACCTTGATGCCCATGGCCTTGGCCAGGTCTGCGGCCGTTGCGCCCGCATTGACCTTGACGACGCGCTTGCTGGCCTTGGGTACCGTCACTTCGGTCTTGCGCAGCTTCTGTCCGGGCGCCGCGCGCTTCTTGCGCGGACGCACCTGATAGGCGCGCTCGAGCGCGTCGAACATGTCCTCCTTGCGGACGACCTTGCGCTTCTTCTTGCGACCCTTGTCGGCCTCGGTCTCGCCTTCCTTGGCCGGCTTGGGACCGGTGCCCGGCACGGCCGCAGCAGGCTGCGGCTGGGCGGGTCGCGCGGCTGCGGGCTTGCGGGTCAGGTCGATGCGGCCGAGCACGCGGGCGCCGCCTCGGCGTACGCCTTCCTCGGGAACTTCGACCGGAGGCGCGGCCGGCGCTTCGGCACGGCTGAGCAGCGCCTCGGTGTAATCGTCGGTGATGCGCTGGGCTTCGTCGGGAGAGACCTTGTCGGAGAAGTCCTCTTCCTCGGCCACCGGCTCGGGCGCCACTTCCTCGATGACGGGATCGGGAATTGGATCCGGCTCGACGATCGGAGTGATCTCGGGCGGAGCTGCATCGACCGCCGGTACGCTCTCGGCAATGACCGCTGCCGCTTCCAGCGGCTCTGCAGGAAGCTCGGCCGCAGCCGGCGGAGGCGCCGCTTCGACCGGCGCCTGCGTCGGCTCGGGTGCGCTGATCACGGGCAGCGATGCGTAGGCGAATGGATTGGGATCGAACAGCGCCAGCGCTTCAGGCGAGAGCTCGATGGCGGTTGCGACGCGGCGGTTGCCGATGCCGAGGCTGGGCACGCCCGGTGTGGACGGCGCCTCCGGGCGCTTGCGTGCGCGACGGATGACGACGGCGGCCGGCGCCGCCTGCGTGCGCGAGGCGGCTGCGCCTCCACGACCTTTTGCTTCACTGACGTTGCGGCTCTCTGCCATACCTTCTCGTCTCACTCGCCGCGCCCGTGCGCCTGCGCCTGAACCACTTGCTCTTCGATGCTGGTGCGAAGCCGCGCGCGCTCGGCCTGTCCGAGCGTTACGCGCAGCGATCGCGAAATTCCCCTGCTCTTCGGCAGCGCTGCCGCGCACGCCGCCCTGGCGTGCACATAGGCGCTGCGACCCTTGCGGGCCCGCCCGACCACCACCGGCTCACCGGCTTCGTCGAGTTGCACGCGCATCAGCGCGCGCTGCGCGTCGCGTGCGCCGCAGCCCACGCAGGTGCGCGTCGGTCCGTCTCCGCTCATGCCTCGACGGTCGCCTCGGCAGGCTCGGCCGCCTCTTCGGCGGCTGCGGCAAGACCGGCGGCCTCTTCGCGTCCGCGTGCCAGCACCGCCTCGGCGGCCTCGGCCACCGCGCGTGCGATGCGTGCGACGATCTTCTCACGGCGCTCGATCTCGTCGGCACCCTTGGCCGAGGTGATCATGCGCTGCGCTTCCTCGGGCGTGCACTCGAGCACGCCGGCGATGTCATCGGGGTCGCTGCCTGCCAGCTCGCCGGCCGACTTGTAGCCGTCGGCCAGAAGCAGCTCGGCACGCAGGTCGGAGAGCCCCTCGACGCGGCGCAGAGACCTGCGCGACTCGCGCTGCCAGCGCTCGTACTCGCTCTCGGAATGGACGTCGAGCTTCCAGCCGGTCAGCTTGCCGGCAAGCCGCACGTTCTGTCCCTTGCGGCCGATGGCCAGCGAGAGCTGATCGTCGGGCACCACCACTTCCATCGAATGATCGCCTTCGTCGATGACGATGCGCGAGACCTTGGCGGGCGAGAGCGCGCGGCAGACGAACTCGGTCTCGTCGGGAGTCCAGGGAACGATGTCGATGCGCTCGCCGCGAAGCTCCTGCACCACCGCCTGCACGCGAGAGCCGCGCATGCCCACGCAGGCTCCGACCGGATCGACGTCGCTGTCGTGGCTGACCACCGCGATCTTGGCGCGGCCGCCGGGCTCGCGCACGACGTCCTTCACTTCGACGATGCCCTCGTAGACCTCGGGAACTTCCTGCTCGAACAGCTTCTTGACCAGCTCGGGGTTGGTGCGCGACAGCACGATCTGCGGGCCGCGCGCGTTCTCGTCCACGCGCACAATGAGGGCGCGGATGCGGTCACCCTGGCGGTAGCGCTCGCGCGGGATCTGCTCGCGCTCGGGCAGGATCGCGTCGACGTTGGGGCGGAGCTGGACGATCAGGTTGCGGCGCTCGAAGCGCATCACGATGCCGGACTGGATGGTCCCCTCGTGCTGCTTGAACTCGTTGTAGATCATGGCCCGCTCGTAGTCGCGGACCTTCTGGACGATGTTCTGCTTGGCGGCCTGGGCGGCGATGCGGGAGTCGGGCGGGCCGAGCTTGGTCAGGAGCTCGTCGCCGATCTGCGATTCCGGGTCGTACTTCTCGCGAGCGGTCTCGAGCGTGATCTCGGCGTCGGGGTTCTCGATCTCGGCCACCACGGTCTCGATCTTGTAGATGTCGATCTCGCTGGTCTCGACGTTGAACTTGGCTTCGATGTTGAGATCGGCGCCGTGGGTCTTCTTGGCCGCCGACTTCATCGCCTCTTCGAGGGCCTCGATGACGAGCTGGCGGTCGATGCCCTTCTCTTTGCTGACCTGCTCGATGACCCGCAGTAGTTCTTTTTGCATCATCTCGTTTGCCTCAGCGGGCCCGGCGCCGCGGCGGCGTCTTCTTCTCGAACTCGTACTCGAGGTTGGCCTTCTCGACCTCCGCCAGTACGAGCCGTGTCGCCTTGCCGCTCTCCTCGGTCACCGTGATGGCCCCGCCGGCCACCTCGTCCAGTCGTCCGAGAAAATTGCGCTGTCCGTCGACGTCGTTCCTCATCCGCACACGAACCTTCTTGCCCACTACGCGCTCGAAGTGCTCCGCCTTCTTGAGCGGCCTGCTGAGGCCGGGCGAAGAGACCTCGAGCATGTAATTGCTCCGGACCACCTCGTGAGCCTCGAGCGCATCTCCGAGCCGTCTGCTCACTGCCTCGCAGTCCTCGAGGCTGACTGCTCGCGACGGGTCCGGGCTGTCCAGGAAGATCCGCACGAGCTGGCGCGAGCCGCTGCCGGCCAGCTCCACGTCGAGCAGCTCGAGACCGCGTTCGACGGCGAGTGGCTCGGCGATCGCCCAGATCTTCGAGCCGTTCGTGCTCACGGGTACCTCGAACCGTCAGGGCCGCCCGACCGAGGCCTCGACGGCGCCGGCAAGGCCAAACAAAAAGAGGCGGGCGAAGGGCCCACCTCCTCCACTGCCCTGACTCCCGCGGGAAGTAACACGGGCATCGCAGCGCCGCAAGAAAAGTCGTCCGGTGGGAGCGTGAAGCTACAGGTCGCGATCGTGGAGGGTCTGGACTGAGACCACCGCGTAGGTCTTGCGGCCGTTGGGGAGCTGAATGGTCACCTCGTCCCCTTCTGACTTCTTGATCAGCGCCTGCCCGACCGGAGAGCTGAGCGAGATGCGGCCGGCGGCGGCGTCGACCTCCTCGGCGAAGACCATCTCGTACTTGACCACGTCGCCGCTGTCGGCGTCCTCGAGCTCGACCACGCTGCCGTAGCCGATGCCGTCCCTGGGGATGGAAGAGATCGTGTACAGCGAGAGCTCCTTCAGGCGGCTCTCGAGCGCCCCGGCGCGGGCATGCAGCATGCCCTGGCGCTCCTTGGCGGCGTGATACTCGGCGTTCTCGCGCAGATCGCCGTGCTCACGGGCGGTCTCGATGACCTTGGGCAGGTCGATGTTGAGCTCACGACGGATCTCGGCCAGCTCGGTCTGCAGCCTCTCGACGATGGGAAGTTTCTTCATGGGAGCCGCGAAGACTAGGAGCGTCACTGCAGGGAGTCAACGTTCCGCCATTCGGGTGCGTGGGCCTCAGCCGGCAAGAATCGCACGGATGAGGTCGCTGGCGCGCTTGCCGTCGTAGCGCCCGGCGTACCGGTCGCTCAATGTCTTCATGACCGGCCCGATGCTGGTGGCCGAGGTCTCGGCGATGATGGCCAGGATGGCCTGGCGCAGCTCCTCCTCGCTGAGGCCGGTCGGCAGCAGGCTCTCGAGCTCGGTCAGCAGCGCCTGATGCTCGGCCACCTGATCGTCGCGTCCGGCCTTGGTCGCGAAGTCGAGCGTCTCCTTGCACTGCTTGGTCTCGCGCTGGATGAGCGAGGTGATCTCCTTTTCGGGAACCTCGCCGCGCAGCTCGATGGCGCGGTTCTTCACGCCGGCCAGGACTGCGCGCAGCGCGCGCGTGCGCATGGGGTGCTTCTCGCGCATGGCGGCGTTCAAACGATCGCGAAGCTCTTTCTCCGTCATCGCATCCTCCTGGAGGTCATGAACGCGGCGATCCCGTGTGCACCTGCAGGCTCTCCTGGAGCCTGAGCACGAAATCCTCGAGCTCGGGCCAGCGCGCTCCGCGCAGGACCCAGCGTTCGCGGCCGCCGCGTCCGCGCATCTCGGTGCGCACGAAGCCGAGCTCTTCATAGCGGCTGAGCGCGTTGCGCAGGGGCACGTCGCCGCTGCCCTCGGACTTGACGACCTCGCCCAGCAGCAGGCAGGTCTTGTAATGACGGCGGATCTCCTCGAGCAGCGCCTTTTGCGTGGTGCCTTCGGAGGAGAGCTGGTTGTGCAGCGTAAGGGCCGCCACGTAATAGGCCTCGCGGAAGTTCTGCAGGACATTCAGGGTCGCCGCCACCAGCGGATGCGAGTCGACGAGCTGATCGCCGCGCACCGCTCCCTTCTCGCGGTAGAAGGCAAGGAAGCGCTCGACCATCGCAGGAAGCTCCTCGCGTGCAGGCAGCGGGAACTCGTAGCGGAAAAGATCGAGCCACCACCAGACGCGATCGGGCAAGCGGACGACGGCGTCGCCCTCGCGCAGGCACGAGGTGATCAGCGACGGCAGCAGGAAGGCGTGGATCAGGTTGTTCTTGTAGAAGTCGAGGGCCAGACGCCTGCCCTGCCGCACCACCAGCACTTCCTCACGCCCGCGTTGCAGCACCTCGATCAGGCCGTTGGAGCTGAGAAAGCCGATGCTCTCGCGAAAGTCTCCGGCGTTTCGCGCCAGCGAGGCCGTCGGGATGATGTTCTGGAATCGCGTCAGGTCGACCAGGGCATTGGCCCGCTCGCGGAAGTCGCGGTAGCGGAAGCCCCAGTGCGGCGATCCCAGCAAGACGGTGGCAGAGACCGAGGTGGCGCCCGCGACCTCGGCGCCATTGACCTCGCGCAGGATGCGGAAGCCGAGGCGCTGGATGAAACGCCGCTTCTCCTCCTCGACTTCCGGATTGCTCTCGGCCTCGCCGAAGCGCTGCTTGCGTTCGCCGAGCACGTCGCTGAGCGAGATGGGATCGGCGAAGGAGACGTAGGCCGTGCCATACTTCTGCTGCAGGAAGCGGCGCGCGCGCACGAGCGCGAACAGGTTCTCCGGCTCCTTTTCCTCGCCGCCGAGCTCGGCCTGATAGGCCTCCTCCTCGACGATGCGCCCGTAGTGGATCGACACGGGCACCAGATACAGGTCGCGGCGGATCCCGCTGGCGTAGGCGCTGACGATGGCCGACAGCATGCCCAGTCGCGGCGTCATGATCTTGCCGGTGCGGCTGCGTCCGCCCTCGATGAAGAACTCCTGCGTGTAGCCTTCGCGGATCAGGAACTGCAGGTAGCGGCGGAACACGTACTTGTAGACCTCGTCGTGCCCGAAGGAGCGCCGGATGAAGTAGGCGCCGCTGCCGCGAAACAGCGGCCCGAGCGGCCAGAACGACAGGTTGACGCCTGCGGCGATGTGCGGCGGGCTGACGAAGTGCAAATAGAACAGGTAGGACAGGATCAGGTAGTCGAAATGGCTGCGGTGGCAGGGCACCAGCACGATCGGATGGTACTTGGCCTTCTCGATCACCTTCTCGAAGCCGATCGGCTCGAGCCCCTGGAACATCCTGTTCCAGACCTTCTTGAACACCCAGGATACGACGGCGAAGACGGCGCTGTTGTACTCGGCCGCCATCTCGTCGAAGTAGCCTTCGGCCTGCTTGCGCAGCTTGGCTTCGGGGACGCCGCTGTCGGCCGACGTCTTCTCGAAGAAGACGCGCGTCTCCTCGTCCTCCAGCACCAGGGTCTTGATCTTGCGCCGCGGCATGATGGCCGGGCCCATGACCACCCTCTCCTCGCGGTTGAGGAAGATCTGGATGGCGCGCGTCAGACGCCGTACCAGGCGGTCCTCGGTGTCGTTCAGGTAGCGGCGAGCGAAGTCGCCGACGCTGACCTCGGTGCCGACCGTCACGAACAGGTCGTTGCGGTAGAACCAGTACGTCAGCAGCTTGCGCCATTCGCTGGGGACTTCGTGCACGCTGTAGACGAGCGCGGTGATTCCGGTCTCGCGCTTGCGGAAGCTGTGCCCGCGAAACGGCGCCAGCGGAACGATGAAACGCTGCTGCTCGCCCTCGCGCGCGCCATGGACGATCTCGCGCAGGTAGTCGTTGCCGACGCGCGGCGCCGCCGTTCCCTCGGCGGGCACCGGTGCCACGCGCCGGCGCGGTCCGCGCATGAAGATGAGCACGGGCTGGCCGTTGCGCACCGCGCGAGCGCAGACGTCGTGGCTGTTCTCGACCGGACGCCCGCGGCCGAACATGCGCGCGATGCGGGCGCGCAGCGCCGACAGCGCCACGCCGATGGGCGCCAGCGCCACCGACGAGACGCCGTTGGCGAAGACCGGCAGAGGCAGTCCCTCGCGTCGCAGCACCCAGTTCACCATGAAGTAGTCGACGAAAGACCGATGGCGCAGGACGTAGATGACCGTGCCGCGCTGAGACAGGTCGCGAATCTTCTCGACCAAGCTCTCGTTGACGACGGTCTTCTCGAAGAGCCGCCGTCCGACCAGCTCCGCCAGCACGCCGAAGCGGCGCCGCATCGCCGAGCGATGCGGCGGCGGCGGCTTGGCGTCGCGCGCGACGGGCTCGGCCTGCGCGGCGCTCAGACTCCGGGCCTGGCCAGGATCGGCACTCACAGCAGCTCCCGAAGCTTGCGGCCGCTTCCAGCCTTGGCGTCACCGAGGCGGGCGACGATCTGACGGACATCCTGGCACCGGGAGCGCGGACAGACGAGAAGCGCATCGCCGGCGTCCACGACCACCAGGTCGGAAACGCCGAGCAGCGCCACCGGCTTTCCGCGTGATGCGACCACGTTGCCGCGCGCGTCGATGGCGACCAGTGGATCGCGCGAGGCGTTGCCGTCGGCGTCCGAAGGCCACAGCGAGGCGGCAGCATCCCAGCTGCCGATGTCCGACCAGGAAAAGCTGGCAGGGATCATCGCCACCGAGGCGCTGCGCTCCAGAACTCCGTAGTCGATGGAAATGGACGGCAGCGCGGGAAATGCGCGCGCCAGCTTCGCCGCCGGAATGCTGCGGCCGCGTCGATGCCTTTCCATCCTGGACAGTCCCGCGGCCAGCTCGGGAAGATGCCGCTCCAGTTCCTGCCAGATGTGCGAGGCCTTCCACAGGAACATGCCGCTGTTCCAGAAGTACTTGCCGCTGGCCATGTAGCGCCTGGCCACCGCCAGCGTGGGCTTCTCGACGAACGCCGCCACCGCCATCGCTTCAGGATGCCCGGGCAGCGGCTTGCCGGCGCGGATGTATCCGTAACCCGTGGCCGGCTCGGTTGGGCGGATGCCGAACGTGATCAGGTGTCGCCCTTCGGCGGCGAGCGCATATCCGCGTAGCAGGTCGGCGCGAAAACGGCCGGGCTCTCCAAGCACATGGTCGGCCGGCAGCACCGACATGACGGCGTCGGGGTCTCGCTGCAGGAGCTCGAGTGCAGCCCAGCCAATGCACGGAGCCGTATTGCGTCCGGCCGGTTCGCCCAGAATCGACGACGCCGGAAGATGCGGAAGCGCCTCGGCGACCGCATCGACCAGGCGCTGATTGGTGACGACCAGGATGTTGGAGTCGGGCACCACGCCGCGCAGGCGTGCGACCGTGTCGGCGAGCATCGAGCTCGGTCCGGCCAGCGACAGGAGCTGCTTGGGCATCCGCTCGCGACTCCAGGGCCAGAACCGCGTGCCCGTACCGCCCGCCATGATGACGGCGAAACGATGGCGTGCAGGATCGCTCGTCCTGGCAGTTTTCTGATTCGAGGGTGTCGTCGAGGAGCGGGATGCGCGTGCGGTCACGGGCCTGGAATCCTCATTGCCCGAGGCGCGAAAAGCAAATCGGCGCGCTTTGCCTCACGCTGCAGCCCTTCGTAAACCACGTGCGTGCTTCTTCTACTGCTGCTGATGAGCGCGATCGTGATCGCGCAGGCGGGCGCCCACCTCGTCATGATCTACGAGACGCGCCGCGCATGTGCCGGTGCGCGCGAGAAGCTGCCCGCGCAGCTGTGGTGGCCCTTTGCGCTGGAGTGTCTGCTGGTGCCGGTGGCGGTCGCGTGCTGGGCTCTCGGCGAACTGGCGCCACGCTCGCGGCGCTGGCCGCCGCTTCCGGGCTCGCCGCGCGCCGGGCGCGTCGTGGCCCTGGTGCACGACCTGTCGATGTCGCCGGTTACGCTGCGACTTCTGGCCAGACGGTTGCAGCAGCGAGGCTGGCACCCGGTGCTCCTTTCGTACCCGAGCCACGGCACCGATCTGTACGCCAGAGCTTCGGTCCTCGGCGGCGAGCTGGCGCGGGCGTGCCAGGAAAATGGCGTCGCGCACGTGGACGTGGTCGCCCATGGCGTCGGCGGCCTGGTGGTGCGCGCGGCCGCACGTTTCGATGGCGCAGCCGCTTTGATCGAGAACCTCGTCACCCTCGGCACGCCGCACCAGGGGACCGCCCTGGCCTCGCTGGTGCTGGGCCCGCGCTTTGCGCAGCTGCGTCCGGGCTCGCCCTTCCTCCAGCGTCTCGGCAGCGGCGACGACCTCAGTGGGACCATTCGCATCACTGCCATCGCCTCGAGCTTCGATGCCCTGACCTTCCCGCTCGAAAGCGCTTACTATCCGGGCGCCTTCAACATCACAGTGGATGCGGTGGGGCATCTCGGAATGCTGGTCTCCACGCGTGTCTGGCAGCTCGTCGTCGAGAACCTGGAAGACAGAGGCGGACCGGCAAAGAGCCAGGCCGCGTGAAGCTGATCGTCCACCGCGGCGGCGTGCGGCTCGACAAGCTGATCTCCGAGGCCACCGGTTGCGGCCGCCGCCGCGCCGCCCAGTGGATCCGCGAGGGCCGGGTACGGGTCGATGGCCGGGCAGCCTTGGCGGCTACGCCAGCGCAAGCCGGTCAGAGCGTCGAGATCTCAGACCCAAACCCTATTGCGGTGACGCCGGTCGATGCCGCGCGGCCCGTGCGGATCCTTCTGGCGCGCGGCGATCTGCTGGCCGTGGACAAGCCGGCCGGGCTCCATACCCAGCACGGCCGCAGCGGCGGGAGCGTCGCAGAATTTCTCGAGCGATGCTTCCCAGCAATCGTTCAAGTCGGTAACAGGCCAGAAGAAGCCGGTACGGTGCACCGCTTGGACCGGGACACCTCCGGGGTCCTGCTGGCAGCGACGTCGGGCGAGGAATATCGGCGCCTGCGCTCGCTCTTCTCACAGGGCCAGGTCGTCAAGGACTATCTGGCGCTGGTTGCCGGACGGCTTGGCGGCGCGGTGGTCGTGGAGCGGCCCCTGGCAACACGGGCCTCGCGGGTCGTTCCCGCATCGCGCCATGAGCGCGGACGTGCGGCCAGAACCGTGGCCACAGCCCTGGAGACGGGCGATGGCTGGTCGCTGGTCCACGCTCGCATGTGCACCGGAGTGCGCCATCAGATCCGGGCGCACCTTGCGCTGAGCGGACACCCGCTGCTCGGCGACGGCAAGTACGGCGGTCCGGTGCTGCCATCGGCCCCGCGGGGCGGGCACCTGCTGCACGCGATGCGGGTTCGGATCGACGGCGAGCTCGACGTGACGGCACCTGTCCCGGCAGATTTCGCCGAAACCTATGCGGGACTCAGGACCCGAAGGTTTCGCGTGTGACGGAGGGGCAGCCGCCCTTTTTTCCGTGACTGGTCCGAGGCAGCCGACGAGCCCCGACGGGCTTCTAGCGGCGTGCGCCCTTGGCGGGCTTTTTCGCAGCAGCGGCGGCAGCCTTGGGAGCAGACTTCACTTGCTTGGTTGCCTTGGCGCCCTTGGCGGCAGGGCTGGAACGGGGCCGCGCGGCCTTCTTGGCAGGCGGCGCCTTCTTGGCTGGCTTGGGCGGTTCGTTGACCGTCTTGTGGCAGCCCGTGCACAGGTTGTTGGAGTTGCCGGTGTCCTCGACCAGACCGTCATCGAGGTTGTGGCAGACCCGCCGGCAGCGCCCGCAGATGAAGTAGACGCCCTCGAGGGTCTTGTTGATGCGCTCGCGGTTCAGGATGCGGCCGGCCAGCTTCTGCACGCGGATGCCGAGCAACTCCACGTACTGCTGCTTGATCTTGGCCCGGCCGGCCTCGTCTTTTGGAAGATCTTCGTCGGAGTCGGAATCCGACGATTCGGCTTCGTCGAAGAGGCTGAACTCGCCGGACCCGGCCGAGCCCTTCTTCTTCGCTCGTCCCACTGTTTTCAGCGGGTTCGCTGCTTGTAGCCGCAGCTCTTGTCGCAGACCCAGAACAGGCCGCGCTCGCCGTATCCGGCGTACATGACGACGCGAGCCTCGGCACCGCAATCGGGACAGGCCTGCTTCTTGGACGGTGCGGCCTTCTGGGCCGTTTTGGCTTTCTTCGCTCCCATGACTCTCTTGCGACTCGCGAACAGCTCGGGCGAAAGAATGCGCCGAGCCGTGCCGAATTGGGTTCGGCTCCTCCAGTCGAACGGGGAATCTAATTGCCACGCAGGAGGCAGTCAATCAGCCGCGTGACGTCGGATGGTCCGAAGCCGGATGAACGGGGTCGGCTCGAGCATCGCGCACTCGCACGCCGGATGTCATCCTTCCCGCGTTGCAACGCGGCGGCGATTGGGGTCAATGCGCCCGCAACCATGAGCGCGCAGCTTCGAGACGGCGAGCCCGTCATCCTCCATGACCGGCGTGGCCGACGCTTTCTCAAGCGCCTGCGGGCCGGCCATCGCATCACGATCCGGTCTTCGGTTCTTGCCAGCGACGCCATCATCGGGCGCACCGAGGGCTCCCGGATCCTTGCCGACGACGACGAGCCGTTTCGCGTCTTCCGGCCCTCCTACGCCGAGGTCGTTCCCCTTCTGGAGCGCTCGGCCGAGCCGATTTTCGCCAAGGACGCCGGGCTCATCATCACCCGCGGCGACATCCGGCCCGGGCACACGGTGGTGGAGATCGGCGTGGGCTCGGGTGTGCTGTCGATGGCGTTGCTGCGCGCCGTGGGGCCTTCGGGCCGGCTGATCAGCTACGAGATTCGCGCCGACATGGCCGAGGAGGCCCGCGCCAACGTGGACTTGTACGAAGGCGAGTGCGCGCAGTGGGAGCTCAAGGTGCGCGACGGCCGAGGCGGCGTCGATGAGCAGGACGTCGACCGCGTCGTCATCGACGTGCTGGATTCGGTGGCAGTGCTGGAGACGGCCACCGCAGCCCTGCGCGACGGCGGCATCCTGGTCGCCTACGTCTGCGGCGTTCTGCAGCTGAAGGCGCTCCACGAAGCCATCGAAGCCTCGCGCGGCCTCGGCCTTGCCGAAAGCTACGAGCTGCTCGAGCGCGGCTGGCACATCGAAGGCCCGAGCATCCGGCCCGAGGCACGCATGGTCGGACACACCGGCTTCATCACGATCGCGCGGCGCCTTGCGCGCTAGGCCAACGTTCCTCGACCCACCCGGCAAGCTCGCCGACGTCGGCGATGCGCCCGAGCGCGGGCGGCTCGGCCACGTCCTGCGAAGTGATCCATACCGCCGAAAGCCCGGCACTGGTGGCGCCCTCGATGTCTTCGCGCCAGGTGTCGCCGACGTACAGACAATCCGCCGGCTCCATCGACATCTGCCGGCACGCCTGCTCGAACAGCTCGCGCGAAGGCTTGCGCAAACCCGCATCGGCCGAGATCACGATGGTGTCGAAGTGCGGGGCCAGATCGTACTCGTCCAGGATGCCGCGAGCCGTGGGGCCGTCATCGAAGTTGGACAGCAGTCCTAGCCGGAACCTGCCGGCGAGCCGGCGCAGGACCTGCACGCGATCGTTCGGACACACCACGGCGCCGGCAAGGCTGTGCATGTGCTCGAGCGCCATCGCGCGCGCGACCCGCGCGGCCACGCCCGGGTCTGCTCCCTGGCAAAGCAGCGCGCGCTCGAAGCGGACGTGGGTGAGGATCTCGACGCAGGTGCGCCGCTTGACCTCCGCCAGCTCGGCGCCGATCTCTTGCAATGCCGTCAGGAATGCCGTGACGCTCGTCGCGGGACAGGCCTGTCGCAACAGGTCGGGCAGACTGCGGACGGTCATGATCACGGAGCGGCCGCTGACCTCCATGCGCGGCAGACGCGAGTCGTCGAAGAAGACGAGCGTGCCGAAGAGGTCGAACAGGATGGCGCGCGGATCAGCGCTCACGGCGTCCGAGCAGAAGAACACCACTGGAAAGAAGGAGCGCCATCCCGCCGGCCAGGACGACGTTGTTGAGCTGCACCGAGCGCCGGTGCAGCGTCTGGAAGCGCGCCGTGTGCTCGGGCTTGCCGCGCAGGCCGGCCATTTCCGGCTGCAGCAGGAACGCAGAATAGGCCTGCACCGCAGCAAGGACGGCCACGATGACGATGGCCGCCTGCCACAGCCGTCCCGCACCTCTGGCGAGCGCGGCAGCGATGGCGAGAAGCGCCAGCGAGCACGCCAGCCCCGCGCGGAAATAATAAGGGAACAGCAGAGCCGCCACCGCGCCGGCCTCGGCCGGCGAAGGCATCTTGATGAACAGCACGGGAAGCACCAGGGCCGAAAACGTGATCGAGCCGCCGATCCATATCGCCAGAACGGTGACGAATGCGGAGACCAGGGCGCGCGAACGCGCGGGCACGGCGGCTTGGCTCATTGCGGCAGCTTACCGCAGAAGCAGGTGCTGTCGACCAGGACGCGGCCAGGAGCGAGAACCAGCGCGTTGCGCAGCGACCGGTCATGACGCGGCCAGCAGCAAGGCGATGTGTGCGGCGGCGTGCTCGATCAGCGCGCGGCCAGCAGCGAGGCGATGTGTGCGGCGGCGCGCTCGGCTCCGTCGGTCCGCATCGCTGGCGGTTGCGGACGCGCCAGCAACTGATCGAGGTGCCCGCCCCACGTCCCCGCTGCAAGCGCTGCGCGATCGACGCGAGCGCCGCCGTTCCAGCGCGTCAGCCATTCCACCAGGACCTCGTTCTCGGGAAAGCCTGGGCGTGCAACGTAAAGGAGACGCGCACGCCCCGCGGCGACGTCGCTGATCAGGCCGTAGCCTGGCTTGCCGACCACGACGTCGGCAGCCGCCACCAGATCCGGATAGCTCATGTGGCGCGCGAGGCGGGCCACGTCGCGGCGCTCTTCGAGCCCTGGCCATGCCGCATCGACCAGGTAGCAGACGTCGTTGCGAGGCGCGGGCAGGCGGACGAGAGCCGCCGAATCCGGCCGCAGCCCGAGCAGCACCACGCGCTTGTCGTCTGCGATACCCAGAAGCCGGCGCGTCCTCGAAGCTGCAACCATGCTGCGACGTGCGATCATGCCGACCTGCGCTCGCTCGCCGAAGGCGGGCATGGGCGCCGATGGCTGGGCCTCCAGCAGCACGCCGGCGTGCGCGTATGCCAGCGCGCTGGATGCTGCAGCCGCATCGAATCCGAGACGCTGGTAGATCCAGTCCCAGCTGAAATTGGCGATCGCGACCGAGGGGACGCCACACGCGGCAGCGGCTTCGAACGCCAGCGGCGGAACGTCACCGATGACCATGTCGATGCCGTTGCGAAGGCGCGCAATCTCGCGCGCCAGGACACCGTCGCGAGCGCGTGCCCAGGCATCGAGCGCCGCGCGCGTGGCGGACGCATCGACGGTCACGTCGTCGCTCTGCTCGACGCCGGCATCGGTGGCCATCTCGACCCAGGTCGTGACCGCCTGCAGCGACGAGGGCCACAGCCGCGGGCCAAGCGGAGAGATCAGGGTCAGGCGAAGGGCGCGTCTTTCGAGCAGGCGCTCCAGCACGGCGCCGGTCCGCACGAGATGGCCGAAACCGTGGCGCGAGATGTAGACCGCCAGATGGCGGGGAGTCGCAGGAGAAGAGCTCAGTCTTGCGGCGCCGCGAAGGATGCACCGCAGCCGCAGCTATGGGCGGCGTTGGGATTGACGAACTTGAGGCCGGCGCCGTGGAGCCCGTCGGTGTAATCGAGAACCGTACCTCGAAGAAGGTCGACGCTCTCGGCATCGACGAAGACCGGGAGCTCGCCGGCGCGATAGATCAGGTCCCCTTGCCGGGGTGCCGGCGAGAACTTGATGGAGTACTCGTAGCCGGAGCATCCGCCCTTGACCACGGACAGTCGCAGGCCGAAGTCGGGACCGTGGCCCTCGGCTGCGCGCGCAGCCATGACCTTGTCGATGGCTTTGGGGGTCAGCTGGACGATAGGCTCGATGACGGTTTCGTTCATGATGGCTCGCGTGGACTCTAGCACCGAAACGGCCTCGCGCAACGCGGCGCAGTCGCACGAGCCTTACTCGATCGAGTCGGCGCTCAAAGCCCATGCCGCGCGGCTCGGCTTCCGTGCCTGCGGGATCACCTCGGCCGACGATCTGGATTGTGGGCCCACGCTGCAGCAGTGGCTCGAGGAAGGCCGGCACGGACACATGGATTACCTGGCGCAGGAGCCGCGAAAGCGGCTTTCGCCGGCAGCCAGAATCGAAGGCGCGCGATCGGTGGTGGTGGTCGCCTGGCCCTATGATTTGGCTCCGCCGCCCGACCCTCGCTGGCGCGAGCGCATGACCGGACGAATCGCCGCCTACGCCGGCGGCGGCGACTATCACGAGCACATCGCTGCCAAGCTCGACCGGCTCGCATCCTTTCTGCATGAGGCCACCGGCGCCGAGTCTGCCATCCACGTCGATGCCGGACCGCTGGTAGAGAAGGACCTCGCGCGCCGGGCGGGCCTTGGCTGGTACGGGCGCAACACCAACCTTCTCATGCAGGGCAGCGGCTCTTCCTTTCTTCTGGGCTGCCTGGTCACGACGGCACGGCTGGTTGCCGACGCGCCATTTGCGGCCGACCACTGCGGCACCTGCCGCGCATGCGTGCCTGCCTGTCCGACCGGCGCGCTCGATGATGGTCCGACCATCGACGCGCGGCTGTGCATCTCCTATCTGACCATCGAGCTCAAAGGTCCCATGCCCCGACGGCTGCGCGGCCGCGTCAGCAACTGGATCTTCGGCTGCGACGCCTGCCAGGAGACGTGTCCGTGGACGCCGGCGGCCGGCGTCGCTGCGAGCTTTCATCAGCCGTATCTGCCGGGCCTTCTCGCGATCGGTGCCGACGAGTTTCGCGACGTCTACGGTCGCACCGCCGTCATGCGCACCCGGCGGCGCGGGCTTGCCCGCAACGCGGCAGTCGCTCTGGGCAACACCGGCAATCCGGCTGCTGCACCGCCGCTGGCACGCGCGCTGGCCGAGCATGACGAGCCTCTGGTGCGCGCGCATTGTGCGTGGGCGCTGGGCGCGATCGGTGGCGCCGAAGCGGCGTTTGCTCTGGAGCGGTCGCGGAAGCGCGAAAGCGTTCCGCCCGTCCTGGCCGAGATCGACGCTGCGCGCGTCGAGATCAACCGCTCGAAACGCAGCGGCGCGGACCCGTAATCCATGGCTTGACCCCGGGCATGCTCGGGTCCACTTTGCCCAAATGAGCAGCGCGCAAGGGAGAGATGCCGAGCAGCTCTTCGAGCAGTTTCGCGGCCTCGGCCAGGAGACCGTCTACGACGCCGAGACCTGCAAGCGCATCGAGGGCCTGGTCGCCGAGATCCAGACGCTCAAGCGCGAGCACGACGCCGTGATCCTGGCGCACAACTACCAGAGGCCCGAGATCTTCGAGGTTGCCGACTTCGTGGGCGACTCGCTCGAGCTGGCGCGCCGCGGCCGCGACGTCGCACAGAAGACGATCGTGCTTTGCGGCGTCCATTTCATGGCCGAGACGGCCAAGATCCTCTCGCCCGACAAGCGCGTGCTGATCCCGGATGCCAGGGCCGGCTGCTCGCTGGCCGAAAGCGTGGACGCCGACAGCCTGGTCGAACGGCGCGACGAGCTGCGCAAGGTCTTCCCCGACCTGAAGGTGGTCTCCTACGTCAACACCACTGCCGCGGTGAAGGCCGTGACCGACGTCTGCTGCACCTCTTCGAACGCGGTCAAGATCGTCAACGCCATCGATGCGCAGAACATCCTGTTCGTGCCCGATCGCAATTTGGCGGCCTACGTCTCGCAGAACACGACCAAGAACGTGATCGCGTGGGACGGCGACTGCTACGTCCATCAGCAGATCCGACCAGACGTGATCCGCAAGGTGCGCGAGGCGCACCCCGGCATTCGCGTGGTCGCCCATCCCGAATGCCGGCGCGACGTGCTCGACGAAGCCGATGCGGTTCTGTCCACCAGCGGGATGATCAAGTACGCCAAGGAGACCGACGCGCCCGAGTTCCTGATCGTCACCGAGTGCGGACTCTCGGACAGGCTGCTGATGGAGGTGCCCGAGAAGCGGTTCTACAAGGCGTGTCAGCTGTGCCGCTACATGAAGATGATCACGCTCGAGGGTACCCGCGACTCGCTCGTGGAGGGCAAGGACGAGGTGGTCCTGAGCGCCGAGCTGTGCGCGCAGGCGCGCCGCTCGCTCGACCGCATGCTCGAGCTGAGCTGAGCCCGAGGTCGCCGCTGCCTCGATGAGCGAGGCTGCAACTGCGAACACATAGGCAATTGGAAGGCCGGCGACGGCCCCGTACAATGTTCTCCACGTTTGCGGATGGAGGACGCTGTCTTGGCCCCGGAAGGATCAGACGTCTCGGCCCGCCTCCTGCTGGCGGAACTGGTTCACGAAGCCCTGGCGCGCACCGCCGTGGCTACCTCCGACTTCACCGAAAGCTACCTGGCCGGCCTGCTCGCCGATTTCCTGAGGAGCGAGCCGGACCGCCTCGGACAGACGCTCGGCGTGGAGTGGATGCGGGCCGCCTCGCTCCCGCCGATGGAGCGCTACCGCCGCCTCAAGGACATCGCCGACACCACGCTGTTCCTGTCCGGCGTCTTCGCCGACTACGTCGAGGGGACCCTGACCGGCCCCGACTATTTCTTCCAGCTCGGCAGCCGAGCCTATCTGGATCTGGGTGATCTCGGAGGAGGCACGGCCTCCGATCACGACACGTTCTCGCGAACCTACCACGACCTGGGCCACCGCTTCGAAGACTTCGCCGCCGTCCTGTCGACGGTCGCCGATCGCGACCTCTTCCCCGCCAGCGATCGCATCCTGAGCATCTACCGTAGCTGGCTCGAAAGCGGCTCCCCAAGAACCGCAAGACGTCTCTACCATCTAGGCGTCACCCCACACCGCCCGACGACCAGACAAAACTGACTCGTCCCGCACGTGACCGGCGGACGCGCATAGCGGGCCCGTCTCTCGCGCAAGGACGTGACGGCGGACGGCGGAGTTGCAACCCGCTTCCACGTAGGCCTCGTGGGCTGGCTGGCGGCGAGCGCCGTCCGCTCGTTGCGATCTGTTTCTCGGGAAAACTATGCGCGTAGCGCTGGTGATTTTACGCCGAAACCGAAGAAACCTTCTTCCGTGCCTGGACGATGGTAAACAAAGACCACGGCGACGTCTTGTAGCGCTTCTCGAGCACCATCACCCCCGGGTCGAGAATTTCGTGAAGCCGCAAGCGCGTGCTCCATCCCAGATAGCGCGTGATGGGATCGATCCTGTCGACGACGAAGCGAACCAGTGCGCGCTCGCTCGAGAAGTGGTTGATGATGACGATCTTGCCGCCGGGCTTACAGACGCGGACCATCTCGTCGACCATCACCTTGGGATCGGGGACCACGGTGACGACGTGGAAGGCCGTGACGTAGTCGAAGCTCTCGTCGGGAAACTCGAGATGGAGAGCGTCCATCTGACGAAGATGGATGTGCCCGTGCCGCACCGGATCCATCTTCTGCTGGGCATGGTCGAGCATGGCCTGCGACAGGTCGATGCCGGTGACGTCGGAGTGCGATGGATAGGCGTCGAGCGACAGTCCGGTTCCGATGCCGACCTCCAGGACCTTGGCGCCCGCAGGAATCTCGAGACCCTTGACGACCAGGTCGATGCGCTCGGCGAAGACTCGGGTGAAGACGTGGTCGTAGATGCCCGACAGGTCCGAGTAGATTCGGCTGCGGTGCGGCAGTTCCTTACGGCCGGCGCCGTTGGTGGCGCTACCCTTGCTGGTCTCCACGCCTGAGCCTTTCCCGGTCCGCGACGTCACCTGCCTATACGCCGGACGTCCCTCTCTCAAACCGCGCGGGCTGTCCGCGCCTGCTCGTTGCGCCTTCATGCGCGTGCCTGGGTGGAGGGCGCTCCACCCTTCCACAACTCAACGATGGGACTGGCGATGAAGATGGAGGAATAGGTTCCGATGACGAGGCCTACGAGCAACGTGTAGGCGAAGGCGTGAATGACGCCGCCCCCGATGAAGAACAGGACGAGCAGGACCATGAACGTCGTGCCTCCTGTGAGAACCGTGCGGGAGAGCGTCTCGTTGAGGCTGCGATTGATGAGGTGGCGCAGGTCCTCCTTGGGCGATTCGATCAGGTTCTCGCGAATGCGATCGGAGACCACCACCGTGTCGTTCACCGAATAGCCGACGCAGGTCAGCAGCGCCGCCACCACGGTCAGGTCGACCTCGTAGTTGACCAGTGCCAGGGCGGACACCGTCACCAGAACGTCGTGCAGCAGGGCAACCGCGGCCCCCACACCGAACCGCAGATCGAAGCGAAACGCGATATAGACGCCCATGATCAGCGTGGAGGCCAGCACCGACAGGATGCCGCGCTGGCGAAGGTCGGCGCCGACTCGCGGACCGACCATCTCCGTGCGCAGCTCACGGAAGTTCTTGTCCGCGAACTTGGCCGCCAGTTGGTCCTTGATCTGCTGCGAGGTGCTCTCGCCCAGCTCCTGGTCGGGCATCGACAGACGCAGGAGATACTCTCCGGGCTGGTTGCCGAAGTCCTGCACCGAGGCCCCCTCGGCCGCTTCGCCGAGCTCGTCGACCGCAGCGCGCATGTCGGAGATCGTCACCGACGGATCGACTCCGACGTGCAGCAGAAGACCGCCCGTGAAGTCGACGCCGTAGTTGGGGCCGCCGCGAGCGATCAGGACGATCAGTCCCACCACCGTAAGGACCGCCGAGAAGGCGAAGGCATAAGGGCGCAGCTTCATGAAGTCGATGCGCGTGTCGGGTTTGATGAGCTCGAACATTGCCTGGCTCCCTCTTCAGATGCTGACCGCCGCCCTGGGGCGCAGGTAGGCGACCAGCTCGTGGATGGCACGGGAGCAGAACACTGCCGTGTACATGGTGGTCAGGATTCCGATGCACAGGGTAAGGGCGAAGCCCTTGACCGGCCCGGAACCGAACTGGAACAGGATGATGCCTGCAAGGAACGTCGTTGCGTTCGAATCGATGATGGCCGGCAGCGCGCGGCTGTAGCCCGCTTCGAGAGCTGCGTGCGGTCCCCGCCCGGCGCGCAGTTCCTCGCGTATGCGTTCGTTGATGAGGACGTTGGCGTCTACCGCCATACCGATGGTCAGGACGATTCCGGCAATGCCCGGCAGCGTCAGCACCCCGCGGAACAGCGCCAGGCACGCCAGCAGCAGGATGACGTTGAACAGCAGCGCCAGGTCGGCCACGCCGCCGGCGATGCGGTAGTACAGGATCATCGACAGGATCGTCAGCGCGCCGCCCAGGACGAACGACCGGATGCCGGCCCGGATCGAATCCTGTCCAAGCGACGGACCTACCGTGCGCTCCTCGGCGATGACGACCGGCGCCGGCAGCGCGCCGGCGCGCAGCACGATGGACAGATCGCGAGCCTCGTCCAGGCTGAAGTTGCCGGTGATCACGGCCCTGCCGCCGCCGATGCGCTCGTTGATGCGCGGAGCGCTCTGCACCTTCCCGTCCAGCACGATGGCCAGCAACCGTCCGGTGTTGTCGCCGGTGATGCGCTCGAACAGATCGGCGCCCGGGCCGTTGAGCGTGACGGCGACGTAGGGCGCCTCGCCCATCTCGCCGGGCCGGTGGCGCGCGTCGGCGATCACCTCGCCGCTCATCAGGATGGTCGGCTCCAGGTAGTATGTCTCCTCGGTTGCACGCCTGGTGACGGGGTCCACCTCGCTTCCCATCGCGCGCACGACTCCGGGCTTCTTGGGATCGTCGGCGACGAGCTGGAACTGGAGCTGAGCGGTGCGGCCGATCAGGCTCTTGGCGCGTTCCGGATCCTGGACGCCGGGCAGCTGGACGAGAATGGAATCCTCGCCCTGGCGCTGAATGGTCGGTTCGGCGACACCGAACTGGTCGACGCGATTGCGGATGGTTTCCAGCGCCTGATCCACCGCCATCGTCTTGACCTCTTCGATGGCCTGCGGATGCAGCGTGTATCGCAGCGAGGTCCCGGTGCCGCCGCTCGGCTGCAGGACGCCGTAGCGGTCGGTCACCAGCTTCTCCATTTCGGCCACCTTGCCTTCGCCGACGACGGAGAAGATCAGGCTGTCACGCCCTTCGCGCTTCCAGTCCTTGGTGGCAATCTCGGCCTCGCGAGCCGCGCGCCGCAGGTCCTCGATGGTGCGGTCGATGGAGTTCTCCACCGCCTTCTCGGTCTGCACCTCCAGGACCAGATGGATACCGCCTCGCAGGTCCAAGCCGAGCGGGATGGGATCGCTTGGCAGCGCGTTCTTCCACCACTGCGGGAGAGTGTCGACGAAACTCGGCACCAGGGCGATCAGGCCGATCACAACGCTGACGGCGATGGTCATCAGCCGCCATAACAATCCGCGATCCACTCTCAGTCCTCCTTCTTGCGGCCTTTCTTCTCGACGGCGGCGATCTTGCTGCGATCCTGCTGGACGACCACGCGGGGCGACCCGCTGATTTCGAGGCTGACGTCGTTCTCGCGCAGCTCGACTACCTTTCCGTAGATGCCGCCATTGGTGACGACACGATCGCCGACGGCCAGGGCGGAGAGCATCTGCTCGTGCTCCTTGGCCTTCTGCTGCTGGGGACGGATCAGCAGGAAGTAGAAGACGCCCATGATCAGCACCAGCGGGATGAGCTGGGTGATCGCGTCGGGAGCGGCCTGAGCCAGGACGACCGGGACCGGCGTGGTCAGCGAAGTCGTCTCGATGGCCAAGGCTGGCGCGCTAAGCATCCGTACCTCCTTGATAACGGGCACGGAATGCCGTGCGAAACCCGTCGTACGCGTCCGCGGCCAGCGCTTGGCGTATGTCGCTCATCAGTCGTTGGTAGAATCGTACGTTGTGCAAGCTGCAGAGGATGGCTCCGAGCATCTCTCCGCGCTTTGCGAGGTGGTGAAGGTAACCGCGCGAAAAACCGTTGCAAGCTTCGCAGTCGCAGCCCTCCTCCAAGGGCTCGTCCACGCCCGCGTGGCAGGCATTGCGGATCGACAAGGTGCCCGAGCGAGTAAAGAGGCTGCCGTTGCGCGCATTGCGGGTCGGCAGCACGCAATCGAACAGGTCGTAGCCCCAGCCGCAAAGCTCGACCAGGTCGAGCGGCGTCCCCATTCCCATCATGTAGCGAGGCTTGTCCTCGGGGAGCATCGCCACGCTGACCTGTGCCGTGGCCATGGTCTCGTCGCGGCCCTCGCCCACCGACAGGCCTCCGACGGCGTATCCGGGGAAGTCGAGTTCGGTCAGTGCCTGGGCGGCTTCGAGGCGAAGATCCTGGAAAAGTCCGCCTTGCTGGATCGCGAAGATCGCGGTCGGAGCGGTCTCCTCCAGAACCTGCCTGGTGCGGCGCGTCCAGCGTAGGGTCCGGGCTGCGCCGTCGGCGGCAGCCTTGCGATCGCCGGGCTCGGCCACGCAGACGTCGAAGGCCATGCCCACGTCGACTCCGAGCCGGTACTCCAGGGCGACCACGCCCTCGGGCGTCATGCGCACGGCCGATCCGTCCAGGTGCGAACGGAAGACCGCGCCTTCCTCGTCCACCTTGACGTTGGCGGCCAGGCTGAAGACCTGAAAGCCGCCGCTGTCGGTCAGGATGGGCGCGTTCCATCCCATGAACCGGTGAATGCCTCCGAGCCGTGCGATGGTCTCGGCGCCGGGACGCAACGCCAGGTGATAGGCGTTGGACAGCACCATCTGCACGCCGGCCTCGGCGAGCTGGCGCGGCGTGACGCCCTTGACCGTCCCGTAGGTTCCCACCGGCATGAACGCCGGGGTGAGCACGCGGCCATGGCTGAGCGTCAGCACGCCGGTGCGCCCGCCGCAGCGGTCGCGCGACGTGATCTCGAAGCTCATGCCGTTTCTCATCGGATCAGCATGGCATCGCCGTAGCTGTAGAAGCGGTAGCGCGCTGCGATGGCTTCCTGGTAGGCACGTTCGATCAGCTCACGGCCTGCCATCGCCATCACGAGCGCCAGCAGAGTGGATCCGGGCAGGTGGAAGTTGGTCACCATCCCGTCCACTACGCGGAACCGGTGTCCGGGCCGAATGAAGAGATCGGTCGAGGAAGGTTCGGTCCGCAATGCCCCTTGCTCGTCGGCGGCGCTCTCGAGCGTACGCACCGTCGTGGTTCCTATCGCCACCACCGCTCGTCGTGCCTGCCTGGCGCGCGCGACGGCGGCCGCAGCGGTTGGCGAGATCGAGTAGCTTTCGCGTTCCATCACATGCTCTTCGACGGCGCCGCGCACGGGAACGAACGTGCCCGGCCCGACGTGCAGCGTGACGGTGGCGAACTCGAATCCCGCGGCCGCCAGCTCCGACAGCAACTGCTCGGTGAAGTGCAGGCCGGCCGTGGGCGCAGCCACCGACCCGGGCGCGGCTGCGTAGACGGTCTGGTAGCGCTCGGCATCGCTGTCGGTGGGGCCGCCGGGACGCTCGATGTACGGCGGAAGTGGAAGCTCGCCGGCGCGCTCGAGCACGTCGCTGACGCCAAGCGGCGCGAAATCGACCGTGCAGCGCCCGTGCGCAACCGGCCCTGCAACTGTCGCCGTGATCCCGTCCGCAACCTCCAGGACCTGTCCCTCGGCCAGACCCTTCGATGATCGCGACAGCACGGGCGCCCGGCTTCCGCTGCCGAGCCCGAGCACGAGCAGCTCGACGGCGCCGCCGCTGCCCTGCTTGCGCGCGCGAAGCCGTGCCCGCAAGACCCGCGAATCGTTTGCCACCAGCAGCGCGCGTCGCGGCAGGAAGGAGCCGATGTCCGCAAACGATGCATGCTCGATGCTCGCACTTGCGCGATCGAGCACGAGCAGGCGCGAGTCCTGTCGCCGCGGCGCCGGCTGCTGCGCGATCAGCTCGGAGGGAAGATCGTAGTCGAGCGGTCCCTTCCAGCGACCGCCCCCGCCTGGCGAGCTCACCCCGAGGTCGCCTCGCCCGGCGAGCCCGCAGATCGGGCTGCCGCGGTCTTGGCCGAATGCGTGAAGAACGGGGACAGCAGATCGACGGGAATGGGCAGCACGATGGTCGTGCTGGTGTCGGAAGCGACCTCGGTCAGCGTTTGCAGGAAGCGCAGCTGCACCGCGATCGGCTGTTCGGCCATGATCTCGGCAGCCTCGCGCAGGCGCGTGGAGGCCTGGAATTCGCCTTCGGCCGCGATGACCTTGGCGCGGCGCTCGCGCTCGGCCTCGGCCTGGCGCGCCATCGCGCGCTGCATCTCCTGCGGCAGGTCGATGTGCTTGAGCTCGACCGCCACGACCTTGATCCCCCACGGGTCGGTCTGCTCGTCCAGGATGGTCTGGATCTGCTGGTTGATGCGTTCGCGGTCGGAGAGCAGGTGATCGAGCTCGGCCTGGCCGCAGATGCTACGCATGGTCGTCTGCGCCATCAGCGAGGTGGCGAAGAGGAAGTTCTCCACCTCCACGACCGCACGGCTCGGATCGACGACGCGGAAATAGAGGACGGCATTGACCTTGACCGAGACGTTGTCGCGCGTGATGACGTCCTGGCTCGGAACGTCCATCGTGATCGTGCGCATGTCGATGCGGACCATCTTCTCGATGCCGGGAATGACGAAGATCACGCCGGGACCGCGATGCGCGACCAGACGGCCCAGGCGCAGGATGACCGCGCGCTCGTATTCGCGCATGACCTTGACGCCGCTGGCAATGAGCAGAACGATGGCCAGAACCACGTACATCGCGATCATCTCGTCTCTCCTTGCTGCGGCGACACGCGCACCTTCAGGCCCGTCACCGAATCCACACGAACGCTAGTGCCGGCCGCAATGGCCGAGGCGCTGCTGGCGTTCCAGAGCTCGCCGCGGACGCGGATCTTGCCGCTGGCAGCGATATCGGTGACGGCCACGCCCGTCTCTCCGATCAGACCTTCGAATCCGCCCGTCGGGCGCCGGCGCCGGTCACGCACCAGAACCAGCACGACCATGGCCAGGATAGCAGCGAGCATCCCGACAGTGACACCGATCAGGCGCCGGTCGACGTAGAGCGAGGATTCGGGCGTGTACAGGAACAGCGAACCGAGGGCGAGCGCCAGGATTCCACCGAAGCCGATGATTCCGAAGCTCGGCACGAACAGCTCGGCGACCAGGAATGCGGCGCCAAGGATGATGAGCAGGGCGCCGGCGCCGCTGATCGGCAGCACCTGCGAGGCGAGCAGCGCCAGCAGCAGCGCAATGGTTCCGACCACGCCCGGCACCACCGCGCCCGGATTCGACAGCTCCATGTAGAGGCCGAGCATGGCCACCATCATCAGCAGGTAGGCGATGTTGGGATCGCTGACGACCGACAGCACGCGCTGGCGCAACGTCATCTCCACGTCGAGGACGCGCGGCGCACCCGCGTCGTCGAACGCGCGTCGCAGGTCCAGCGTGATCCGATGGCCACCGACTTCCACTTCGCGACCGCTGGCCTTGTTCAGAAGATCAGGAAGGCTCTCGGCGACGAAGTCGACGACCTTCAGCTCGACCGCCTCCTTTTCGGTGACTGCCACGCTTTCGCGCACGGCCTTCTCGGCCCATTCGACGTTGCGCCCTCGCCTCTGCGCGATCGACGAACCGAAGCTGGCCGTGAAGTTCTCGACCTTCTTGCGCATGTCGCCTTCGATGTCCTTGCCGCCGCCCGCCACCGGATGCGCGGCGCCAATGGAGGTTCCCGGCGCCATCGCGGCAACGTGCGCGGCGATAGTCACGAAGACGCCTGCAGATGTCGCACTGGCACCACCGGGCGAGACGTGGACGAGCACCGGCACCGGAGCGGAGAGCAGCGTCTTGACAATGGTCTTGGTCGAATCGAGCAGGCCGCCGGGCGTATCGAGCTCGACGACCAGGGCCAGCGCCTGCACCTCGACGGCGCGATCGATGGCGGTTGCAAGGTAGTCGGCCGCGGCGGGTGTGATCGGGCCTTCGATGCGGATGCGCAGGACCGTGGGAAACGGCGCCGACGCAATGTCCTCGGGATCAAGTTGCGCGTGGCGGGCGGCATCGGCCGGCGAGCCGGACGGAGCGTCTGGCTCTGAGCTGCTCTCGCTGCCCGCGGAGTCCTTGCCCGGAGTTTCCTTGTCTGCGAATTCTCCGTCCGCGGCCTCCCTGCCCGCGACTTCGCTGCTGCGGGCTTTGATGCCGGCCGTTGCAGCGACGTTGTCCCGCTCGCTCGCCGAGGCATGCGACGCGGGCTCGGCAAGCGCGCCAGAACCGGCCAGCGCAAGCGCCACCCCCAGCGCCACCGTGCGGGTGCTGCGCGTGCCGAGACGGCATGCCGTCCTCAGAGCACGGCATGCCATCGCTACCGTGCATTGCGTGCCGCCAAGACGCGCCATCGCCAGCGCGCGGCCGATGCGGTTAGGGCGCGTCATCGTCAACGCACCCGACTCAACCGTTGTTCCGCTGCGGGACGGGAAGCCCGAGCCGTGCCATGACCTGCTTGATGTCCTCCCATACCAGTCGTTTGTCCGACGGATTGCGCAGCAGATAGGCGGGATGGAATGTCGGCATCAGCGGAATGCCGGCGAACTGATGCCACTGGCCGCGCCGCCGCGTGATCGAGGTGCGATCCCGCAGCAGGGCCTGCGTGGCGAAGTTGCCGAGGCTGACCAGAACCTTCGGCGCCACCAGCTCGACCTGCCGCATGAGGAACGGCTCGCAGGCGACAATCTCGTCGGGCTCGGGATTCCTGTTGTTCGGCGGGCGGCATTTGATGACGTTGGCGATGTAGACGTCGCTGCGCTTCAGCCCCATTCCGAGCGTGATGATGTCCGTCAGCAGCCGGCCCGCCTTCCCGACGAACGGCTCGCCCTGCAGATCTTCGTCCTCGCCGGGCCCTTCGCCGATGAACATCAGGTCGGCATCGGGATTACCGACGCCGAAGACGATGTTGGTGCGGCCGCTGCACAGCTTGCAGCGCGTGCAGGCACCGAGCACTTCGCGCAGCTGCATCAGCGACTCGGCCCCGACGATCGCCGGTTCGACCAGCAGGCGCGACAGGACCGGATTGGCGGGCGCAGCTTCTGTCGGCGGCGGCGCGGCGGGCCTCGGCGATTGCTCGAAAAACTGCGCCGGCCACGGCGTACGGGCTGACGACGCGATGGCCGGAGCATGGCTTCCGGCCTGCGCTGCCCTTGCTGCGGACGCAGGCGCGCCGGCGGCTGCCGCGGGAATGACCTCGAGCCCCAGTGCCAGCTCGCGCTCCAGGAAGACCCGGGCGAGCCTCAGTGCGTCGGATTCCATTGTCCCATCACTCCGACCGCTGTACGTTGAGCGCCGTTTTGATTGCGTTTCTACTGATGGCCGTGGCTCTCGTGCTGGGCTTGCCGAGCGATGCGCTCGCATGGGGCCCGATCACGCACATCGTACACGGTAGCGCCGTCCTGGCCAGCATCGAGACCCTGCCCGCTGCGGTCCAGAGCCTGCTGTCGGCCAACCCTGGATGCTACCTGTACGGCTGCGTCGGGGCCGACATCATCCAGGCCAAGGCCTACACCCGCGACGTCTCCACGCACTGTCATCGCTGGCCCGTGGCCTGGCGCATCGTCGAGGAGGCGTCGACCGACCGCGAGAAGGCATTCGCGTGGGGCTACATGACGCACCTGGCTGCCGACATCGTCTCGCACAACCATTTCGTGCCGAGCAGCCTGCTACGCTCCTTCCCCTCGCCTGCCCTGGGCCACGCGTACTGGGAAGCGCGCGCCGATGCGCTGCAGGATCCGCAGCACCGCGGGATGGTGCGGCAACTCCTGGGCGGCTGCTACCGCGACTGCGATGCCCTGGTCGGCCGCGTCGTGGAGCACACGCTGCTGTCGTTCAAGACCAACAAACGGATCTTCGATTCGATGCTGGCGCTGAGCAAGCTCGACCGCTGGCAGAGCTTCCTGAAGACGGTCAACGAGCGCTCGCGCTACTCGCTCGGCAGCGACACGGTGCTTCGCTACAACAGCGCCTGCATCACCGCGGCTCAGGATCTGCTGGGCAACCAGCGCGATTCCTATACGCAGAGCTATGATCCGACCGGCCACGAAGTGCTGGCGCGTGCCATCGCGCTGCGCCGCCGGCTGCGCGCTCTCAAGCGCGCCCGCAAGCTCGATCCGGCGCTCGAGCGCGAGATCGAGAAGCAGATCGGTCCCGACGAATCCTTCTAGACTCTGATCAGGCGCGAGCCGCGGCAGTCTCGCGGCGTGCGCGCAGCGACTGGACGCGGTCCAGGATGCGGTCGGCGAGCTCGTCTTTGCTGACGAGGCCGGTTTCCTCGTCGGGCCCCTCGCCGTCGATGAGGATGGCGGCGTTGGTCTCGGTCTCGAAGCCCGCGCCCGCACGCGTCACGTCGTTGGCGACGACGAGGTCGACGCCCTTGCGCACGAGCTTGTCGCGCCCGTGGCGCGCAACGTCGTCGGTCTCGGCGGCGAAGCCGACGATGACGGCTTTCTTCGCACCCCGCGCGAGCGAGGCCAGGATGTCCTCGTTCTCGGCCAGCTCGAGGACCATCGGCTCGCCTGCCTTCTTCTTGATCTTGGCCTCGGCCACGCTCGAGGGCCGGTAGTCGGCAACGGCCGCCACCATGACGATGACGTCGCTGGCCGCCGCGCGCGTGTCCAGGGCGCGCTTCATCTCCGCCGCGGTCTGGACATCGAACCGCTGGACGCCGCGCGGCGCGGCGAGCGAGGTGGGACCGCTTACGAGCGTCACGTGCGCGCCGCGCCGCCAGGCGGCGGCGGCAACCGCGTAGCCCATGCGGCCGCTCGAGCGGTTGGTCAGATAGCGGACCGGATCCAGCGGCTCGCGCGTCGGACCCGCCGAGACGAGCACCCGCAATCCGGTCATGTCCTGCGGCGAGAGCGCGGCGGCCAGCTCCGCGATCAGGATGTCCGCGTCGGGCAGACGGCCCAGCCCCTCATGGCCGCACGCCAGCTCGCCGTGATCGCTTTCGACGATGCGATGGCCGAACCCGGAAAGCGTCTCCAGGTTCCGCACCGTGGCCGGGTGCGACAGCATGTGCGTGTTCATGGCGGGCGCGACCACGACCGGCGCACGCGCGACCAGCAGCGATGCCGTGACGATGTCGTCGGCCATGCCAGCGGCCATGCGCGCGATCAGATCGGCGGTGGCCGGCGCCACCAGCACCGCGTCGGCATCCTCGGCGATCTTGATGTGTCCAATGGTCGCGTCTTCGCCGGGGTCCAGAAGGCTCGTTGCAACCGGACGGCGCGAAAGCGCCTGCAAGGTAAGAGGCGTGATGAACTCGCGCGCCGCGGCGGTCATGGCCACCTGCACCTGGGCGCCGGCCGCCATCAGCCGCCGAACCACCTCTGCGGACTTGTAGGCGGCGATCCCGCCGCCCACGCAAAGAAGCACCCGCTTTCCCGAAAGGCGGTACATCACGAGCCCTGCTGTGCCTTCTCTTCCATGTGGGTCAGCTCGCGGAAGCTTAATCCCTCGCGCGCCAGGCAGACAACCCCAAGCAGCACGGTGATGGCGAATTGCGTGGCATGCACCAGGATTGCGTAGCCGATGGCGCCCTCGCGAACGCCGAAGACGGCCAGTCCGACTTTGCAGCCCCACTCGAACTGGCCCACGAACCCGGGCGCGCCCGGTACCGCCACGGCAAGGGCAACGACGGTGGCCACGGTGACGCCGCCGCCCACGTACGGCACGTCGATGCCGGTGGCGGCGAAGCCGAGCGCGAACGTCAGCCCGATGAAGAACCAGATGTAGAGCGACCACGCGATCGTACGCAGCACGGTGGGGAGGTCGGAGACCGTGCTCATGCTGTCGATGAACTCATGCTCGAGTCGCACGATGGTAGCACCGAAGCGAGGGATGCGTTTCCAGAGACGGTCGAGCAACGGCAGCAGCCGCTCGCGCTGCACCGCCACGACATAGGCTCCGCCGAAGCCGGTGATCGCCAACGCTGCAGCCAGGCCCGCCATCCACGAGACCTCGGGCTCCACTTCCACGATCGAGACGATGAGCACGCCGAAGATGGCCAGAGCCACCAGATCCAGGACGCGTTCCAGCGCCACCGTGGCGACGGCCGACGCCATCGAAATCCGCAGGCTGCGTGCGACCAGGTATGGACGCGCGATCTCGCCGACGCGAAACGGCAGCACCATGTTGGCCATGAAGCCGATGGCGGAGGCCGAGTAGATCGGCATCATCGGAAGATCGCGCCCGGCCGATCTTTCCAGCAGGATGCGCCAGCGCTGGCAGCGTGTGTACAGGCCGTAGGCGCCGGCGGGGAACATCAGCGCGATGTAACGGTAGTCGGCGCGCGCGATCTCCTGGCCGACCTGGCTCCAGTTCTCGCCGCGGACCGCGAGCCAGAGGAACAGGCCCGACAGGCCGAGCCCCACCGCAAGCTGGAGGCCTCGCCGTCCGCCTTTGGTCATGGGTTGGGGCTCGCCGCTACCTCAGCGGCGGAAACGTGAAGGTGGCGGCTCGGGAATCTGCACGTCCGGGTGCAAGGTCTTGGCGCGCTCCAGTAGCACTTCCTCGGTCTCGGGGATGTTGGGGTCGGGGACGCAGCAGTCGACCGGGCAGACCGCGGCGCACTGCTCCTGGTCGAAGAAGCCGACGCACTCGGTGCATTTCACCGGGACGATGTAGTAGATGTCCTCGGCGATGGCCTCGTGCATCGAGCCGTCCGGAGCCTCCCACTGCACGCCGCCTTCATAGATGGCCGTGTTGGGACATTCGGGCTCGCAGGCGCCGCAATTGATGCATTCTTCTGTGATCAGCGTGGCCATACCACGTCTCTCCTGCCCCGGTGCGAAGTGGACGGACTCTGTCATAGCCAGTGCTCGTAGTAAAGTTTGGCGCGAGCATCGATGAGGCATCCGAGCGCGCCGCGGGCGATTTCGATTTGGTCCCTGGCTGTGATTGAAGACCGATCCGCCGTGAGCGCCCACTCGCCCGAGAGCTCATCATCGATGGGCAGCCCGCTGCGCCTCATCGACGAAGATCTGCTCCGCGTCGAGGCCCGCATCGCCGAAGTCATCGCCGCCCGCGAGCCTCGTCTGACCGAGATCTCCGACTACCTCATCAACGCCGGCGGCAAGCGGGTCAGGCCGGCCGTGGCTCTGCTCGTGTTCCGTGCCTGCGGCGGCAGCGACGTCACCGACATGGTCGACCTGTCCGTCTCGCTCGAGCTGATCCACACCGCCACCCTGCTCCACGACGACATCATCGATTCGAACGACGTGCGGCGCGGAAAAGATGCCGCGCCGGTGCGCTTCGGCATCGCCGATACCCTCGTGACGGGCGATTTCCTGTTTTCGCGCGCCTTCCAGGTGTGCGGCCGCTTCGAAGAGAGGATCGTCAACTGGGCCGCCGACGCCTGCGTGCAGCTGACCGAGGGCGAGATCATGCAGGCGCGCTATCGCCGCAACGTCGCGGTAACCGAGGCCGACTACCTCGAGATCATCGCGCGCAAGACCGCCTCGCTCTTCGCCGCCGGAACGCGCATCGCCGCCCATCTTGCGCGGCTCGAGGATGCGGCCGTCGAGCGCATGGACGAGTGCGGGCGCCAGATCGGGCTCGCCTTCCAGATGATCGACGATCTTCTCGACATCGAAGGCGATCCCGCCAAGACCGGCAAACGCGTCGGCACCGATCTTCTCGACGGCAATCCCTCGCTGCCGGTGGTGTGGGGCCTCGGCCTGCCCGCCGTTCGGCGAGCGTTTCTCGAAGAGCAATGCACCTCCGACGTCATCGATGCCGCATTGGAGGAGCTGCGCGGCTCGGGAATGGGCGCTCGTGTCCGCGAGCGGGCAGTCGAACATGCCCGCGTTGCCGCAAGGCACATCGACGAGCTCCCTGCCTCGCCGTTTCGGGATGGGGTGCGGCGGCTGATATCCGAGCTGGTCGACCGCCAGCTCTAGCCGCGACAGGACTTCAACGCAGACTTCAGCAGGGTGCGGGCTTGTCGGTGTGATTGGCCTGCCACACGGCGCGGATGACTTGCTCGACCGCGACGAACTGCCGGTTCATCGAGACGAGCGAATCGAGAGCGCGAACCAGCTCTCCCCGGTCCTGGCCCACCGGCTCGGCCGGATCGCACACGCGCGCCAGGCGCTGCGCTGCCGTCAACAGCTCCTCGGAGGCGTGCCGCAGGTGCACTGCCATGTCGATGAAGCTCTGCTCGTCGATGATCATGCTCTGTTACCCCTTTCTCGTCCGGCGACGACTCGCGCTCCCATATCGCAACGCCCGTGCCAGCATCCAACACATTCGTCGAATCGCGGGAAAAACCGCTGCCGCAGGCAGATTCGGGCGGCGCGTCGGGCGCGGCGGGCTGCGGCGACCGTGAACGGTCCTGTCCCGGCGCGGTCAAAACGGTG
Organism: Binatia bacterium; assembly: GCA_035626675.1. Taxonomy (GTDB): domain Bacteria; phylum Desulfobacterota; class Binatia; order UBA1149; family CAITLU01; genus DASPNH01. Next base: position 40,396 of record DASPNH010000097.1, read on the forward strand.
CGCGGGCTACCATTGGGCTGCCGCCTCGCCTAGGAGACGCGCCAACGCGCAACCAGATCAGGAGGACCTCGATGATCAAGCTCGACACCGCCTTCGTCGGCGGCTCCATCGCCAAGGTGGCCGAGACGGCCCGCGCCGCCGAGCGCCTGGGCTTCGACGGCATCCTTACGGCAGAGACCTCGCACGATCCGTTCCTGCCGCTGATGATCGCGGCCGAGCACACCAGCACCATCGAGCTCGGCACCGCCATCGCGGTGGCCTTTCCCCGCAGCCCGATGATCACCGCGCACATGGCGTGGGACCTCCAGCACTACTCGGGCGGTCGCTTCCTGCTCGGGCTGGGCACGCAGGTAAAGGGCCACAACGAGAAACGCTTCAGCGTGCCGTGGACCGCGCCCGGGCCGAGGCTGCGCGAGCTCGTCGAATCGCTGCATGCGATCTGGTCGTGCTGGCAGGAGAACGCGCCGCTTTCGTACAAAGGCAGGCACTATCAGTTCAGCCTCATGACGCCCTTCTTCAATCCGGGCAGGATCGAGGAAGGCCGCCCGCCGATCTTCATCGCGGGCGTCAACGAGTACATGTGCCGGCTGGCCGGCGAGCTGTGTGACGGCTTCCACATTCATCCGCTCAACAGCACCCGCTATCTCGACGAGGTCATCCGGCCGCTGATCGCCGAAGGCGCCGCCAAGGCAGGTCGCAAGCTCGAGGACGTCACCCTTGCCGCGCCCTGCTTCGTCGTCATGGGCGACACGGACGAGCAGCGCGAGAACGCGGCGGCGGCCGTGCGTCAGCAGATCTCGTTCTACGCTTCGACGCGCACCTACCGCGCGGTGCTCGAGACCCACGGCTGGGAAGATGTCGGGCCGCAGCTGCACGAACGCTCGCAGCAGGGCGACTGGAGCGGGATGGCCGACCTGATCACGGACGAGATGCTCGAGACGTTTGCCGTCATCGGGACGCGCGATCAGATTCCGGGGCTGCTCAAGAAGCGTTTCGAGGGACGGGTGCAGCGAGTGGCGCTGTATCTTCCGTTCGTGGCGGGAAGCGACGACGACTGGTGGCAGCAGGTCATCCAGACCCTGCACGCCTGAGACCGCAGATCGCAGGGATCGCGGCATTGCGCCGCGATCCCTGCTTTCCCCACCTAGAACACCTGACTGCGAAGGAAGGTCGTAAAGCCGGCGCGGCGAAGCGAGGCTTCGTGCGCGGTGGCATCCTGCCGGCTTTCGAAAGCGCCGCTGAGCACGCGGAACATGCCGGCGTCGCTGACGATGCGCACGCGCCGTCCGCCGAGCCGCGCGACCAGCTGCTCGGCATTGGCGCGCGTGCGGAAGGCGCCGAGCTGGATGGTGTACAGCGTGGTACCCGAAGCCTTGGCTGCCGGGGCCTTCGAGGCCGTCGCCGGCGGCGCCTCCTTCCTGGGCGCCGGAGCCGAGGACGCAGGCTTCGGCCGCGAGGACGGAGGCTGCGTCAGCACGGCAGCCTTGGCCTGCATCACGCGCGGCGCCTCTTCCTCGTACGAATCCATCTCGTCGACGTCGGACGCGCCGCCGCCCATCGCTTCAGCGATGCCGGCCGGCGCCTTGCCGCCATCGGCCCGCGCGTCGCCGAATGCACCAGGGGGCATCGCTGCTGCGCGGCCGTCGCGCTGCGCGGTCTGGGTCGATGCACGCTCGGCCGCTTCCCGGGCGTTCCTGTCGCGCTCGGCGGCTTCGCGTGCGGCCTTCTCCCTTTCGGCAAGGTCGCGCTTGGGGAAGCGGGGCTTTTCGCGCTCGCTGGCGGCCAGCTCCTCTTCCCACATCACCTCGCCGTCGTACTCGGGCACCTCGGCGTCCAGTTCGCGGATCTCGACCTCGTCCTCGGTGTGCGTATCGATGCTGGTGTCGCGTGAAGACCAAAGGGCAAGGTGGGCGTTGGCGTCCGGCCGTGCCTGCCTGTCATCGCCGTCGGGCTTCTCGGCCGCCGCCTTGCGCGGCGCCGGCACCGGCAGGCGCACGATCTCGGTCGGCTCCGATGCCACGGTCTTCGGAAACATTTCGGTCGTGCGTCCCGGAGCGGCGTCGTGCTCGGGCGACTCGATGCTGTTGGCAGCCCATGTCAGCAGCACGCAGGCCGCGGCGCTGAAGACTCCCATGAAGATGACGCTGCCGCGCCGCGACTCGCGCTTGCGCGGCGGCGGTGACTCTTCGTCTTCTTCTTCGTCACCGGCCTGGAACGATTCCTCGTCGTCCTCGTCCGATGCGCCCCACGACAGACGCACTTCGTCGCGCGACCCGTCGTCGGTGGTCCACTCGTCCTCTTCGCCCTCGTCGCCCCAGGAAACCTCGTCGTCGTCCTGCCCATCGGCCAGACGATCCAGACGCAACTTCTGCTGCTCACCTGCCATGGCTGTTCCCTCCGCTCCGCTCCACGTATGCACGTGCTCGCTGCGAACCTGTCCGCTGCCCGCACGTGCCGCTCGTTCCAGCGCCGCTGCGGCCAGCGACTCCAGCCGCAGGACCCGGCCGCCGCCGGCCACGATGAGGTCGTCGATGGCCTCGGGCGCAAACAGCGTTGCCAGCTCACCGGCCGCGGCGGCCAGGCGCCGCTCCAGGTAGCGGATGCAATCGCGCACGCCGAGAGGCTCGATGCGACAGATCTGTAGAAGGTGTTCGAGAAGTGCCCGGTCGGCCGTCGCGTTCATGCGGTCGAGGAGATCGGGCCGTCCGAAAAGGAAGAGGTGAAGGCAGGGCGGCTCTTCGGCCTCCTCGCAGAACAGGCGCGCGAGGCCTGCCAGCGTCTGCGGCGAGAGACGATGCGCGTCGTCGATGACGATGGCAGTGGAGCCGCCGCCAGCGGCGCGTCGCGTGGCAACATCGATGAGAGTGCGCACGAGCTCGTCTTCGGACGAGCCTGCGGTCAGGTCGACGCCGAGCTGGCCGAGCGCGTCACGAACGATGGTGGCAACGGTGGGACCCGGAGAGGCGATGAGCGCAGCGCGCGCGCGGCCGGCGAGCCGGCGCGCGAAAATGCGTGCCAGTAGGGTCTTGCCGCTGCCTTCCTCGGCGATCAGAACGCTGAGGCCCTGCGGCGAGCGCAAGCCTGCCTGAAGCTCGGATAGCAGCGCAGCCAGCGGGTTGGGCAGGCACTGCTCGTCGGTCTCGCAATTACGCTGAAAAGGTTCGCGGGAAAGTCCAAACGCCGCCGCCGCATCCATCCGCCTGCCTCCACCGGAACGGCATCCGTAGACCGGTGCCTGTCCCTCATCCACCCACCACACACCGGACCCTCGAGCCCAGCGTCACCCCTAGACGCTAGCACACAGCCCCCGGTTTGCAATGCACGCCTAACCGCGTCCTCGAGCCGGAAGCCGGCACGCGCTCTGCAGCAGACGCGAGAACAGAAGCAGCGGGTCGGTGCGAGTGCTCTTGAGCGACAGGTCGAGCCGGACGATCTCGCCGTGCAGCCGCAGCAGCTCGTCCTTGTCGAAATTGGATGCGGCTTTGAGACGGAAGTAGCCGCGCCACGAAGGATGTTTGCGCCGGAAGCTCTCGGGCAGCGACTGCATGGGACCGAACAGCAGCTTGTCGGCCTTCATCTGCATGGCGCCGCGCGGGAGCAGGTCGAGCATCGGACGCACTTCCATCAGGTCGCCGACGTGCGTGGCCAGCAGCGCGGTCAGTCGAAGCGGCGGCTCGCCCGAACCCAACAGCCGCTCGATCATGCGTTCGGCGTCGGCCAGTCGCCGCTCGCTCACGGCACCCGTGAAGTCGAAGACCCATGTTTGCGCCAGGTCTCGCATTCCGGCCCGCACGTCTTCGATGGCGATTCGCGACGGATCCTGCAGGCCAAGGACCAGGCGATCGACCTCCTGCAGGACCTCGCCGGCATTGGTACCGGCGCGCGCGACGATCTCGTCGATCACCTGCGGTCCAATTTTGTCCACGCCCGCGCCGCGCAGCCTGGCCTCGACGATGGACGCGAGCTGGTCGGGATCGAAGCGTCCCTCGCGCGT
>DASPNH010000098.1:0-30345 GCA_035626675.1 Binatia bacterium
CCGCCGGTGGGGTCGTACGTCAGGGCCTTGAGCACGATGAGCGGGCGCTCGCCGACACGTGCGCGTTCTGGGAGGAGTGGATCGGCGCCGGCACGTTCGGCCGACGCTGGGAAGAGGCGGTCGCGCGCTCGCTGATCGTGCTCAAGGCCCTGACGTACGACCCCACCGGCGGGATCGTCGCCGCGCCGACGACCTCGCTCCCCGAGCAGCTCGGCGGGCCGCGCAACTGGGACTATCGCTACTGCTGGCTGCGCGACGGTGCGCTCAGTGCCATCGCGCTGGTCAAGCTAGGCAGCCAGACCGAGGCGCTGCACTTCCTGGACTGGGTGCTGGCGGTGGTGAAGCACTCGCACTCGCCGGCCGCACTGCGGCCCCTGTACGGCGTCGATGGCGAGGCGGTGGCGCCGGACGCGGAGATCGGCGAGCTCGGCGGATACCGCGGAAGCCGTCCGGTGCGCGTGGGCAACTCGGCCGCGCACCAGGTGCAGCTGGACGTGTTCGGTCCCATCGTCGACCTCGTGCACGAGCTGCTGATTCGCGAGGCGCCGCTGTCGACGCGGCACTGGCGCCTGGTCGAGGCGATGGCCGCCGCGGTGCAGGAGCGCTGGCAGGAGCCCGATCACGGCATCTGGGAGATCCGCATGGCACCGCGCCATCACGTGCACTCGCGCACCATGTGCTGGCTGACGCTGGACCGCGCCATCAAGATCGCGCACGGCCTGCTCGAAGAGGAGCGGCCGCAGTGGGCCGCCTTGCGCGACACGATCGCCGACGACGTGCTCGAGAACGGCTGGAGTGCCAAGGCCGGCGCGTTCACGACCGCCTACGGATGCGACGATCTGGACGCGGCCGCGCTGCTGACCGGATTGACCGGCCTCATCGATCCGTCCGACCGCCGCTTCGTGCGCACGGTCGAGGCCGTCGAGCGCGAGCTTCTCGATGGCGCGGCGGTCTATCGTTACCGCTTCGATGATGGCCTGCCCGGTATCGAAGGGCCCTTCGTGTTCTGCGCGTCGTGGCTGGTCGATGCGTATCTGGCCGTCGGGCGCCACCAGGATGCCTGGCAGCTGTTCCGCAAGATCACCGCGCTTGCCGGTCCCACCGGCCTGCTCTCGGAGCAGTACGACTCTCGATCGCGTGTCGCGCTCGGCAACTACCCGCAGGCGTACTCGCACATCGGCGTGATCGAGAACGCGCTCCACCTGTCCGCCTCCGGCACCGCGGCGCGAGACGAGGAGCCTTCCTCCGCCGCGATGTGATCGCGCCTTTCAGCCTTGGAGGGGGCAGTCCCCTCGAGGATCTCGAGACAGAGCAAAGTCGACCTTGGTCTACTGGTTCGACGCGGAGGCGTCGCGCCAGCGTCGCGACGATGCAGCACCCCAGCTTGAAGGGGACTGTCGCGTCAAGACTCGCCGGTGGCGGAGAACTCGTCGTCCAGCTCCAGGGTTCGGCCGGTGACGACGGCGACCGCAGCGACAAGCTCGTCGGGATCGGCCGGTTTGGCCACGTGGACCTGAAAGCCCGCGGACAGCAGCCGTATGCGATCCTCGACCGAGGCGTAGGCCGTCAAGGCGATGGCCGGCAGCCGGCACAACGGCTCGGACGCGGCTCGTATTCTGGCAATCAGCGAGTAGCCGTCTTCGACGGGCATGCCGATGTCGCAGACCAGCGCATCGGGTACGCGCGCGAGCAGCTGTTCCATCGCGTGTGCCGCGGATGCTGCGACGCGCACCTCGGCTCCGCGACCGGCCAGCATGAGCCGAATGACCTCGTTGGAGTCAGGCTCGTCGTCGACGACCAGGATCTCCAGCCCCACCAGCGAGACGGCCGCGAAGCCATCGGTTTGCCGCACGCTCGGCCGGTCGGTTTCATCCTGCCCGGCCTCGGCGCGAGCCCGCGGCAGGAGCGGAAGCCGGATGGTGAACGTGCTGCCCCGTCCGTCGCCATCGCTGCCGGCATGCACGGTTCCGCCGTGCAGCTCGGTCAGATGCCGGACGATGGAAAGTCCCAGGCCCAAGCCGCCGTGGATTCGGTCGGCAGAGACGTCGGCCTGCCAGAAGCGGTCGAAGAGATAGGGCTGCAGCTCTGCGGCGATTCCGCATCCGGTATCGGCGACGACGATCTCGACGCAGGAATCGGCGCGCTGCACGGACACGCGAACGCACCCGCCGCGGGGCGTGAACTTGACGGCATTGGAGAGCAGATTCCAGACGATCTGCTGCAGCCGGTCCGGGTCCCCGGCCACGGTGCAGGGAAGGTCGTCCAGCTGCATTTCGAGCTGGATCTCCTTGGCTTGCGCCGCCGGCCGCATCGTCTCGATCGCGTTCTGCACCACCGCGGCGACCGCGACGTTGCGAGTCTCCAGGCGCATCTTGCCTTCGATGATGCGAGAAACGTCGAGCAGGTCCTCGATCAGCTGGGCCTGGATGCGCACGTTGCGATCGATGACCTCGAGCGCGCGATCGGCCTGGTCCGGAGTCAGACCGCCGGAGCGCAGCATTCCCACCCACGCAAGGATCGGCGACAGGGGCGTGCGCAACTCGTGGGAGATCGTGGCCAGGAACGCGTCCTTGGCGCGCGCCGCGACCTCCGCTTCGCGCAGTGCGTTGTTGGCGGTAGCGGCCGCCGCGCGCAGCTGCTCTTCGGCCTGCTCGCGCCACAATGCGAGGAAGACCGCCATCGCCCCGCTGCTGACGAAGGCGATCACCGTCGCAAGGAACCCGGCGGTGGTCCGGTTGTTTGCCGGCATCAGGAAGAGGACCGCCACCGCAGACAGTACGGTCGTCAGGATGCCGGGCCCGCGGCCGCCGACGAAGGCAGCCACGAAGATCAGCGGCCAGAACAGGAAGAAGGTCAGCCGGTCGCGAAGAATCGGCACCCACAGAGTCAGCGCCAGCGCAGCTGACACGCCGGCGACGGACATCAGGTAGCGACGGGCAGTCGCTCGTGTCCCACTCGAAACCCCAGGCTTCGGCTCCAAACTCGTAGGATTGCCCAAGATGCCCCGCCCCCGCGCAGCCAGCGAATGCTGAGCGATGGCTGAACGCAACGCAACGGATATCGACTTGATTCCCGACGGTATCTTCCCGGTTGAGCGAGTGTTTCGGGCCGATGAGACATGCTAGCTCTCGGCGTGCATGTCCGGGCAGTGAAGGAGGTTACCAATGGCAGCGTTGGACGGGGTCTGCGTCGTCGACCTGACACAATGGGAAGCGGGAACGTCGTGCACGCAGCTTCTGGCGTGGCTCGGCGCCGACGTGATCAAGGTCGAGCCGCCGGCGGGCGAGCCCGGCCGCAGCATGATCCGCGAGCGCCCCGACGCCGACTCCATCTACTTCGTCCTCTTCAACTCCAACAAACGATCGATCACGCTCGACCTCAAGACCGAGCGGGGGCGTGAGCTGTTTCGGCGGCTGGTGGCGAAGGCCGATATCGTGACCGAAAACTACGCCGCCGGCGTGATCGAGGATCTCGGCTTCGGCTACGAGCAGCTGCGCGCGATCAAACCCGACATCATCCATGCGTCGGTCAAGGGTTTCGGATCCTGGGGGCCGTACGCCGCCTACAAAAGCTTCGACATGATCGGGCAGGCCACCGGCGGCGTGCTGTCGGTAACCGGCACTCCCGAGACGCCGCCCCTGAAGCCCGGTGTCACTTTCGGCGACACGGGCGCGGGCCTGCATCTGGGAATGGCGGTGCTGGCCGCTTACATCGAGCGCCTTCGCACCGGACGCGGGCAGTCGGTGGAGGTGTCGATGCAGGATGCGATGTTCGGGTTCATGCGCTCGGCACTGGTGGCCCACTACCTCACCGGCGGGATGGCGGCGATGCGTTACGGCAACCGCATGGGCCTGCTGTGTCCCACCGACCTGTACCCGACCCGCGGCGGCGGCCCCAACGACTACATCTATCTGATGATCAGCACGCTGCGGATGTGGCATGCCCTGCTGGTCACGATCGGCCGTCCCGAGCTGGTCGGCGACGAGCGTTTCGAGGAACAGCGCGAACGAGGAAATCACTGGGCCGAAGTCAGCACGATGATCGAGGGATGGACCCGCCGTCACGATAAGCACGAGGCCATGCGCCTGCTCGGCGAAGCCGGCGTTCCCTGCGGCGCCGTGCTGGATTCGGTCGACCTGTTCGCCAACGAGCATCTCCGGGCGCGCAATATGGTCGTCGGCATCGACCATCCCAGGCGCGGCCGCATGGAGATCCCAGGCATGGCGATCAAGATGGGCGGATCGCCCGAAGTGGCCATACGCGCTGCGCCCGAATTGGGCGTGGACAACGACGAGGTCTACCGGGAGATTGGCCTGTCGGCTGAGGAGATCGGGGAGCTTCGTCGTACCGGAGTGATCTGAGGCCGGGTCGTCGAGAGGAGTACAGGCACCTTTGGGCCCGCAACGTTCACCGGCACGTTCAGCGGCGAGCGCGCGAGCCGCGATGAGACGGGCCCCGGCAAGCGGGCGTCGGCTGGCCCGACCCCTTATCCGCCGCAAGGAAGAACATGCAATCCCAGACTCCCGAAGCCGCCTACGCCGCGGCGCCCGCGCGGCTCCATCCGATCGACGATGCGGCCATCATGGTACGCGAGCTCGGCGACGGCCCGGCGCTCGTCTTCATCCACGGCTATCCCACGCATGGCTACACATGGAGACGCCTGCTGCCGGAGCTGGCCGCGAAGTATCGCTGCTACGTCGTCGACCTGCCCGGCCTCGGCGACAGCCAGTGGTCGGCGAAGACGGACTTCCGCTTCACCGCGCAGGCGCGACGGCTCGCGGCCCTCTTCGATACCCTGCGCCTGGAGCGCTATTCGATCATCGCGCACGACACCGGCGCCACGCTTGCTCGCCTGGTGGCGCTGCAGCATGGCGAGCGCGTGGCCGGACTGGCCCTCATCAACACCGAGATCCCCGGCCACCGCCCGCCATGGATCCAGATGTACCAGCGCATCGCCGCGCTGCCGGGCGCCAGCATGAGCTTTGCGATGCCGATGAAGCTGAAGTCGTTCCTCAAGTCCTCGATGGGCTTCGGCGCGTTCTATTCGGACCCGGTGCTGTTCGACGATCCGACCAACCTCGGCCCGTACACCGAGCCGCTGCTGACGTCGCGACGGCGCGTCGAGGGCGCGCTCGGTTACCTGCGCGGCATCGAGTGGGACGTCGTCGACGGCCTGGCGCAGAAACACGGCGACATCCGTGCGGCCACGATGCTGTTATGGGGGCAGGACGATCCGACCTTCCCGGTCGATCGCGCCGAGCCGATGGCGCAGCAGTTCAAGCCGCCGGCTCGCTTCGTGCGCATCCCCAACGCCTCGCTCATGCCGCACGAGGAGCGGCCGCGCATGGTGCTCGACGCGGTCACGCCCTTCCTGGCGCGGTAGATCATAAGGGGACTGTCCCCTTATGACTGGAAGCCGAGGACGATGCCGGGCGCGCCGGCGGGCTCGATGTGGCCGATGCTGACGCGCTTCTCGGCCACACCCTTCTCGAGCAGGAGCGCGCGCACGCGCTCGGCGCGCGCGGTGGCCAGCGCATCGAACCGCTCCTTGGGGACTTCGACGGCGGCGATGTAGCGCTGATAGAGCGCCTGGTCCTCGTCGGAAAGCTCGGCGACCTTGCCTTTGGCCCGCTTGTCGATGGCCTGCCCGATGCGCCGCCGCGCCAGAAATCCCGCGCCCTCGACTTCGGGAAGATCCTCGTCGTCGCGCTGGAGCTCGATGAGAATCTGCTCGGCGAGAACGTCGCGGTCTTCGGGACCGGCACGCCCGCGCAGCTCGAGGCCGAGGGAAGGCCTGTCCTTCAAGAGCTTGACCATGCCGTCCAGCCTCTTGCCCTCGTCGCCGGCGGGCTCGGCAGTGCCCGCTCGGCTCGGCAGCGGATCGAACGAGAACGTGCTGGCCGACTCGTCCTTGCCGATGCCCGAGAAGACCGCGCCGACCATCTTCAGCGGCGCCGTCACCGCGCCGATGAGCGCTTGTCGCAGCGCGCGCGCCAGGATCGCAGCGACCGGAACCTCGGCTCCCTTCTCGTCCACCTTGACCGGGATGGACAGACGGATGTTGCCGGCAGGATCACGCAGGAGCGCGAGCGCGAGATCGACTGGCACCCCGAAGCTCTTCTCGAACGTCTTGGGGTCCTGCAGCGAGATCCCCAGCTTGTGCAGCAGCAGGTCGTTGGTGACCTCGATCTTGCTGCCGCGCAGCTTGATCCTGGTCCTGGTCGAGAACTGTCCCGATTCCAGATTGGCGCCGTATCCCCTGGTGAAACTTCCGAGCGGCGGCAGGTCCAGCTTTTCGAGCTCGACGGTGAAATCACCCTGGTTGCCGCTGCGCAGGTCGCCGGCAACGGTGAGGCGCGCGGTCTCGGGAAGCGTGCCGGCAAGCCGCACGTTGCTGGCGGCGGCATCGGGAAAGCGCACGTCCTGCGCCGTCAGCGACAGGTTGCGGAGGCGCGTATGGCCGGCGGGCTCGAGCGTCCTGTCGTAGCCTTCGATGTCGCCGCCGGCCAGCTCCAGCGACGCGACGGCGAGCTGCAACGGCCCGCCGGCTGCCGGCTGCTCCTTCTCGCCGACCGCCACGACCACCGGCTCGTCGGTCGCGTCGTCAGGCTTGGCCGCTTCGGCCGTGGCGGTGGCGGTGTCGAGACCGAGCAGCTTGTCGAGCGCCGGCGACGGGCGCGTGTAGCTGATCTTCGGCTCGAGCAGCCGCAGCTTGCGCAGGGCGACGATGGTCGCGCGCGAAGGCTTGCCTTCCTCGGGGATGGGCACGTCGGCCTTCTCGATGTCGACTTCGAGCTCCTTCCATCCGATCGCCAGCTCCTGTCCGAGCGGATCGGAAACGGCAACGGCATCGATGCGAACGTGACCCGCCACCTGCATTGCCGGCGTGCCCTTGGCTCCTGCGAAGTCGCCATCGATGCGAAGCTCGGCGGTGGAGTTGGCGGCGCGCAGCCACGGCGCGAGTTGCGGCACCGATGCCAGAAGCAGCGGCGGGAACGGCAGCCCGTTCCAAGCAACCGTCCCTGCATAGGATGGCGGCAGGATTCCGACGTCGCCCTTCAGTGCGATCCTGCCCGACTGGATCTCGAGCTGAAGATCCAGCGGAAACGTCCTGCCCTGATCGGCAGTGATCTCGCGCGCGTCCAGAGCCAGCGCGACGTCGACGGGCCCGGCGTCGGTGATCCAGGTCAGGATGGCACGCTCGATGTGGATCTGGTCCAGCGAGTAGCCGCCGCCGGCGGCGTCCGGCGCGGGAGTCGGCGCCGTCGTCTTCGGCGGGTCCGCGGACGCCGGCCCGCCGACGACGAGGTCGCGCCGCACGCGCAGCTTGGGACCGCGGATGCCGAGATTGCCGAGTCCGAAGCGGCCGTCATCGACGGCGACGTCGTCAAGGGAGAAATCCTCGAGGCCGAGTTCGAGAAGATTCTCGCCGCTGGCGGGATCGACGATGCGCACGTCGGGTCCGGCAAGCGCGAAGCGTTCGACCAGCACCTTCCATGGCGCCCCCGATGCCGGTTCTTCGGTCTCGGCGCTCGGCGGCGCCAGCGGCGCGGCATGCCGGAGCGGATCGATGCTGCCATCGGTTTCGCGCTCCACGCGCACCGAGGGTTTGTCCACCGCCAGCTCGAGTACACGCACCGTTCCGTCGAGAAGCTCGCGCCACGAGATCCGAGCCGAGATGCGGCCGAGGTGCAGCAGTGCCGCCGCTGCATCGATAGGCGGGGGCTCCAGCGCCGCATCCTGCGGAGTCACTGCATCGGGACGCGCGCCGATGCTGATGCCCTCGAGGACGACGCTGCCCTGCAGCAGGGCGAAGTCGGCGTTGTCGATGCGCACGGGCAGTCCCAGCCAGTAGCGCGAGCCGTAGGCTGCGCCTCGTTCGACCAGGGTCGGCAGGGCCACGCGCAGACCGGCAACGGTGCAGATCGCCAGCACCATCACCACCCACGGCCAGCGTCGCCGCCGTCGTCGCGGTCTTGGACTGCCGGCGTCGGTTGACGACGCCGCCTTGCCGCAATCGCCGGCATCGTCGCGGGGATCATGCAGCGATTCGGCGTTGCGCGGCTCCAGGCCGTTTCCGTCCGGCTGCTGCTCTGCTCGGCCCATGCGCTACTTGCGCCAGTGTGGCGGGTAGGAGCGCTCGTAGGAAGGGCGCTGCCGCATGCGATCGCGCCAGGCCAGCAGCCAGGGCGCCTCGGCCTGCTCGAGCGTGATCCTGGCGCGGCCGCAGATCTCGACCACGGGAAGCCAGGTCAGATCGGCGCGCGTCAGCGCATTGCCGGCGATGTACTGGCCGCCGCGCTCGCGAGCGCGCGCCTCGAGACCAAGCAGCTGGGCGTGGACGTCGGCTTTGCGCTCGGCCAGCGTCTTCTCGTCGCGCTGGTCGGCAGGAGTGAAGAACATCTGCTGCCCGACCACGCGGAAGGCCTCGAAGACGTAGATCGTGCATTCGAGCTCCTCGATGCGCACCCTTGCGCGCGAAGCCGGATCCTTGGGCAGGAGCGGCGGGCTCGGATGACGCTCCTCGAGGTACTCGAGGATGGCCTGGGATTCGTAGAGGACGAGCGAGTCGTCGACGATGGCCGGAACCTTGCCGTGCGGGCTGATGGCCAGGTAGTCGGGTTTTTGCGTATCGCCCGCACCGAAGCTGAGAAGCACGGGCTCGTACGGAATGTTCTTCTCTTCGAGTGCGAGCTGGACGCGCCACGCGAACGGCGAGCCCGAGCCGTAGTAGAAACGGATCATCGGCCCTTTCCCTCCTTGCCGCCGTCGGCACCGGCGTCGTCCTGGTAGGCGAAATGAAGCGCCATCTCGAAGGCCTTGCGCGTGAATGCGAGCACGCGCTCGAACTCCTCGTCGGTCAGATCGCGAGCCTGGTCGTTGCCACGCAGGATGTTGACGAAGGCGCGCTCGCGTTCGAGCTGCAGCGGCAGGCGGCCCATGCCCCAGTCGTCGAGCAGCTTGGCGACTGCCGGATTGTAGGTGCGCGTCAGCCGCAGCACCGCCGGGACGGGATCGTTGCGCGCGACGATGGCGGCCAGACGAAGGATGAGATCGAAGGAGAGGGTGGCGGTGCCGGCCTCGACGGCATCCATCACCGAGGTGTCGCCGAGCTCGAGCGCGCGCGCCAGATCGGCGCGCGTAAGCCCTGCCAGCTCGCGCAGCTCGCGAATGTAGTTGCCGGCCTCGCGCGCCAGCGACATCGGGTTGGCCGGGCCGGTCAGAAGCCGACCGACGCCGAGCGGATCGCCGGTAAGATCGAGCACGCGGCGCAGCGCGCCGGTGGCCGCTTCGCCCGTGATCGAGGCCATCGCCGACAGCAGCGCGATCTGCGATCCGACCAGACCGCCGCTTTCGGGCACAGGCTGCGGCTGCGTGCGCCGGGGACGCGGCTTCCTGCTGTCGCTGGGAGCGGCCATTCGCCGCGCAACGTTTCAGATGTGGCGGCGGCTTTCCACCGCTGGCGCAGCCTTCCAGCTTCAGCGCAGGCCGGCGGCGCGGCGCAGGCGGTATCCGAGGCGGGAGCGGCGGGAACGTTCGCGATCAATGGCCTGCAGCACGCTGGGCAGAGCGCGCTTGCCCATCTCGCGGCCGGCCTGCACGGCCTCGCCGCTGCGCATCAGCTCGAAGATGCCGATGTTGGCAGCGCGCGGCGAGATGAACACGTCGGGAGGATCGTCGCGGAAGCGTGCCGCTGCGATGTGCGACTGCACGACCACGCTCGCCTTGGTCAGGATCTGCACGATGCCCAGGTGTTCCTCGCCGAGTCGATGCAGCGCCTGCGTGTCCTCGTCTTCGGCAAGCGGCTCGTGCGGATCCAGAGGCGTCGCCGACTCCGACGTCGAGCTGGCCGTGATCTCGACCACGCCCGAGGGCCGCAGCATGCTGATGGCGATGACGAAGTCGGCGCCCAGGCGGCGGGCGACGCTGACCGGGATCGGGTTGGAGAGGCCGCCGTCGACCAGCACGCGGCCTTCGATGACGTGAGGACGAAAGATGCCGGGAATGGCGACGCTGGCACGGATCGCTTCGTCGACCGGACCCGCTTCCAGGATGACCTCGTCGCCGCTGTCCAGGTCCGTGGCGACGGCAGCGAACTTGATGGGCAGGTACTCGATGCGCCGGCCGATCACCGGCTGGATCAGGTCGATGCCGCGCCTGCCGGCCAGAAGGCCTGAGCGAGGCCACACCGCATCGAACAGCGACATCACGCGGCCACGCGTCAGCGACGTCATGATGCGCTCGAACTCGTCGAGCCTTCCGGCGGCGAGCGCCGCACCGACGACGGCACCGGCACTGGTTCCGGCGACGCAGTGAAAACGAATGCCTGCAGCCAAAAGCTCTTCGAGCACGCCGACGCAGGCGATGCCGGCTGCGCCGCCGCCGCCGAGCGCGACGCCGATCTTCAGGTCAGCCTTGGCCATGCAGAGAGAACGTACCCGGTACATTTCCCGCTGCGAAGGCGCGGAGGGAAAAAAGAAGCGGCGGGCGCCGGAAGTTCCCGGTGCCCGCCGCGCGCAAGCATCAGTGGGTCGTGACTGGAATCCGCTTCGGCTGAACCTTGGCGGGAGTCTTGATGGTCACTTCCAGAACACCGTCCTTGTAGGCCGCCTGAACGGCCTCGCCATCGACGTCCCACGGAAGCATGAGGGTCCGCTCGAAGGATCCGTAGGCGACCTCGCGGTAGACGCGACCGTCCTGCGTATCTTCGCGCTGGTCCCGGCGCTCGCCCTTGATGGTCAGGCGCTTGCCCTCGACCGTGATGTCGACCTGTTCCGGATCGATGCCCGGAAGATCGGCCCGTACCACGATCTGATCGTCGCGGACGAACGATTCGATGGCCGGCACCCACCGGCGAACCGCCGCGGGAGTGCCGTTGGCGTCATGGCCGTTGTCACCGAAGAAACGTCCGACCATGTCGTCGAGCTCGCGGTGAAGGGCCGTGATCTCGCGGCCCGGCATCCATGTCGTCATTGCTCTCACTGTCCCGTACCTCCTGCGGAGAAATCGTTTGCAGGGTCGAGTTAAGCACGGCCATTTTGCGATCAAGGGGCCGCAGTGGTGAGCGCGGAAATTTTTCCGTGGCCATCCCTTTCGTGGGTGACGCCCGGGCCCCACGCCGGAGGATCCGTCAATGCGCGGCCGCCGCGCCGCCCGGTGATTTCGCCTCGCCCGGCGGCGTCCGAGTCACGGTGGGTGCAGCGGGCGGTGACGCCGCGGCTGGTGAGGGCCCGCCGGCGGGCGGCTCGGCCGCCGGTGGCATCTTGCGCGGCGCGTTCTTCCACTCGCGAGCGACGGTCTCGAGAACCTCGGCGCGCGCGGCACGCTGCGCGGCCACTTCCTCGTTGCCGGCCGCGGCCAGGAGGTCCGCGGCGCGGCGGTAGATGCTGGCGAAGCCGCCGGCGGCCGTAGCCACCCACGCGTCCAGTCCCAGCTCCGCACCGGCCGGAACCTCGCGCAGCGAGTCGGGCTCGGCGCGCAGCTGCTTCTCGGTGATGGCGAGTGCAGCGCCGGCGTCGCCGCGGGCCATCGCCTCGCCGGTCAACTCGAGCGCGATGCGATTGGTGACGTTGTAGAAGTCGGTGCGAATCAGTCCGAAGGAAGCCTCCCACGGCGCCATCGACAATGCGGCCACGCCGGCTGCCAGCGCCGCGCCCGTTGCCAACCGCCACAGATCTCGCTGCCGCAGCCACGCGGCCAGCAGCGCGGCGCCGTGCCCGGCAAGCGGGGCCAGCGCCAGCGCGGCAGGAAGTCGATCTCGTGCCGACGGAACGAATGCCACGTACACCATCGCCGTCGTCGCCGCCCACGCCACAGGAAGCAGCAGCGCGGGAGCAGTACGCAGCGAGAAGGCCGCGCCCATCGCAGCGAGTCCGAGCAGCGCAGACCAGCTCAGCGTCATGTGCGCGGTAGCCGGGAGCAGACGCTGGAAGTAGGCGTAGTTCGAATCGGAAGCGGCTTCGTACCAGTGCCCGAACGCGGCCAGTTTGGCCGCGAGCAATTGCGCCCACGGGCCCGGACTCTGGTAGCGAGCCAGCGTCGCGCGCACCACGCCATGCGGCTCCAGGCCCGCCTCGGCGACGATGGCCGGCGCATCCGGACTGCGTACCAGGCCGCGTATGCCGGCGCCCGGAGCATTGCCATGGATGAACGCGAGCGAAGCCGCAGGCGGCCAGCCGAGCGGGGCAAGACCGACCGAGACGTTGCGAACCATCAGCGGCGCGACGACCATGAGAATACCGGCGGTGAACACCGCGCCGAAGAGCATCGCCGGCGAGCGGGCATCCGCCGCCGATGCCCGCCGCACCGCCAGCATCGACCAGGTCAGCGCTGCGGCGACGAAGAGCAAGGCCGACAGCGAGAGCAGCACCAGCGCTCCGGCGCTCGCGCCGGCCACGAATGCGCGCGGCAGCGATGCGGGAACTGCCACCGCCCGCAGCACGGCGCACAACGAGAGAAGCACGGCGAATCCGGCCACCGAGCTTTGCACCAGCAGCATCTCGTGATGGATGGCGCTGCCGGCCAGCGCCGCGATCACGCCCGCGCCGATTCCCGAAGCCGCGCCGAACATGCGCGTGGCGACCGCCATCGCCAGCAGCGAGGCGAGCACTCCCAACCCCGCCTGCGCGAGCAGCACGATGCGCGCATCCGATGAGCCTGCCGCGGCGTAGACGGCGCCGACCAGGTACGGATACAGCGGCTGTTGCCAGAGCTCGGCGGGCTCGAGCCACGCGCGCGTGCGCTCGGCGACGACGTCGCCGCCGCAGGCTCCGGCCGGGCGCGCGGACAGCTCCTTGCGCGTGCACACCAGGTAGCCCAGGTCCGGCACGACGCTGCGGCGCAGCAGGAAGTCGCCGGCGGCAACCTGCTGAGCCCATCGATGCATCAGGTTCATCTCGCTGGCGGGCCAGCGTTCCAGATGCACCAGCGGCGAGCTCGACGCCTCCTGCCATGCAAGAAGACGCACCGCGACGGCGACGATCATGACGAGAACGGAGAAGCGCAGCTTCAGGTTCGCCATGTCCAGAGCCGGCAGGGCTGGCCGCGCCTGATATGAGTCGCGGCGCTCACCGTCGCTGGCTCCGCCGGTAGTGGCGTGCCAAAGAGCGGTCCGATGGAGGAACGAGCATGAGCGAGCACCCCAACGCCACTCTGGTACGCGACCTGTTTCGGGCCTTTCGCGATGCGGATATGCAGACCATCGAGCGCGCTCTTCCCGAGCATGCCGCCTGGGAGTTCCCGGGCAAGCGCGGCGCGCTGGCCGGCCGCCACGAGGGCCGCCAGGCTGTACTCGGCTTCCTCATGAACGTGAAGTCGCTGACAGCGGGCAGCTTTCACCTCGAGCTCGAGGACGTGGTGGCCAACGACCGCTGGGCGGTGGCGCTGTTTCGCGGCCATGGCGAGCGCAATGGCAAGACGCTGGACAACCCTACCTGCCTGCGCATGCGCATCCAGGATGGAAGGATCGTCGAGATCCACGAGTTCGTATGGAACCTGTACGAGGTCGACGAATTCTGGTCGTGAGCGCGTGCTGTGCCGCGCCTAGGGCCGCCAGGATCCGGTCCGCGCCGGCGGCGCCTTGTTGAGCAGCAGCCAGTAGGATCCGATCACGCGCGCGGCCTCGTTGAACTGCTGGAAGTCCACAGGCTTGACGATGTAGCTGTTGACGCCGAGCTCGTAGGTCTCGAGCACGTCGCGATCCAGGACGGACGATGTAAGAGCCACCACCGGAACGTTGTGCGTGCGCGCGTCGCCGCGGATGCGCCGCAGGACCTCGACGCCGTCCAGAACCGGGAGCTTCAGGTCCAGCAGCACCAGCTTGGGAGACTCCTCGACATTCCTCCCTTTGAAGCGGCCCTCGCCGAACAGATACTGGACGGCTTCCAGCCCGTCGGTGACGACCTTGATGCGCGCGTTGAGGCCGTTCTTGCGGAACGCGCGCAGCGTCAGCTCCACGTCGGCGGGGTTGTCCTCGACCAGAAGGATCTCGGCCGGGCCCTCGAAGCCTTCTTCGGGGCTCATGCCTGACCCACGTGGAAACGCACGGTGGTTCCGGCACCGGGTTTCGACTGCGCCCAGATGCGGCCGCCGTGCCGCTCGATGATGCGCAGGGCCACGGCCAGACCGACGCCCATGCCCTCGTACTCGTCCGAGCGATGCGCGCGCTGAAAGAGACCGAACACGCGCTCGGCGTTGGCCATGTCGAAGCCGACACCGTCGTCTCGGACGAAGTAGACGGCCCGGCCATCGACGCGCTCGCTTCCGATCTCGATGCTGGCGTGCTCGCGCGAAGCGGTGAACTTCTGCGCATTGGAGAGAAGGGCCATCCAGACCTGACGCAGCATCACCGGATCGCCCACGCACGGCGGAACATCGCCGATGTCGATGCGCACGTCGCGCCCCTGGCGCTCCGCAGCGAGCTCGGCCACGCAGCCGGCGACGAGCTGTCGCATGTCCACGTCGGTGCGCGTCGGCTCGGCCTCGCCGTGCCGCGTCAGCGAGACGAACGAATCGATCAGCCTCCCGACCTCCTCGGTGTTGCGCTGGATGACGTCGAGAACGCGGCGGCCTTCCTCGTCCAGGTTGTGGCCGTGACTATCGGCCAGGACCGCAGCGAACCCGGCGATGGCCCGCAGCGGCGTGCGGATGTCGTGCGCGATGGTGTAGGCGTACTCGCGCAGGTCGCGGTTGGCCAGCGCGAGCTCGGAGCTGTGGTGGTCGACGCGCCGCTCCAGGTCGGCTGCGAGCTCTTCCATCCGGCGCTGCGCGCGCTTGCGTTCGCCGATGTCGCGATGCACCGCGCAGACTCCGCAGATGCGCCCGTGCGCGTCGCGAAGCGGCGAATTCGTCACCGAGATGTCGAGCAGACGTCCGTCCTTGGAGCGCCTGCGCGTCTCGACGTCGACGATGCTCTCCCCGCCGAGCGTGCGCGCGACGAAACTGGCCACCTCGGCGATGAGGTCGGGCGGCGCCAGGATCTCGGGAGACGCACCGAGGATCTCGTGGCTCGTGTAGCCGTAGAGGCGCTCCGCCGCCGGATTCCAGCTGGTGATGACGGCGTCCTCGGAGACCGAGAAGATCGCGTCGTCGCAGGACGACACGATGGCTTCGAGGAGCTCGCGATCCTGCAGGACATCGTCGCGGTCGCGGAAACACGAAGAGGTTGGGCTTGGGCTGGTCTGCATTCCTCGGTCCACGCCTTCAGAACAACGTAAGAGCAGGTCCGTCCATTCGTGCCGGCCAGCGCGAACCTGCTCATCCTTGCGCGGGCAGCCGCCGAGGCTCCACCGCATCCCTCGCCCTGTTGCCGCCCTCTATGAACAATGTGTACGCCGCGAATGCGACTTCATGCAAGACGGGCGTATGCTTGATGACGCTCATGTTCGTAGCGGGGGAGCGATTGCGGGCGCGGCAAGAGCCTCGGGTCAACTGGGATGCTCGACTACCTCAAGAGGGCGCAAGGCTGCTACGCCGGCTGACGCACGTTGCGATGACCAGATCGCCGGCGACGTTGAGCGTGGTCCGGCACATATCGAGCAATCTATCGACACCGAGGATGATGCCGATGCCTTCGGCGGGAATTCCCACCGATATCAGCACGATGGCGACCAGAGGGAGCGACCCGCCGGGCACTCCCGCGGTACCGATTCCCGCAAGGACCGACATCAGCACCACGGTAATCTGCTGCGTCAGCCCGAGCTCGACGCCGAAGACCTGGGCCAGGAACAGGACGGTGACACCTTCGTAGAGGGCAGTGCCGTTCTGGTTCGCTGTTGAGCCAACAGTCAAAACGAATCGGCTTATGTCGCGATGGAGATGCAGCTTTTCCTCGGCGACCCGAAGCGAGGTGGGCAGGGTGGCGTTGGAGGAGGAGGTGCCGAACGCGGTCACGAGCGCATCGGAGGCTTGGCGATAGAAGCGGATCGGACTCATGCGGGCAATGCCGGCAAGCGCGGCGGAGTAGACCACGCTCGCCTGCAGCAGCAGCGCCGCCAGAACGATGGCGACGTAACCGAAGAGAGTCGACAGGATCGACAGCCCGAGCGTTGCGGTCAGCGCGAACACCAGGCCCGCCACGCCGATCGGTGCCAGCTTCATCGCGATCGCGATGATGACCATCGAAACGTCGTACAGGCCTTCGAGCACGGCGACCAGGGCCGCCGTTCGCGCCGGCGCAAGCGTGATGGCCACGCCGAACATCAGAGCGAAGACCATCACCGCCAGCATGCCGCCGCCTGGCGAGCTGCCGTCGAGCGCCCCGACCATCTCCTGCAGCGGGTTCTTGGGGATCAGGTCGAGCAGGACGTTGCGCAGCGACTTGGCCTGACGGGTGGCGGCGATCGCCATCTCGGTTGCATCGCCCGTGGCGAAGCGCTCGCGCAGGCTCTGGCGCGTCTCTTCGGACAGCCGATTCCCGGGCTCGATCGTGTTGACCAGCGTCAGGCCGATTCCCACCGAGGCTGCCGAGAGCAGCATCGTCATCACCAGAGTGGCGAGCCCGACCCGCCGCAGGCGGGAGAGATCGCCGATCTCGACGACGCCGAGCGCCAGCGCCGAGAACACCAGCGGCAGCACCACCATGAAGATCAGGCGCAGGAAGATCTGTCCGGCGGGCTGCGCGACGTTGTCGGCGACCCACAGCAGACGCGCATCGCCGGCACCCAGGACGACGTTGCCGGTGACGCCGAGGACCGCGCCGACGATCAGGCCGATCAGGATCTTCCAGTGCAGACCGAGGCCGCGCTCGTTCATCGCGCAGGCTTCATGCCGAGCGCATCGCTCGGACGGTCGCTGCTCGCACGGATGGCGCCGCTGTCGTGCTGAAGGCTCATTGGGTCGTGACCGCCGGCGCTGCGCCGGAGAGATGCGCCGACAGCCGCGGCACGATGCGCGTGACTCCGTCGCGCGACATGTGGGTCTGGTCCACGTACAGCGCAAGCGGTGCGAACTGCGACTGCGCCCGCTCACGCTCCTCGTTGGTGACGTCCAGGTAGTCGAAGACGGCGAAGCCGGCCGTGCGCGCGTGCGTGATCAGCTCGCGCTTCTCCTCGCGATAGGTCGGGAAGTCGTACTGGAGATGGCCGCGCAGGCGCGTCACCTCGGGCACGCTGTTGTAGATGTAGGGCATGTACAGGACGGTCACGCGCGCGATCTTCTCGCGCTCGGCAAAGGACCTCAGGTACGCCACCAGCTCCTGCGGCTTGCCGTTGCGGACCTCGGGATCGAAGTCGTTCTCGCACACGACGTACAGCAGCTGCTCGATGCTGCCGCGATACCGCACCGCTGCTTCCTCCATGGCGCACGCGATGTCGTCGGCGGCGGCGCGCGAGATGCCCAGGTTGACGTACTGTCGCGAGCGATCGGCCGCCTGCAGCTGGGACGCCAGCGTCTCGCCGTCCTCGAGCATGATCCCGTTGGCCACGCTGTCGCCCGCGATCAGCACCTTGGAAGGCGAGCTGACCGCCGGAAGCGTGACGCGCTCGCCATGCTCGTTGGTGGTGTGCAGGACGGTCCGGAACGCGTAGCGCGCGAAGAACTCCTCGAGCTCCGGCGGCAGCGTCCGGTCCGCGTCGTAGAAGAACGTCATCTGGTCGAACGGGTTGAAGAGGTTGGTGCGCAGGAAACCGACCTTCTTGCGAAGATTCGGCTTCTGGCGCCGACACTCGCCGCTCTCGTCATTGATGGATGCCTGCGGCGTCTTCAGCTCCGAGAACGGGGAATTGCCGACGCCGACGTTGTTCTGCTGCATCGCCTCGAGCACCGGCTCGATCTGCGACAGGTCGGTGATGGTGACGGTCAGAGGATCGCGCGGATCGGGCTCGACCTGGCGTCGTGCCACGAACCGGCTCGCATAGAACGAATAGGCGAGGCTCGTTTCGGCCTGGCCGCCCCTGGTCAGCGCGTAGATACCTTCGGCCAGCAGGTAGGGAACGACGGTGGCGCCGAAGACGGCGATGACGGGAAACCACGCCCGACCTCTCGGCCTGCCTCGTGCGTCGGAGGCATCGCTGCTGCTGGATGACATGCGAGCGCTCAGGATGCCCCGGGGCGCCGCAGGACGAAAGCCTGTGCGTTCGTACACGGCTCGTGCACGATCCAGCGATTGCGGCGCCCCGCATCCGTCTCCGGCTCGAAGCCGAGATGAGCCAGCACGCGGGCCGAAGCGTGGTTGCCCGGATCGACCAGCGCGAAGATCCTGCGCATGCCGAGGGTGCGAAATCCGAAGTCGACCATGGCGCCGACCGCTTCGGTGGCGTAACCGCGGCCCCACTCGTCGACGGCGAAGCAATATCCGACTTCGCACGCGCGTGCCTGCGGGGAGAGGCGACGCATCAATCCGCAGCCGCCGATGATGCGGCCATCGTCCTTGGCGACGGCGACCACGTGGTAGGTCGGTCGCGGTCGCAGCTTCTGCTCTGCCAGCGTGCGCTCGATGAAGCCGCGCGTCTCCGCCTCGTCGTTGGGTCCCCAGCGAAGGTAGCGTGTGACGCGCTCGTCGCTGGCATAGCGATGGATGCCCGCAAAATCGCCGGCCACGATGTCGCGCAGCACCAGCCGCTCCGTCTCCAGCCGGATCACCGCCATGGCACGGGGTCAGGTATTGAAAACGCGGTTTTGGGGTCAGGTACTGAATTCGCGACGGTCGCCGCCGGGCTCGCCGCGAACCCCGGCGCCAGCGCCGGCCCTTGCAGCCCGCGCCTCACGCCGGCTCGTCGACCACGCGGTTCTCGATGGCACCGACGCGCTCGATCTCCACGCGCACCACGTCGCCCGGAACCAGCCAGCTTCGGGTCGGATAGCCCACTCCGCTCGGCGTTCCGGTGGAGACGATGTCGCCCGGCTCGAGCGTGAAGACGGTCGAGAGCGTCTCGATCATCGCGTAGCAGTCGAAGATCAGATGGCGCGTGTTGGAGTGCTGGCGCTCCTGTCCGTTGACGAAAGTGCGAAGCTCGAGCGCGTGCGGATCGCCGATCTCGTCGGACGTCACGATCCAGGGACCGATGGGCCCGTGCGTATCGAAGGATTTGCCCAGCGTCATGGTCGGTGCCTTGCGCTGCCAGTCGCGGATGGTGACGTCGTTGACGGCGAGGAAACCGGCGATCACCTCGTGCGCACGGTCGCGCGGCACGTGGCGACAGCGCCGTCCGATGACGAAGCCGAGCTCTCCCTCGTAATCGAGCGCACGCGAGACGCGCGGCCGTACGATCGCATCGAAGGGGCCGTTGACGCAGGTCACCTGCTTGTTGAAGAAGACCGGGAACTCCGGCTTCTCGCGCTCGGTCTCGGCGATGTGATCGGCGTAGTTCAGGCCGATGGCGAGGAACTTGCGCGGACGCAGCACCGGGGCTTCCAGATGGACCTCCGCCAGCGCGATGCGCGCGGCGGAGGACTCCGCGGCGCGCGCTGCCATCGCCAGCGGATCTCCGGTGCCTTCGAGCAGGTCGATCATGTCGCGAGGCAGGGCAGGCGCGGCCCGTGCCAGGTCGACGATCTCTTCTCCGGACACCACGCCGATGCGCGTACTGCCTTGGTGGGTGAACGTGGCCAGCTTCATGGCGGCTGCGTGTATCACCCCGACTCTCCCGGGAAAACGCGCGCGACCGCCCGGTTGCCCGCAGGTACTCGCGTCGCTATAGCTCGCGGCGATGCAGCAGGATCGCACTGCGACGTCGGCGGCGAGCCTTCGATTCGCGAATTGCGTGCTCGACGTCCCCACGCGCGAGCTTCGCGTCGGCGGAGCGGCAGTCTCCCTGCAGCCCAAAGCCTACGACGTCCTGGTCTATCTGGCGCGCAACCGCGACCGCGTGGTGTCCAAGAACGAGCTGTTCGACCAGCTCTGGCCCGACGAGGTGGTCAGCGAGTCGGCGCTGAGCTTTTCGATCAAGGCGATTCGCAAGGCGGTCGGCGACGACGGGACCAGCCAGCAGGTCATCAGGACCATGCACGGCCGCGGCTACCGTTTCGTCGCCGAGTGTCTCGGCGATCCGGCTGCTGCTGCCGCGCCCGCGACGCCCGCGCTGCGGCAGTCCGGGAATCCGACGAGGGCGGGCTCGGCGTGGAACCGCGTGCAGCTCCAGCCCGCAGCCGCACGCTTCGTCGGCCGCGCGGCCGAGCTCGATACCCTGCGCGGCGAGCTGGAAACGAGCCGCCAGTCCCAGACGCGCACCGTCTTCGTGCTCGGCGATCCAGGTGTCGGCAAGACGCGCCTGTCGGCGGAGCTGGCCGCCGAAGCGGAGGCATCGGGTTCCACGGTGCTGGTCGGCCGCTGCTACGAGGGATCTCCGCCCGCGTTCTGGCCCTGGGTTCAGGTGGTGCGCTCCTATGTCGAGCAGCGCGGCGTGGCAGCTGCGCGCGCAGCAGCGGGTCAAGGCTGCGCCGACATCGCGCGCCTCGTGCCCGCTCTGCTCGATCGCGAAGACCCGGACGCGGTCCCGGCGCTCTCGGAAACCGAGGTCGAGCACGTTCGGCTGCGCCTGTTCGACAGCATCGTCACCTTCCTTCGTGCGATCGCGCGCGAGCGCTCCACCGTCGTCGTGCTCGACGATCTGCACTGGGCCGACGCTTCTTCTCTCCTGCTGCTTAGCCACCTCGTGCGCGAGCTGCTCGATTCCCCGCTGCTGGTGCTCGGCACCTACCGGCACATCGAAGTCGAGCCCGGGGGTGCGCTGTCGTCGCTGCTGGCATGGCTGCACCGCACGCGCCGCTCGGTGCGGGTACGACTGCACGGCCTGTCGCAGGACGAAGTCGGTGCGCTCGTGCGCGAGCTGGCTGGTTCCGAGCCTGATGCCGAGCTGCTGTCGTCGTTCGGCCGAGTCACCGACGGCAATCCGTTCTTCGTCGAAGAATTCTGGCGTGAGCTGGCCGAGACGCGCGAGGTCGCGCGGCCTGCCGGACCAGACGGCCTGCGCGTGCCCAGCGAGGTGCACGACGTGCTGCTCGCGCGCGTGCAGCGGCTCGGCGATGGGGCACATGGCGTTCTGACCGTCGCCTCCGTGCTGGGTCGCGAGTTCGAGTACGGCGTGCTCGAGCGCTGCTGCGACCTCCCGGCGCAGGAGCTGCTGGGCGTGCTGGAGAAGGCCGAGCGCGCCGGCATCGTGCATGCCAAGCCGGATGCGCCCGGCAGCTACGTCTTCGCGCATGCGCTCGTCAACGAGGTGCTCTATCGCGACATCGGCGGGCTGCGCCGCGCCGGACTGCATCAGCGTGCCGGACGGGCGCTGGAGCAGCGCAGCGGCGGCGACGAGCTGCATCGTATCAGCGAGCTCGCTCATCACTTCCACGAGGCCGCCGTCCTCGGCGATATCGCCAAGGCGATCCAGTACGAGACCGAGGCGGCCAATCTGTGCATGCGCCAGCTCGCCTACGAGGACGCGACCGCACACTTCGAACGGGCCTGCCAGATCGCGCATAGCGGCAGCTACGATGCGTCGAAACGTTTCGAGCTGCTGCTCGGCCTGGCGCGAGCAGCGGTGCGCGCGGGCGACGACGAGCGGTCGCGCGCGGCCATCTTCGATGCCGTCGACATCGCGCGCAGCAACGGCTCCGCCCGCGATCTGGCCCGTGCAGCGCTGCGGCTGGCCACGATGTATCCGGCAACCGGCGGCGAGGTGGTCGCCCTGCTCGAAGAAGCCGTCAGCGGCCTGCGCCGCGCAAACGCCGATCCCGCGCTGCTGGCCAGATTGCTGAGCGCGCTGGCAGCGGCCCTGTACAGCTCGCCGGGAATGGCGGATCGGCGTGACGATCTGGCCGACGAGGCGCTCGCACTGGCGCGAGCCAGCGGTGACCGCTTCGTGCTCCTGCGCGTGCTGGCAGGAAGCCAGGTGGCGCAGTGGCGGCCGAGCTATCTGGCCCGGCGTCTCGAGCTCGGCCGCGAGCACGTGGCCGTGGCCGAGCAGGGCGAGGACGTGATCGCGCGCGTCTCGGCCCGCACCTGGTACATTCCGGCGCTCGTTCAGAAGGGCGAAATCGCCGAAGCCGACCGTCAGATCGATCTGATCGAGCGCGAAGCTGCCGCTTCGCGACTGCCGGCCTATCGCGCCAACGCGCTCAGCTTCCGATCCATGCGAGCGCTCCTGGACTGTGCCTGGGAAGACGTGGAGTTCCTCGCCAAGAGCGCCTACGAGATGTCGCATCGGGCCAACCCGACCAGCGCGTCGATGACGCTGTGGTCGCAGCTGTATTACACGCGACGGGAGCAGGGCCGCCTGGCCGAGATCGAAGCGGGTATCCACATGTTCTCCGCGCAGGTCACCCAGATCTCGTGGGACTGGCTGCTCTGCCATCTGTGGTGCGAAGACGACCGTCACGACGAGGCCGCTGCCATGTTGGACAAGCTCATGAACGCCGGCTTTCAGGAAGGCCTGCCGCCCGAGTCGCACATCGTCCATTTCGCGGCACTGCACGGCGTGGCCGAGGTTGCGGCTCACACCGGCAACGCCGAAGCCGCGCGCCTGCTCAGGCCTCGCCTGGAGCCGTATGCCGGCCAATGGGTAGTGGTCGGTCTGGCCGGAGTGTGCCTGGGTGCCGTCGAGCATCTGCTCGGAATGCTCGCGGCCACGGCCGGCGACGTCGATGAGGGCATCGCCCTTCTGGAGCAGGCCGAGCGCATCCATCGACAGGCGGGTGTGCGATTGCCACTGATTCGCACTCGCACCGAGCTCGGCAGCGTCCTGGTGCGCCGCGGCAGGAGCGCGCAGTCACGGCGCGGTGCGGCGATGCTGCAGCAGACGTGGAAGGAGGCGCGTGATGCCGGGCTGGTCAAGGTGGCTCGGCAGATCGAATCCGTAGCGGGCTAGCTCGAACGCTCAGGAAACGCCGGGGCGCAGGTGAGGTGCGTCCGCGTCGATGCTCCTCGACAAACTGGCGGGCGACTTCGGTTTTCGGTATTCGTCGGCCCGCTCGTGACGTTCTTCGACGATCTGTTTCGCGAGTACACGCCGCGCGCGGTGTGCATGGACCAGGAGGCGACCGTCATCTGGCTGCACCTGGTCTCGGACGTGCTCATCGCGCTCGCCTACTACAGCATTCCGCTGACGCTGCTGTACTTCGTCCGCAAACGCACCGATCTGCAGTTCAGCTGGATTTTCGCGTGCGTGGCGATCTTCATCCTCGCCGGTGGCACTACCCACGTCATGGACGTCGTTGCGCTGTGGCATCCGATGTACAGGCTCGACGGGCTGATCAAGGCCGTCACCGCAGTCGCCTCCGTCGGCATCGCCATTTTGCTGGTTCCGATCATTCGACGCGCCATCGCCATACCCTCACCGAACGAGCTTCGCCTGGCCAATGCCGAGCTCGCCCGGGAGGTGGCCGACCGCGTGGTGGCGCAGGATCGGTTGAGTCATGCGCAAAAACAGCTCGAACGCCGCGTCGACGAGCGCACCGTCGAATTGCAGCGAGCCAACGTGGAATTGCGCAGCGAGGCGGATTCGCGCCGGGAGCTTTCGGTCGCGCACGCGCGTCTGGCCGCCATCGTCGAGTCCTCCGACGACGCGATCGTCGGCAAGAACCTCGACGGCATCATTACCTCGTGGAATCGCGGCGCCGAACGGCTCTTCGGGTACAGCGCGGCGGAGATGATCGGGCAGTCCATTCTCAAGATCGTTCCTCTGGACCGCGGCGATGAGGAAAAAGAGATCCTTGCGCGGCTGCGGCGCGACGAACGGATCGATCATTTCGAAACGCTGCGCCGTGCCAAGGACGGCCGTCTGATCGACGTGTCCATCACGGTTTCCCCGATTCGCGATTCGACCGGGATCATCATCGGCGCGTCCAAGATCGCACGCGACATCACGCTGCAGAAGCGCATCGCGAAGGAGCGCGAGACGCTGCTGGCCAACGAGCGCGCCGCCCGCAGCGACGCCGAGCGTGCCAGCCGCATGAAGGACGAGTTCCTGGCCACGCTTTCGCACGAGCTGCGCACGCCGCTGACGTCGATCCTCGGCTGGTCGCAGATC
Source organism: Binatia bacterium (assembly GCA_035626675.1). GTDB lineage: Bacteria > Desulfobacterota > Binatia > UBA1149 > CAITLU01 > DASPNH01. The sequence goes on from DASPNH010000098.1 coordinate 23,958, forward strand.
CTGCGCGAGCACGAGGGCAAGACGCCCGAGGTCGAGCAGGGGCTGGAGGTCATCGAGCGCAACACGCGCGTGCAGGTGCAGCTGATCGAGGAGCTGCTCGACATGAGCCGCATCGTCTCGGGCAAGATCCGTCTGGAGATCGACAAGATCGATCTCAGCGAGGTGATCCGCGCAGCCGTCGATGCCGTCACTCCTGCCGCCGATGCCAAAGGCGTGCGTCTGCAGAGCGTTCTCGATCCTCATGCCGGGCCTTTCGCCGGCGACGCAGCACGGCTTCAGCAGGTGGTATGGAACCTGCTGACCAACGCGATCCGCTTCACGCCGCGCGGCGGACGGGTGCAGGTCTTCCTGGAGCGCGTCGACTCGCATCTGGAGCTGTCGGTCGTGGACACGGGCGAGGGCATCCCGCCCGAGTTCCTGCCGCACGTCTTCGACCGCTTCCGACAGGCCGATTCGAGCACCACCCGCCGCCACGGAGGGCTGGGGCTGGGACTCTCGATCGTCAGGCATCTGGTCGAGCTCCACGGCGGGACGGTGCGCGTGCACAGCGCCGGCCGCGATCAGGGCAGCTCCTTCGTGGTCTCGTTGCCACTGCGCGTGGTCAAGCAGCAGCAGCCGTTGGCGTACGGGATGTCGGCCGCGATGCCTGGAGCCGTCTACACGGGAGAGCTGCCGTCTTTGGCCGGCGTGCACGTGCTCGTCATCGACGACGAGCCCGACGCGCGCGAGCTGGTCGCGCGCATTCTTCGCAAGGCCGGCGCCGAAGCAGACACGGCGCCGTCGGCAGAGGAAGGCCTGGCGATGCTGCGGCGGACGCGCCCCGACATCGTCATCAGCGACATCGGGATGCCGGAAGAAGACGGATACGGATTCGTGCGCAGGCTGCGAAAGCTGTCACACGAAGAGGGTGGCGACACTCCCGCCGTGGCGCTGACGGCGTTCGCGCGCTCCGAGGATCGGCGCATGGCGCTGATGTCCGGTTTCCAGATGCACGTGTCCAAGCCGGCCGAGGCGAGCGAGCTCGTTGTCGTCGTGGCGACCTTGGCCGGAAGGATGGCCCCCACTCCCGCCGCTTGAGGCGGACGCGCGCGGTGTGGCGCCGTGCTGGCGTCAGCAGCCGCAGATCTGGATGACGGGGATGGTCGTGTGGGCCGAGTTGCGGCGAACGGTCAGGCTTCCGGTGAAGCAGGAGCCCTGCGTCGGCGGCTTGGGATATTCGGCGCAGGCCTCGTAGGGCGCTTCGGTTGCCAGGCTGACCACGACCACTCCCTCGCCGGTGTAGGTGTTGCGCGTGGGGTTGCGGCCCTCGGGCTCGCCCTTGCGTCGCAGCTGCACCGTCTCACCGTCCACGCGGATACGCGCCGGACCGTCATAGGGGCCGGTCGTGAAGACCACGTTGCGCAGGGTCATGGCTTTACCCTGTCGAAACGCGGCGCAGGAACACTGCTTGCCTTCGAGGGGATGGACTTCCTCTGCGGCCAATGTCGCCACGCGCGGGCCGGTCGCGCAGCCACTCATCAGCAGCGCCAGCGCCGCAGCCCCCGCTGCCCGGGCCGGCAACGTCCGTGCCCGTCGAATGCGAAAATGGTTCGAGAGACTTTTCATCGTAGGCTTGGTTGGTTTTCCACGCGCGCGCCGTCATGCCAAGGCGCGGCGGTGCACAGGAAACAAAACGGGTCAGGCGCCGTTTCCGGCTTTCGGAACGGGCGCCTGACCCCTCCTGGTGCGCTGAAGCGTGGCAAGGAGAATCTCGGCCAAGCCGTCGTGCAGATGCTGCCGCCTCGGCGTCCAGTAGCTCGCCCGTCGCAGGCAGTGCATGCCGACGATGATCAGGCTTCCGCGCTGTCCTGGCCGGACGACCCATCGCAGCGCGCGAACTCCGCATGCGTCGAGCTCGCGCAAGGTATCGGCGGCGACGCGCGCGCCATCGGTGACCGGATGCTCGAAGGGAAGGCTGGTGCGCGCCGCCGTTGCCGCCGCCGAAACCAGTGCGGGCAGCGTGCGATCACCCAGCACGCCTAGCCCGCCGCGTTCGGCGCCGAGCGCCTGCTCGATGCGTCCGGTTCTGGGCCGCGTCGTGGCGACGTAGGCCGCTTCGGCCCCGCTCTCCTCGGCCAGTTCCTGCAGGCACCGCGCCGCCGCTTCGCGCGCGCCGGCCTGCGGCGTCCGCAGAAAGACCACCGCCGCTTGGCGAAGCCTGCGTTCGAGCCTCGCGACCGCCTCGCTCTCGGAGACGGCCACCGTTGCCAGCAGCAGAGAGTCGGCGCCGCGCGTCCCGTCCAGTTTCATCGCCGCGAGTCCTCGTCGTGCGCAGGGCATGCTCCGACGGTCGCCTCGGGAGCGGACGCATGGCGCGTCACGCGATCCGGTCGGCAACCGTCGAAGCTCCCCCCTGCGTCCTCACTGCAGTACGCAGCGCTCCTGGATGCACAGGTGTCCGGCCTCGTATCCCTTGTCGTCGCAGTCCTGCTCGTCCAGGCACTCCGGCTCGCAGCACGAATCGTCGTTGCAGCCGTCGACGTCGACGTCGCAGACCTGGCCGAACGTCTCGGCGCAGTAGGTCGTCACCGGCTCGTCGCAGAACAGGTGATAGCAGACCGCCCCCTTGGGATCGTCGTGATGACAGAAGCCGCCGGTGCCGTAGATGTCGTCGTCGCAATCGGCCGTGCACATCCAGCTCGGCGGCAGTGATTCCCAGCAGCGGCCGCCGACGCACGACAAGCCGGTGGAGACGCCGTCGATGTTGCAGCCGCCGTCCTCGGCATTGGGCGCCGGGCAGGTGCAGCCGATCATCGTCTGCACGCCGCACTCCTGGCAGACGCCGAAGTCCTTGCCGAGAACGGTGGTGCGAACGCACGTCGCCTCGTCCCACGGCGGCGCCAGCTGCGTGTGAGAGTCGTGACAGTACGTGCCCGGCGAGAAGTCGCCGTCCGGATGCACGGCGCTGTAGGGATCGAGGCGATCGGTGTCGTCGATCGGGCCCTTCTCCTGGCGCGGAGCGCACGGACCGCCCAGGCAGTTGCCCGGGTCCTCCCCTGCGCAGTCCTCGTAGCCCGCCGGCACGTCCAGGGGCTTGCGGCAGTCGTTCCTGCACGCGTCGTCGTCGTCCAGGTCGCCGTCGTCGCACTGCTCGTTCGGGTCGACGAAGCCGTCACCGCAGTCGATGGGCGCGCAGCCGCGCTCCAGCGTGCAGGAGTAGCTGCAGCCCAGGCGAAGATCCTTGCCCTCGATGGGCTGGATCGTCTCCCAATCCTCGGCGGTCGTGCCGGCCTGGCTGAGAGCGCGCCGCAGCATGTGGCTGAGCAGCCCCCACGCATGACGGCCGCGGATGAAGAGAGGATCGCTGCCGGCGCGCTGCTCGCCGTTGAACATCACCGAGACGCGGATGCCGGGCGGCAGCGGGCACGGCTCGACGTCGAGCGCGTCCAGGCCGTTGTTGTTGCCGTTGGGATCGTCGGCGTCCGTCTTGTCGTCCGGAATCAGACAGCCGGCGCCGTTGGGATTGGTCGCGTTGGCGGGCTCGGTGGTGGGCACTTCCCAGGCAAGAGCCGAGGTCCCGAACAGCAGCCCGCCGTGGCTTATGCCGGTGTCGGTGGGAAAGTAGACGTTGCTTCCCGCGCCGCCGCGGTCGGCGTCGCGCGGCGTGCCGTCCTTGATCAGGTACTCGCTGCCGAAACGTGCCAGTGCCAGCGCGTTCATGACCAGGCCGCCATGTGGGCCCATGATGTCGAAGTTGGTGCCGCCATACGCCGCCGGGACGCTGTCGGGATAGGTCCAGGTCGTATCGTCGAGAACGGGCGCGGTCACGTCGGTCATGTTGCCGCGCCAGGTGTAGTAGTCGGCTTCGGGCATGTGGTCGGGCAGCGCGTAGCTCTTGGGTCCGCCGCCCTTGCTCTGGCCCAGGTACACGACCGGGTTGCCGTAGCCGCTGAGGTCGATGATCTCGTCGTCCTTTAGGAAGTCGACGAGGAAGCTCTCGTAGTCCTGTCCCGAGATCGCCTCGACCACCTTGCCGGCGACGGTCAGGCCGACGTTCGAGTAGCGGAAGCGTCCCGCCGCCGGTGTGTCGTAGGGACAGACGCCGGCCATCCAGGTGACGATGTCGTCGATGTCGAGCAGGCCGTGGTCGAGCTGCAGCGAGTTGGCCATCGTGATCTGCGGCGAAGTCGACACCGTCGGATCGTTGACGCCGCCGAAGGTCCCGCAGACCTCGCCCATGTTGCCGGTGCAGCCGCCGGTGGTCGGAGAGAACGCGTAATTCTGGTTGGGTGCGAAGCCGGCGGTGTGGGCCAGCATGTTGTTGACGGTGACCTGCGACCAGTAGGGATTGATCAGCCCGTCGCCCGAGTTGCACGGGATGCCGAGGCCGAGGTTGACGGGATGACTGGCGCCGTAGAGCGCTGCCGGCGCCTGCCACTGCACCTGACCGAGCGGGCCAAGCCCCATGGTCGGGGACAGGATCGGAAGGATCGGCATGTTCTCGCCGAGCGTGCCGCCGCCGAGCTGGGCCGGGATGATGGTGCCGAACAGGTTGCCGCGCAGTGCGGCGCGCGTGAACGGCTTGCTGACGCTGGCAACGCGCATCGGCGTGCAGGTGCGCATGTCGCGCTCGACGCCGTTGGCCGCGTTGAAAGAGGCGCGGCCGTAGGCACGCAGGCAGACCACTTTTTCCTGATAGGTGACGGCGATGGTGCCGCCTTCGATGTCCTGCTGGTCGAGCCACTCGAGCATCGCCTCGTCGATGCCTTCGAGCGCCTCCGAGCACAGACCCTGGATGTCGCCGCCGCCGTTGTCGGTGGGCTCGTCGGGCCGAGGCGTCTCGACGCTGACGTCGAAGCGGGTATCGAGGGCGGCGTTGTTGCCGCACTCGGCATGGATCGTGACGACGTCGACGCGGCCGCCGGTCGTCGTCGGCGGGCGGTAGGTTGCGGTGGAGCCGGTGGGGTCGGCACTGGAAGGCGTCAGCGTTCCCGCGCCTTCGAGCTCCCACTGGTAGGGAACGGTGCAGTGCGCACCGTTCTGCCGGCGCAGGCGATAGGTGAAAGGTCCATCGCCGGCATCGACGCTGCTCGGGCCGCTGATCAGAAGGTCGTCGCCGCCGCAGTCGTCTTCTGCCGTGAAGCCGTCGTCGCACTGGCAGATGACGTCGTCGGGCGTTGCCACGCACGTGCCGTGTCCGCCGCAAAGCTCTTCGCCGCACGCCAGGCCGAGCACGCAGCGGCCATCGGCGCTGCGCTCGTAGTGCGGCGCGCACGCCTCGCACGACGGTCCGGCATAGCCGCGATCGCAGGCGCAGGTCGCGCCGCGCGCCGTCGCCTCGCAGGTGCCGCGGGTACCGCATGCCAGGTCCTCGCATGCAGGCAATTCGATGCAGGCAGGCTCGGGCAGGCGGCCGTCGTCGAAGTCGCCGTCGCCGTTACGCGGGTTGCTCAGCAGGAAGCCATCGGCGCAGGCGTTGCACCCGGTGTCTGCGTCGAAGCCGGTCTTGTCGCAGCAGGTGCAAAGCGCGCCCTCTTCGGTGCTGACGCAGGCGCCTTCTCCGCCCACGGTGGTCAGCTCGAAGATCTCGATGGTGCGGACCTTGACGCCGAGCGCTTCGAGCTCGCTCAGGGTCAGCGGGCTGCGCAGCGTGTCGGTACCGCGGCCGCCCTTGATGACCTCGCGATCGCCGACCTCGCAGGCGCCGCGCACGACGATGATGTCGTCGCCGCCGCCCCCGATGGCCTTGTCGATGCCCGGGCCGGGATCGAGGATGTCGCTCCGTTTGCCGCCCTTGACCTTGTCGTTGCCCTCGTCGCCGAGGATGCAGCGCGCGTCGCCGCCGGCCTTGAGCTTGTCGTCACCGGCGGTGCCGACAAGGGCCAGATGCGGCTCGGGACAGACGACCTCGACGGGGAGGGCCGCCGCCGCAGGGGTCGTCGGAGAAAGGACGGCAAGCAGCAGGAAGCGGCACAGGGCGAAGGAAACGATGCTGCGGTTCGATGGCATGTCGCGCTCCGTTGGCTGAGGCGCCTCGCAAAAAGGGAGGCACCGGCAGGTACGGTTCTAGGCGAGACGGCGCCAGCGAGCTTGAGCGACTCCGGAGCATTTCATGAGCACGGCGTGGCAATGGCGTCAGGCATCGAAGAGGGCGTTCGGCGCCTGAGATTTTGCGTCCCGACCTTCGCGCTTACGCCGCCGCGCTGGCGTAGGGCACCGGTGTGCCCGTGCTGCGTGCCAGCTCGAAGAACGCCTGGCTCAGGCGCGCCGTCAGCGGGCCCGGCGCAATATCGCCGATGGGTTGGCCGTCCAGAGCGCGCACCGCCACGATGCGCGCGCCCGACCCGGTCAGGAACGCCTCGCTGGCGGCAAAGAAGTCCACGCGGCCCATCGTCTGCTCGCGCGCCGG
>DASPNH010000099.1:0-26552 GCA_035626675.1 Binatia bacterium
TCGACACGGTCGGGCACGCAATGCGATCACGGAAACGGCCCGCATAGATTTCGAGCAGCGCGCAGGTCAGGACGCGAATCGTTGCCTTGTGACTGACGACCAGGACGCGTCCGTCGGGATGTTCGGCATGGATGCGGAGAATCACCGGCATCGCGCGTCCCAGGATGTCGAAGGCCGTTTCACCACCGGGAGGACTGACCATGGCCGGATCGGCGCTCCAGGCAGCGTGGAGCTGCGCGTCCGTGCGACGGACTTCCTCCTCGCGCATGCCGTCCCATCTGCCGTAGCCGATTTCCTTGAGGCCCGTTTCGACCTTGGCCGACATTCCGGTTGCACGTTCGATCGCTGCCATCGTCATGCGAGCGCGGAGCTTGGGGCTGACGTAGAGGGCCGTCAGATCCATCCCGGCAACCGCCGCAGCCAGGCGATGCGCCTGTTCGATTCCGGCAGCGATCAGCGGCGGATCGATGTCGCCGGCATAGTAGCCTTCGGCTGCTGCGGCAGTCTCGCCGTGACGGACCAGGTGCAGCGTCAGCACGCTGCGCTCCGTGATCCGCGCCGTCTGCCGGCGGACGCGCCCATGATCGTGATCGTGCATGCCACCGTCGTTCGCTGCGCGAGCATGAGCCGTTCTAGCAGCGATCGGCCTTTCGGCGAAGAGCACCTCTGATGCGGGGGGATCCCCGCATGCTGCCAGTGGAAATGTCGACCCTTCGCATCTACCTTGCGGCCGAGGGGGATTTCCATGTCGTCGATCTCGTTTCGCACTGGCGCCGCCGCTCGTGGCAGCGCGCTTTTCGTCCTGTCCGCTGTGTTTTCCTGCGCCGCCACGGCTTCTGCCGCGCCGGTGACGCAGTCCTTCAAGCACGATCACTTCGGCTTCCGGCCAACCGATACCAAGATCGTCATCGCCACGCAGAACCCGGGCGCGACCATCCAGGTTCGCAGCGCCGACGACGACTCCGTCGTCTTCACCATTCCCACCGACGGCGGCTCCATCACGCCCAAGGGGACCGACGGGATGCATTCAGGCGACAGCATCTGGTGGGTCGATCTTTCCGACCTGACCGCGGTCGGCGAGTACCGGCTCTACAGCCCCTCGCTGGGCGCCCAGTCCTACGACTTCGACATCCGCGGCGACGTCTACGCCACACCGATGCGCACCGCGCTTCGCACCTTCTATCTGCAGCGCTGCAACGTCCCCAAGACCAGCACGCCCGCCAGCGTCTGGGACGACGCCGATTCCTGCCACGACTCCGATGCCGCCACCGGCCCCGCTGGCGGACACACCAACCACGGCACCAAGGACCTTCGCGGCGGCTGGCACGATGCCGGCGATTACAACAAGTACGTCTGGGGCGCCGTCTCCAGCGCGATCCTGTCGATGCTGCGCGCCTACGAGGACAACCCCGGCGCCCTGCGCGACGACGACACCGGCATTCCCGAATCCGGCAACGGCCTTCCCGATCTGCTCGACGAGATCCAGGTCGAGCTCGACTGGATCATGGCGATGCAGCTTCCGGGCGGCTCGGTGCTCTCGCAGATGCACGTAAGCGGCTTCGCCGCCGACTCTCCTCCCAGCGCCGACACCAATGTGCGCTTCTACCAGAACCCCAACATCGAATCGGGAGCCGTCGCCGCGGGGACGCTTGCGCTGGCTTCGCGGATCTTCGCGGCAGAAGGCGAGGCCGTCTACGCCGCCACGCTGAAGTCGGCCGCCCTCTCCTCATGGACGTGGCTGCAGACGCAGGGCAGCAGCACGGTCAAGGCGTGGGCGGCAGCCGAGGTCTTCCGTCTCGATGCCACCCAGACCGCGGCGCGCGACTACGTCGACAACTTCTACCCGAGCCAGTGGAACGGGCGTTTCTTCAACGTCGGCGCCTACGACACGTTCGCGGCGCTCACCTACGTGGCCACGCCCGGCGCAACGCCTGCCGTCGTAACCAACATGCTCGCCAGCATCTCCGACCAGGTGAACTACATCTTCTCGGAGAACAGCCTGTACCGGAACGGGATGCCGAGCTGGTCCTATCACTGGGGCTCCAATGCCATGCGCGCGCACTACGGCCTGTTCCTGCTGCGTGCCGCCGCCGAAGGCGCTACCGGCTCCTACAGCGCCGGCGATTGCTACGAGCACGCGCTGGACATCCTGCGCTTCTTCCACGGCCAGAACCCGCTCAACATGCTCTACCTGACCAATATGGCCGCACTCGGAGGCGAGCATTCCAGCTTCCAGCTCTACCATGCGTGGTACGGCGACTCGTGGAACGCCTTCTCGGTGCAGAACTACTTCGGAAAGCCGGCATCGATCCTGGAGCCGGCCTATCCGTACTACTCTGGCACGGACAACCACGGCGTCAGCGACGACAAGGCCTCGCTGTACGGACCGGCGCCGGGCTTCGTCCCGGGCGGACCCAACAAGGACTACGGCGGCAGCGCCTCTCCGCCGCTCGGCTCGACCTACTACGAGAAGTTCTACCGCGACTGGGCCGACCAGATTCAGTGGACGGCGATGACGTGGGAGATCACCGAGAACTCGATCAGCTATCAGGGCCCCTACGTGGCGCTGGCGGCGTACTTCCTCGGCGCTTCCGCCTGCGACAATGACAGCATGTGCGAGGCGGGCGAGAACGCCTCGAACTGCCCGGCCGACTGCAGCACCGAGGTCACCGGAGATGCGTACGTGTCGTACCGCATCAAGGCGCCGAGCAGCGACGAGAATGGCAATGCCATTCCCGACGGCAACCGCCTGCCGCCTTCGTGGAACGTCATGCTCGACGACGATGCGCTGGATGCCACGCACGGAGACGATCCGGAGAACTTCACCGTCGGCGCCGGCACGGGCCTGGTCGATCCGGCCGAGCTCAATGTCACGGCAGCGCCGTCCTTGCCCGACGTCCACTACGTGCGCTACGCGCTGCGACTGTCGCCGCAAGGTGCCGGGCCCGAGGCCGGAGGGGCGCCGCCAGCTCCGGTTCCGCACGTGTCGCGGCGGTGGACCACGCAGAACTTGCTCGGCACCTTCACGGTGCGCTCGCTCAAGGCGTCCTCGCTGCTGGTGCCGTCGGGCGCTTCGCTGTCGGGCGCCGCGTCCGCGCCGGGCGACGCGACGCACTACCTCTGCTATCGCGTCAAGGCCGAATCGGGCCCGCGCGGCTCGCAGGCGCTGACACGCGATCTGTTCGACGGCTGCGCGCTGAACGCGGCCGGAGGTGCCAGCTTTGCCGGCAGCTCGGCCGAAGGGCGCTGTCTGCTCGATGCCGTCATCCCTGCCGAGATCTGCAACCCGGTGGCCAAGAGCGAAGTGGAGCCTCCGCGAACCACTTCGGCGGTGATCGACGAGTCGGTGCCGAGCACGGACAACAGCCTGCTCTGCTTCAAGGCCAAGGTGGCGCGAAAGGTGAAGGGCGGCGGCGCCGGCCTCCTGACCGGGCTGGCGGCGGGAAGCTCGATCTCGCCCGCACAGGTGAAGCACGCTGCGCGCCGCACCTCCGAGGGCACCGGCGTCGCGCTTGCGCCGGGTAACCAGTTCCCGGCTCCGGTGCTTGCCGACACCGTCAAGATGGACCTGCTCTGCGTGCCATCGCAGATCGTTTCGGTGACGGCCGCCAACTAGACTGCGCGCGGTGAGCGGCACGAAAGCACGACGAGTGACGGCTTCGCTGGCTGCGGGCGCGCTGCTCTTCGTCCTGGCGTGGACCGGCGACGCCGCGGCCGCGACCAGGAAGCCTTCGGTGGCGTCCAAGCCCGTCTCGCAGTTCTTCGAGGCCGGCGGCGTCAAGCTCCGATACCTCGTAGACGGAATCGGCGAGCCGGTGGTTCTGCTGCACGGCCTTCATGCGACCGCCTACGAGTCCTGGCAGAAGACCGGGCTGCTGTCGGCGGTGGCCAAGGCCGGCCATCGTGCGATCGCGCTCGATCTTCCCGGACACGGCGAGTCCGACAAGCCCGACATCGCCGAGGCCTACGGCAAGGCGATGGTCGAGGACGTGCGGCTGTTGCTCGATCATCTGGGAATCGCCAAGGCGCACATCGTCGGGCACTCGCTGGGTGCGCTGGTGGCGATGAAGTTCGTGGCCTTGCATCCCGACCGTGTCCTGACGGCTGCCATCGGCGCGATGGGCTGGATGCGCGACTCGAAATGGCTGCAGGGAATCTGGGAGCGGCTGCCGGTGCGCGAAGCCGGCAACACCTCACGCACGTGCATCCGCAGCATCGAGCAGCTCGAGATCAGCAAGGCCGAGCTCGAGTCGATCAAGGCGCCGACCGCGGTCATCCTCGGTGACAAGGACCCGGTGCGGCGGATGTACATCTCGCCGCTCAAGTACGTGCGCAAGGACTGGCCGGTGATCGTGATCGAGGGCGGCGGGCAGGCCACGGTGCTCGACAAGAAGCAGTTCCGCGACGAGCTCCTGAAATGGCTGAAGCGCAACTGAAGCGCACCCCGATGACGGCCGAGGAGAAGCGGGTCATCTTCGCTTCCTCTCTCGGCACCGTGTTCGAGTGGTACGACTTCTACCTGTACGGCTCGCTGGCCGCGATCATCGCCAGACAGTTCTTCTCGCCGCTGGATCCGGGGTCCGCTTTCATCTTCGCGCTGCTCGCATTCGCCGCCGGATTCATCGTGCGGCCTTTCGGTGCGCTCGTGTTCGGTCGCCTCGGCGACATGATCGGGCGCAAGTACACCTTCCTGCTCACCATCGTGATCATGGGCGTTTCCACCTTCGTGGTCGGCGTGCTGCCGACCTACGCCAGCATCGGTGTCGCCGCTCCGGTCGTGCTGATCGGACTGCGGCTGCTGCAGGGACTGGCGCTGGGCGGCGAGTACGGCGGCGCGGCGACCTACGTGGCCGAGCACGCACCGCACGGCCGGCGCGGCGAGTTCACGTCGTGGATCCAGACGACGGCCACGATGGGACTCTTCCTCTCGCTGCTGGTGATTCTCGGAACGCGCACCTGGCTGGGCGAGGAGGCGTTTACCGATTGGGGATGGCGCGTGCCGTTCCTGGTCTCGCTCGTGCTGCTGGCCGTGTCGGTGTGGATCCGCGTCAGCATGAGCGAGTCGCCGGCATTCCAGCGCATGAAGGCCGAGGGCAAGACGTCGAAGGCGCCGCTGCGCGAGTCGTTCGCGAACTGGGCCAACCTCAGGATCGTCATCCTGGCTCTGATCGGACTGACCGCCGGCCAGGCGGTGGTGTGGTACACGGGACAGTTCTACGCGCTGTTCTTCCTGACGCAGGCGCTGAAGGTCGACGGGCCCACGGCCAACGTGCTGGTGGCGGTGTCACTGATCCTGGGCACGCCGTTCTTCGTGATCTTCGGTACACTGTCGGACCGCATCGGCCGCAAGCCGATCATCATGGCCGGGTGCCTGATCTCGGCACTGACGTACTTCCCGCTGTTTCGGATGCTGACCGAGGCCGCCAACCCCGACCTGGCGCGGGCGCAGTCCTCGTCGCAGGTGATCGTCCACGCCGATCCTTCGGAGTGCTCCTTCCAGTTCAATCCGACGGGGACGACGAAGTTCACCAGCTCCTGCGACGTGGCCAAGCAGGTGCTGGCAGCAGCATCGGTCAGCTACGAAAACGCCCGTGCCTCCGGCACTGCCAGCGTCGCCATCGGCGAGACGGTGATTCCGTCGGTGGACGTGTCCTCGATGACGGCCGACGATGCGAAGAAGGCCGAAGCGGAGTTCTCGAAACGGGTCCGCGAGGCGCTGGTCGCCCGCGGCTATCCGAGCGCCGCCGACCCGGACAAGATGAACAAGCCGCTGATCGTGGCGATCCTGACCGTGCTCGTGCTCTACGTGACGATGGTGTACGGCCCCATCGCCGCCGCGCTGGTCGAGCTCTTCCCGACGCGCATCCGCTACAGCTCGATGAGCCTGCCGTATCACATCGGCAACGGCTGGTTCGGCGGCCTGCTGCCCACGACCGCCTTCGCCATCGTCGCCCAGACCGGCAACATGTACGACGGCCTGTGGTACCCCGTCATCATCGCCGCCGCCACGTTCGTCATCGGCGTCCTCTTCGTCCCCGAAACCAAGGACGTCGACATCGGTTAAGGGGACAGTCCCCTTAAGCCCTTAAGCCGCTTAAGGGGACTGTCCCCTTAACTTTTATTCCGGATCCAGCCAGTAGGAGAGCGCGACGGCCACGCCTTTGCGATACGGGAGGGTCAGGACGATCGCTGCCGTCGCGACCACCACGAGCACGAGATTGCCCACCATCAGGCTGGCCGGCCGCACCAGCAGCATGAGAATGACGATCACGCCGGTCATGCCGGCGGTGGACAGGTAGACGAACGCCCAGGTGTCGCCCGACTCGCGCTGGAAGCGCAGGTCGCAGACCTGGCAGGTATCGCGAAGCGTCATCCAGCCGTGGTAGAGACTGCCTTCGCCGCAGCGCGGACAGCGGCGTCGAAGGCCGTGCATCAGCGTCGGCATCAGCGGTATCGACGGCTTCTTCGTCATGCGCGGCGCCCGCTCATTCCTTGCCGCGGCGATGAGCGGCAAAGGCCATCCGCCGCGGCGCCAGAGCGCGCGTGCCGTAGCCTTGCAGCTCGGTGGCCTCGAAGCCCGCCGAGCGCAGAGCGCTCAGCACTTCGTCGCGGGTGAAGAGCTGCAGCCAGTGCGTCTCTTCCGAGCGCCGCCAGACGTCGCTCGCCTTGCGGAACGCGATGATCCCGCGACGCAGCCGCTTCGCGCGAAGGTCCTCGTCGACGTCGATCAGGACGCACCAGTCCTGGCCACTGCGCCAGTCGCGATAGCGCATCGCCTCCGAGCCCGTCGTGCCGACGACGTCGAACACGAACAGCCCGCCTTCTTCGAGCGCGCCGGCTACGCGAGCGAACAACCGCAGCAGGTCCACGCTGTCATCCGGTCCAGGCAGGTAGCCAATGCATTCGCCGAGCGAGAGGACGGCGCGGGCGCGGGAAAGCTCGGTGTCGTGCAGTGAAGCCCGTCTGAGCACGGCTTCGGGGACCGCTCGCGACGCGATCTCCAGCATTGCCGCCGACGCATCGACGCCGCACATCTCGTAGCCGGCATCGGCGAGGACCCGAGCAAGGATGCCGCTGCCGCAGCCGAGCTCGATGATCCTGCCGCCGGCAATGCCGTGCTGCTGCAGCAACGCCAGGATCGCCGGCGCGGCCTCGCGCGCGAAGTCACCGAAGCCGGCGTGATGGATGTAGGCAAGATCCTCCTGATAGCTGTCAGGCACCGCGCGCCGCCGCTATCGCCTGGAGCAGCTCGGTGCGATCGAAGAACACCTCGTTCGAGTAGATCTTGCCGTCGCGCATCTGCACGGTGCACACGCCGTCGACGTGCAGGTCGCGACCGCCGACGGGAATGAACGCGTGCCACTTGTTGAGGAAGCCGTCCTGGATCGGGATCGACCCGCGATGCGTCCACACCCAAGCCGGATTGTGTCCGAGGAGTCTGGTGAAGTACGCGAGCAACTGGTCGCGCCCGCGTACGCCGTGCGGAATCGCCGGATCGCTGTAGTACGCGTCGTCGGTGTAGAACGAGGTCAGAAGCTCGGGCCGGTTCCCGCTCCACGCGGGCAGCCACTCGGCAGCAAAGCGGGCAGCCTCGCCTGCGCGCATCCCATCGAATGCCATGACGTCCTCCTCGGCTGCGTGCGGACGGCTCCCGAAGCCATGCCCGTGCAGCAACGGCGTCATGGCATCGCCATGAATTTTTCGCGACACGCGCACCCGCATGCGTGCCGGGGCGGCGCCCTGACCTCTGCAATGCGGTCTATAGTCGGAGACCATGAGCATGCGACGGCAATACAGCTGGAGAACTCCGGGCCGCACTCCGACTCCGTCGAGGGCGCACGCCATTCCCCTTCCCACGGGCATGGCGTCGCTGACGAGCTTTCGCGACCTGGACTGGAAGAAATTCGCCAAGAAGGTGTGGGCCGAGATCGGCGAGGACGAGGTCTTCGAGCGTGCGGCGCAGCTATCGTACTACTTCCTGCTCGCGCTGTTCCCTGCCCTGCTCTTCATGACTGCGGTCGTGGGCTGGATCGCGGGCGAGGACAGCGAGCTTCGCGCCAGCCTCTTCCGCTCGATGGCGACGGTGCTTCCCGGAGAGGCGTCCAAGCTCGTCAGCGACACGATCAACGACGTCATGCAGGGCAGCGGCGGCGGCAAGATCTCCTTCGGCATCCTCGCAACGCTGTGGGCTGCCTCCAACGGGATGGGCGCGATCAGCTCCACGCTCAACGTGGCCTACGAGGTCAAGGAGCGCCGCCCGTGGTGGAAGGTGCGCGCCACCGCAGTGGCGCTGACGATCGCGCTGGCGCTGCTGATCATCTCGGCGCTGGTGCTGCTCCTGTATGGACACGACATCGCCGAGACCGTGGCCGGCAAGTTCGGGCTCGGCCTCGTCTTCGAGATCACGTGGAAGATCGTCCAGTGGCCGTTGCTGCTGGTCTTCCTGCTGACGGCATTCGGGATGATCTATTACTTCGGCCCCGACGTGCGCGAGCAGAAGTGGCAATGGATCACGCCCGGGGCGGTCTTCGCATTGGGGCTTTGGCTGCTCGTGTCCTTCGCGTTCAAGCTCTACCTGGAGTTCTTCAACTCCTACAACGCGACCTACGGCTCGCTCGGCGCCGTCATCATCCTGATGTTGTGGTTCTATCTGAGCGGCGCGGCCATCCTGATCGGCGGCGAGATCAACTCGGAGTTCGAAGCCGAGATGGCCGAGCGCGGCGAGCCGGATGCCAAGGACAAGGGCGAGAAGGCACCGGGCCAGGCCGATCCGGCGCCGCTGAAGCGGGCGGCGAGCTGAGCTCGCGTCAAGCGCCCGACTCGGCGCCGCGGCACTTCGACACCGCGGACTGGCGGCGGAGCAACGACGAGCGGGGCTGGGCGAATCGGGCGCACGACTGCCGCGTCCCTCGCCGACCTCTGACCTGGTCCTCATCGTCCGCTCATGAAGTGACGGCATGATCGCAGGACGGGCGCGGCCCTCTGGGCGCCCGGGGAGACGATCATGAGCCGCACCAGCCTGCCGGCGATTCAAAGTGGATGGTCCCGCCTGCTCCTTTGGGACGAAACGCTGCTGGTCGCGGCATGTGGCCGCAGCCAGACGGCATGGCTCCGCCGCGGAATGCGCGGCCTTACCCGCGCCGGCGACACGGGCGGCTGGCTGGTCCACGGCCTCGTGCTCGGGCTCTTCATGCCTGAGCCCTTGGCGTACGTGCAGTTGCTCGTCATCGCCGCGGCTCTGGCCACGCTCGTTTCGCAGGCCCTCAAACGTCTGTGCCGGCGCACGCGGCCGGACCGTGCGATTGCGGCCTTTACTGCGGGAGCGGCCAATCCCGATGTCTTCTCCTTCCCGTCCGGGCACACTTCCGTCGCCTTTGCGGTTGCCACTGCGCTGGCGGGAGCCAATGGCCTCCTTGGTACGCTGGAGCTGTCGATGGCAGCTGCGATCGCCTGCTCGCGCGTCGGGCTGGGCGCGCACTATCCGTTGGACGTCATCGCCGGAATCGGGGTCGGCGTTTCCTGCGGCTTCGGTGCGGGGCTGATCGCCGGCCTGCTCTGAATCAGTTCGCGGGCGGCGGTGTCCTCGGCTGCCTGCGATCACTGCGCCTGCGGCCGCGCACACGGACCGGCCGCCGGCCGGCACTGAATTGCTTCGCCTGCGGGGGCGCGTGGCCTAAGCTTCCCGCGCGATGCCATCGAACGCCGCTGACGCCAGCGCAGCCTCCGCCGACGCACCTTCGCGGCCGCCGCGAGGACGATATGCGCCCTCGCCCACCGGCTTGCTGCATGTCGGCAACGCGCGCACGGCACTGGCGGCTTGGCTGTCGGTGCGAAGCCGGGGCGGAACGTTCATCCTGCGCATCGAGGACATCGATCGCCCGCGCGCCGTTCCGGGAATGGCCGAGGCTGCCGTCGAAGACCTGGCCTGGCTCGGATTGGACTGGGACGAGGATCCCTTCAAGGGCGGCCCCTTCGGGCCCTACACGCAGTCGCAGCGGACCGAGCATTATGAAAGGGCGCTGCAGATCCTGCACGAGGAGGGGCGGCTGTTTCCGTGCCGACTGTCTCGCAAGGAGCTCGCAGGCATCGCATCGGCGCCGCACGCCGGGGAGGAGGGGCCGCCCTATCCTGCCTCGGCGCGACCGTCGCAAGTCGCAGCGGGCTGGTATGAAACGCTGCAGCGGCAGAAGTCGCCCGATGCCGCCATCCGATTTCGCGTTCACGATCGGCCGGTACGTTTCGTCGACCGCGTCCATGGCTCGATCGAGGAGAACGTCACCGACACGGTCGGAGACTTCGTGCTCAAGCGACGCGATGGCCTGTATGCATATCAGCTCGCCGTCGTCGTCGATGATTGGCTGATGGAGGTGGATGAGGTCGTGCGCGGCGCGGACCTTCTGAGCTCGACCGCTCGGCAGATCCAGCTCATCGAAGCGCTCGGCGCGCCACGACCCGAGTATGCGCACGTGCCGCTGGTGGTCGCGGAGGATGGAGCGCGGTTGTCAAAGCGCGACGGCGCGCTGACGTTGCGGGCGCTGCGAGAGCGGGGCGTGCGGCCGGAGGAGGTGGTGGGATGGATGGCTTCATCGCTCGGATTGTTGGACAGGCCAGCCAGATGTACCGCGGCTGGCCTTCTGAACGCGTTCGCTTGGCCGCGGATACCGTCGAGTTCGTCGGTCGCTTCGAAAGAGCTCGTCCCTACGTTCTGAACGGATCGAGACTGGTCCGGTCATTGGCCACTCGACTCGGGAACATTCGCCACGGACATGGATCGCGCAACCGCTGATGGGTCAGGCGTGGTCCGGTCACCTGATCGATGTGACCGGAGCAAATCGGATGGCGTTGGCCTTGGAGACCCTTGATCCTCCCGTGCTGCTTGCCTTGTTCTGAGATCGGCTCAGGCACGGAACGAACCTTCCGAACAGCGGACTGCGCACATGCGGACATCCGCTACCGATCAGAGCAGAAGCTCATGCTACCGCCGGCGCCTCAGCCAGCCCGCCACGCTCCACCTCGCACGCCTGGCCACCGTCACCTCGTGCTCGAATACGTCGCTTAGAAAGCACACGAACACGCCAGCGCGCGGCCAGACCTCGCGAAATTCGGCTTGGTGAGCCGACGAGCTATCGCCAAGATGCACCCGCAAGGCTCCACCGTCGGCCTCCGACCAATCCTCGTTCAGATACAGCACCGTCGAGACCGCTCGCGCGCCGTTTGCGCGCGGCTGATCGCAGTGCCGCGCATACGCCGCGCCGGGCGGATACAGCGCATAGTGCGCCTCGACCTCGAACGCCCCCAGCTGAAGACATTGATTGACCGCCGCGCGAAGATCCTCGACCGCGTCGAAGTAGATATTCTCTGCCGGCGATGCGCTGGACGGGTCCAGCCACTTCGTGACGTCGCCGCGCACCGATGCATCGACCTGGCGCGAAGCTCCGGCTCCGACCGCTGCTGCCCGAAACTCGCCGCGAACATGCGCGGACTGCGCCCGGTCCCGAAGCGCCGCGATCACGTCCGCCGGCAGGAATCCCTCGCGCACCGCCAGGCCGGTGCGGCCGAGCTCGAGCGCGATGCTCTCGACGTCCAGGACCATGCGAGGCTCACGACACGCGCCGCGAGTGGCCCGCCCAGTACTTCTCGCGCAGCTCGCGCTTGAGCACCTTTCCGCTCGGATTGCGCGGCAGCGCCTCGACGAAATCCACCGACCGCGGCCGCTTGTATCCGGCCAGCCGCCCGCGACAGTACTCGACGAGCTCATCGGCGGTGACGCTCAGACCCGCTCGCAGCACGACCACTGCCTTGACCGCCTCGCCCCACTTCTCGTCGGGCACGCCGAGCACGGCAGCGTCGGCGACGGCGGGATGCTCGAACAGCACGTTCTCGACCTCGCGCGGATAGACGTTCTCGCCGCCCGAGACGATCATGTCCTTGAGCCGATCCTGCAGGTAGACGAAGCCCTCCTCGTCCATCACGCCGGCATCGCCGGTGTGCAGCCAGCCCCCGCGCAGCGTTTCGGCCGATGCCTCGGGCAGGTTCCAATAGCCGCGCATCATCTGCGGACCGCGCGCGGCGATCTCGCCGATGCTGCCGCGGGCGACCTCGCGATCCTGGTCGTCGACGATGCGGAGCTCGGTGCCGGGAATGGGACGGCCCGCCGACAGCAGGAGTTCCGGCTTTTCGGCAAGCGCACGGCGATGATCGGAGGGCTCGAGGTAGGTCAGCACGGCAGTCGTCTCGGTCATCCCGTAGCCCTGCGCGAAATCGCAGCCGAAGATTTCCATCGCGCGCCGCAGCACCTGCTCGGCGATCGGCGATGCACCGTAGGTGATCACCTCGAGAGTCCCGAAGTCGCGCTCGGCCACGTCGGGCACCATGAGCAGGCAGGCCTGGATCATCGCCGGCACCAGCGTGACCCGCGTGATGCCTTGCGAAGAGAGCGCATCGATTACGTGGCCGGGATGGAAGTCGGCGTGGATCACCATGGCTGCGCCGGCCGACAGCGCCTTGAACGAGGTGGCGGCGGCCGCGGCGTGGTAGAGCGGGGCCACGACCAGGAAGCGCTCGCCGCGCGTCATCGGGAAGACGGTCTCGATCTGGGCCATCTGCGAGGTCACGGCGCGATGCGTGAGGATCGCGCCCTTGGGACGTCCCGTCGTCCCGCTGGTGTACATCTGGTAGACGTCGGCCTCCTCGTCGACGTCGCGCTCCGGCGGCGCCGCGGACGACGCCGCAACCATCGCACGGAAGTTTTCCCAGCCCGACGCCGCCGGCGCATCGATGGCGACGAAGCGCTCGACGGTGATCAGCTCGGGACGAATCTCTTCGAGCAGGTCGACGTACTCGGCCGACGCCACCAGCAGGCGCGCGCCGGCGTCGCCGATGATGTAGGCCAGCTCGGGGCCGGCCAGGCGGTAGTTCAGGGGGACCGGGACCACGCCGGCCTTGGAGCAGCCCAGGAAGACGATCGGATAGTCGGCGCTGTTCTTGGACAGGAAGGCGATGCGGTCACCGGTCTGCAGACCCATCTCGATGAGCGCGTTGGCCAGGCGATGGACGCGCTCGAGCGCCTCGCCGTAGGTGATGGTCTGCTGCGTGTCGACCGCGAAGTCGGACTGCGGGGCGCGGCGGGCGTGGTAGTCGAGATAGTCGTGGACTCGCATGTCGTCTCCGTAGGGAAAAAAGGGTCAGGCGCTTTTTCCGGCTGCCGGGAAAGGTGCCTGACCCCTTTTTCACCGGCCGGTGAACCTGGGCGGGCGCTTCTCCATGAAGTGCGCGACGCCTTCGCGGAAGTCCTCGGAGCGCAGGCTCTCGTGCATCTCCTTGACGGCCACGGCCACCGACTCCTCGAGCGTCGTGAGCTGATCGTCGTAGATCTGGCGCTTCATGATGCGGATCGAGCGCGGCGAGGAGTTGGCGACGATCGATTGAGCGTATTCACGCACTTCGCCCATGAATGTCTCGTTTCGGATGACCCTGCTGACCAAGCCCATGCGAAGCGCTTCGTCGGCATCGACCAGGCGCCCCGAGAACAGGATGTCGCTGGCATTGGCCAGGCCGACCAGACGCGGAAGTATCCAGCTGACGCCGTACTCGGCGACCAGGCCGCGCCGCGCGAAGATCGCGCCCATGCGTGCCGAGGCCGACGCCAGGCGAACGTCGCAGAACAGCGGCAGCACGAAGCCGACGCCGGCCGCAGGTCCGTTGATGGCGGCGATGATCGGCTTGGGGATGGACAGAAGGTAGGTGTACTCGGTCTGGAAGTCCGGCCGCACCGGTCCGGGCGGCGCCTCGTTCACGACGTGGGGAAGGTCGGCCTCGACCGTCATGCGGCCGCTGCCGCTGAAGGACCCTAGCAGCTTCATGTCGGCGCCCGCGCAGAAGCCGCGGCCGGCGCCGGTGATGATGATGGCGCGCACCTCCTCATCGGCGGCCGCGCCGTAGAGCGCATCGCGCAGCTCGAGCTGCATGCGCGGGGTCCAGGCGTTGAGCTGTTCGGGACGGTTCAGCGTGCAAGTGGCGATTCCGTCGGCGACTTCGTAGGCGATCTGCTGGTAGCTCATGAAACCTCTTTTCGAAGGCGTCCGGCCGCGCGGACGCCCCGCACCTGCTCCCGACATCGGCAGGTTCGGGCAAGTCGCGGCCGCCAGCCCTTGCGACGCTCAGGACGGGCCTGTCTAACCGCAGTCAGGTGCATCTGCCAGCCCGGACGACCGTGATACACTCGCGCGCCATGCTCGCCAGGAGCGATCGACGATGGGACCTGGGTCCGTTGCGCGCGATGGCCGCGGTCGTGCGCCGATGGCGCGCGGCACCCGCCGCATCCGTAGACGCGAAGGCCGACGGCGGCGCGTGTGCCAGCGCAGCGGCCTGCGGCGATGCGGCCTCCGGCGCAGCGACCTCCGGCACTGCGACGGCCGGCGTAACGATGCCACCTGTCGCTTGCTCGCGACGGCCACGCCGCGTCCTCGCTCTGGCGGCGACCCTCTGCGCCACCATCGGCGCGCCGCTCCTGGCTCCGGCCCGTGCCGAGGAAGGTTCGGCGCGCTTCTACTTCTTCAGCCCCGACTGGCGCCCCGGCGACCTCAACCGCCTGACCGAGCGCGTGCAGTCGATCCTTGGCGACCAGGGCCTCGACGTCACCTTCCAGGCCTTCACGCGATACGAAGACTTCGTGGTTCAAGTCCGTAATACGCCACCTGATTTCGTCATCGCGCCGGCGTGGTTCGAGGACCTTGCCAAGGAGCCGCCGGCGATGCGTCTGAAGGTGCTGGCGCGCCCGCTTCGGCATGGCCGCTCGATCTATCGCAAGGCCCTGATGACGCGCCCCGAGCTCGACTCCATCGACGATCTGACCCACGGCTCCATCGCCGCGACGATCCACTCGATGGGCGCTGGCAGCGAGCGTGTCGTGCTGGACGCGTTCCACCTCGACGCCGATTCGGCCAAGGTCGTGCCCGTTCCCAAGGACGTCGATGCGCTGCTGGCACTGAGCTTCGGGCAGGTCGATGCGGCTCTGGTCACGGCGCAGCAGTACGAGCTGCTGGCGCAGAGCAATCCCGCGGTCGTCGACAAGCTGCAGGTGCTGGCTTTCTCGCCCGAGATTCCGCTGCCGGCGCTGTACGCCACCGGCACAGCCGATGCGGCGTTCGGCGAGCGCCTCGCCTCGGCGCTTGCAGCATTGGGCGAGACGGCAGCGGGCACCGAGATTCTGGATCTGCTCGGGTACGACGCGTTCGCTGCCGGCGACGCCGCCAGCGGCCGCGCCGTCACCAGGCCCATCCCGTCGCGAAGCATCCCGGCCGCTCGCGCTGCCGCGGCGGCGCTGAACCCGCCGGCCATACCCGTCCCGGCCCCTGCCTCCGAGGAGCCCATGGGCCCGCCGCTTCCACCGCACATGCAGCAGGGACGCTGAGGGCATGGAGGCGACGAGCGCCAAGACGGCGGCGGCCGCCCCTGCCGGAACCACTGCGCGCCTGAGCGAGCTCGCCCAGCAGGGCTACGGCCTGCACCTGAAGCTGGCCCTGGCCGGCGCCGTGGCGCTCTTCGTCTGCATCGGCCTGCTCTCTGCCACGCTCATGTACCGGCACTCGGCGGTGCTCAACAGCGAGATCGAACGGGCCTCGGTGCAGCTGCAGAAAGGCATGGTCGAACGCGGCGTGCTGCTGGCCGACGGGATGGCGGCGAGCATGGAGACGGCCATTGCCGGTTACGACTTCGCCTTCATCACCGAAACCGTCAAGACCATGCAGGCCAAGAACGAGAACCTCACGCACTGCTTTCTCGTCAACGCGGCAGGCGTGGTCATCGTGCACACCGATCCACACAAGGTCGGCACGCGCGCCGCGCCGGTGGCGCAGACCGCGCCGCGTCTGGTCAAACAGAGCGACGGCAAGGAGGTCGTCGAGATCACGCATGCGCTCGTGGTCGGCGGACGGGAGTGGGGCTGGCTGGTGCTCGGCTTCGACCTGACGCCGCTGCGCATGCAGGCGGCGCGGGCGATGGAGCGCGGACAGCTGGTGCTGGCGCGCTCGATCACGGTGGCGATGCTGGTGGCGGCCATGATCGCGGTGCTCGGACTGGCGGCCTCGGTGTGGACGAGCCGGCGCCTGCTCAGCCCGCTGACCCAGCTCGCCGAGGACGCAGCGGCCATCGCCACCGGCGACCTGGACCAGGAGATCCAGGCCGTCGAGTCCTCCGACGAGATCGGCCTGCTGGCGCGCCAGTTCGAGGCGATGCGGCGATCCATTCGCACCAGCATGAGCGAGCTGCTGATCGCCAAGCAGGCCGCCGAGGACTCGACGCAGCAGGAGAAGAGGCTGCGCGCGCAGATCGAGGAACACTCGCGTCTGCTCGAAAGCAAGGTACGCGAGCGCACCGCCGAGCTGCAGGAAACCAACACGCGCCTGACCGAATACGATCGGCTCAAGTCGGAGTTCCTCAGCAACGTCTCGCACGAGCTGCGGACCCCGCTGGCCGCGATCTCCTCGTCGGCCAAGATCATCAACCGTTACGGCGAGCGCGATCCGCAATCGGGCAAGCGCTTCAGCAAGGTCATCATGGAGGAGACCGAGCGCCTGACCCGCTTGATCAACGACCTGCTCGACATCTCCAAGATCGAGGCGGGCAAGGCCGAATGGACGCTCGAAACCATCGAGGAGCCCGGCGGGCTGATCGAGCACGTGGCCACCACGTTCCGCCCGCTGTTCCAGGAGGGCGGGATCGAGCTGTACATCGCGGCCGAGGCCGGGCTGCCGCCCATCCGCGGCGATCGCGACCGCCTGATCCAGGTACTGACCAATCTTTTGAGCAACGCGATGAAGTTCACGCCGCGCGGCGGCAGCGTGGTGGTGGAAGCCTCGGCTTCCGAGCACGGCGGCGAGAGCGTGCTTCGCGTGACCGTGACCGACACCGGGCCCGGCATTCCCGAAGAGGATCGCGAGGTCGTCTTCGAGCGCTTCCGCCAGGGCGGCGGCAAGGACAAGCCGAAAGGGACAGGTCTGGGCCTCGCCATCTGCCGTGAGGTCGCACGTCATCACGGCGGAGCGATCTGGGCCGAAGGGCCCGAGGAAGGCGGAACCAGGATGGTGCTCGTGCTGCCGGCCCTCGGCGCGGGCCATGGGGTCAGGTTGTGATCTTAGGCCGCAGCACCCTGGGGATTCGGCAGCCAGGCCGTTCCGAGACCTGACGCCGTTCTCCTCTGAAGGAAGAGCGATCCGGCGCGGCTGGCCCTACGGGAAGAGCAAGCCCATCGCGGCCTGCACGCCGGCGCGGTTGAAATCGAACAGACACTGCTTGAGGTCGATCACGCTGAACTCGCCGTCGGTGTCGTCCGGGCACACGTCCTGGTAGCCGACCTCATCGAGATCGAAGTGCTTGCACTCTTCGGGCACGCCGTTGAGCAGCTCGAGATACGCGCGAAGGATGTGCGCGTCGACTTCGTCGTCACCCGTACCGGGACCCCAAGCCTCGATGTCGTTGCGGCACTGCGTGTCCTCGGGAAGGACTTCGTGGATCACGTCCAGTGCGCACTCGTCGCGTCCGCGAAGGTCGCCGCGGAACATGCGGTAGGCCATCACCGCCGTGCCGCGCACGCAGATGAAACGCTCGCCGCCGTAGAACTTCTGGAACGGCGGGTAGTAGAAATCGAGGAGACTGTGGACGATCGGGAGCGCTTCCTGGGCGATGCAGTCCTCGAGGTCGTCGACGTCGAAACCGCCGCCCTTCTCGTTGGCGCAGGCCGAGCCGGGAAAGCCGAGGACTTCCAGATCGACGTCATCGCAGGCGTCGTGCATCTCACGGCCGAGCACGAGGTTGGCGCGCTCGATCGCCTTCTCCATGCGCCTGTCGCCGTCGCCCGTGGTGCAATCTTCGCCGGGATCGACACGGCCCTTGATGGCGCGGTTCTGACAGCCGATGCGCGCGTCGAGCAGGTCTTCGATGTAGCCACGCCCGGTCTCGGAGATCTGGCGGCGGCAGGCGAGCTCATTGGGCGTCGGGCCCTGAGCGCCGCCGTGGGCCGCAGCAGGCAGGATCGCGATGGCAAGGAAGAACGTCGTCCGGAGCGTCGTCGTCATGTCGCCTCGTCGTTGGCCGCCCGTTGCGCGGCCGCCTATGCGGAGCGTCGCGCCCCTTTCCGGCACGGCGCTCGAAACCTTTCGGGAGATCAGGGCCTTGTATGGCACGGCCTCGATGCAGGGAACAAGGGGGCTGGGCGAAGAGGCGGCGCAGGACCAACGGAAACGGCCCGACCGCGAGGCGGAAGGGCCGTTCCTGGTAGCACGCGGCTTCGAGGGGAGTTCCCTCGAAGCCGCCAGGTCAGGTTCGATCAGTCGTCGATGCAGCCGCCGATGCCGGGCTGGTACTGGCGGCTCGGGTCGCTCTCGCAGAACGTACGCGAGCGCGCCTGGTTGGTGACGCGGCCCGGTCCGGGCAGCCCGGCGACCTTGTTGATCGCCTCGCTACTGGTCGGCGGGATGCAGAACGTAGCGGCGCCCACTGGCTCGGAAGGATCGGGATCGCCATGGGCGACGATGGGATCGAGGAAGCAGTCGCGCCGCTCCACGATCGTGCAGTTGCCGGCATCCCTTCCGACCACCGACGGAGTGCAGTCCTCGTTCGAATTGCAGGTCAGGATGCCCTTTCCGTTCGGGCGAATGATGCCGTCGCAGGTTGTCTGGTCCGGGCCCGTCGTGCACGTGCCGTCACCGTTGCCTTCGTCGGTGCACAGGCCGTCCTGGCACTCGTTGGGCTTGGGGAACACGCCTGCCGCGCCAATGGCACCACATGTGGAGAGATTGCAGGCCCCCAGGTCCCGGTCCAGGCAGTCTGTGTTATCGTCACACGCCAGTGTGGTCGCCTGCGCGCACCGTTTGATGCCCGGCGGGAACAGGCACGGGCCCACGTCCACACTGGCGCATTGGCTGTTCTCGGTGCAGGTGAAGTTCGCGGACACGGCACAGCTTCCCGACTGTGACGCGCAGTCCTCATCGGTGTTGCAAGGGACGTTCACGTCGGAAGTGCAGACCTTGCACGGGCACAGCTCGGGTTGGTTTTCCTGGCACACGACGTTCGAGTGCAGCTCGGAGGTGCCGGTGCTCTGCGTCAGCTGAATGACCAGGCCGGCTCCCGAGATGTTCTTGTCGCTGCTGGGGAAGCAATCGATGCTGTAGCCGATTCCTCCTGGCTCGCGGCCCTCCTTGCCCGGGAAGCTGGTGTTGATGCCGTTGACGTCGCAGGCCGAGCCCGCGTTGCGCCCCTCGATACAGACGCCGCCCCTGACGCCGTCGTCGCGCACCGGATCGTGGTTGCACGTTCCGCTGCCGCAGTCGTCGTCGAAGATACAGATCTGGGACTGATTCTCCGCGCAGCGTCCCGCGCACATCGGGCACGGCTGGACCGTGTCGATGCCCAGAAAGACCTGGGTGCGCAGGTTGGCCGTGATCGCGCCTTCGCCGAGGTCGACGTTGGCGGTACCACTGACGTCCTCGAAGAAGCGGTTCACCACGCATGCCGGCGTGCCGCCCGAGGACAGCGGGAAGGGCGCGCCGAAGTAGCAGTCGCACGCGGTCGTCGCGCTGCAGGTTCCGACCAGGTTGCAGTCGGCGTTGGTCGTGCAGGCGCGCGTCAGCTCGTGCGAGCACTTGCTCTGCGCATTGCAGGTATTGCCCGTCTCCCGGCAATCGGTGTCGGAGCTGCACGCGTCGTTGTTCTTGGTGCCGCCGCCGACACAGGCGTCGCAATCGGGATCGTTCTCGTTGAACGGCTCGTTGCAGATCTCCTGGTTGTCGTTGCGGCAGCGGCAGGCCTTGCTGACCGGATCCAGGCCCGTGAGCTCGCAAACCCCGCACGGCGCCGACTCGGCATCACACTCCAGGAAGCCGCGCGTGACGACCAGGTTGTTGATGTCGGCGTCGTGCGCTTGGCCTGTCCATCCGCTGTCGAGCGACGTCACGGTCTCGCAGCGGCCGGATTCGCCGTCACAGGTGCCGACCGGACAATCGTTGTTCGTCGAGCACTCCTGGCCGAAGTTCGAATGCAGGATCAGCTCTCCGGTGGCCGGGCACGGCAGCTGGCACTTGCACGTCGTCGAGCAGACCGCGTCCGGATCGGTGCAGACAGTTGCGCTGCCGTCGCACTCCTCGCTGGTCTGCTTGATGCTGTCGCCGCAGAACTCGATCTTGCACGTCGAGCTGCACTGGTCGTTGGAAACCTTGTTGCCGTCGTCGCACTCCTCGTCGGCGAAGTTGGGATCGGTCACGCCGTCGCCGCACTCGGGGTCCTGGCAATCCGTGCGGCAGGCATTGGGCGTGGAGTCGGAATTGAGAGTTTCGCCGTCGTCGCACTCCTCGCCTGCCTGCACCGTTCCGTCGCCGCATACGCCGAATTTGCAGTTGTTCGCGCATTCGTCGGTGTTGTTGGTGTTGCCGTCGTCGCAGTCCTCATCGTTGTCGATGACTTTGTCGCCGCAGCCGGCGTTCTGGCAGTTGGTGCGGCAGGCATTGGGCAGCGTGTTCGAGTTGCCGGCGGTGCCGTCGTCACACTCCTCGCCGAACTCGACGCGCAGGTTGCCGCAGACCGGTTCGACCGGGTACAGCAGGTCGATGACGTGCTGAGCGGCCGGACGGGACTCGTCGAAGATGCACTCCTTCAGATCGAAGACGGTGAAGATGCCGCTCGTGCCGTCCTCGCACACGCTCTGGTAGCCGAGTTCGTCGATGTCGAAGTTGGCGCACTCGATCGGGATGCCGCCGAGGAATTGCACGTAGGAGCGGCGGAGCCGCGCATCGATGTCGTCGCTGCCGGTGCCCGGTCCCCATGCCGGAATGTCGTTGCGGCAGTCGACGTCCTGGTCGATCAGGTGCAGCGCCTTGGAGATCGAGCAGTAGGAGCGCGTGCGGATGTCGCCGCGGAACATCTGATAGGCGTGCAGCGGAACGCCGCGCAGGCAGATGGACTTGAAGCCGCGGAAGAAGTCGCCGTCAGCCGGGTAATACTTGCCGAGCAGGTCGCTGATGATCTCGTGCCCTTCGGCCACGATGCAGTCCTCGAGATCGAGGGTGTCGAAGGGAGCACCGTTGTCGTCGGAACAGATGCCGGGGAACTCGAGCTTGGTCAGGTCGATGCCGGCGCAGTGCACGGGAAGCGAGTGGCTGAGCTTGAGTTCGGCGCGCCGCAGCGCGGCCTGGAACTTCTCATCGCCGTTGCCGGTGCGGCAGTTGGTGTCGGGATGGATGAGGCCCTTGATCGCGCGGGCCTGGCAGCGGATGCGAGCGACCAGGACCTGCTCGATGTAGCGCCGGCCGGCGGCCCCGAGTCCCTGGCTGCAGGCAAGCTCCTGCGTGCGGAATACCGGCTGCGCCTGTGCCTGGTCCGGACCTGCCAACGGAGCGATCGCCACGAGCGAGAAGAACATCGTGGCCAGGACGGACGCGCGTGCTGATTTCATAGTGACCCTTGCAGCCGGGTTCCCGTGAAGACGGAAGATTTGGCTTTGCCCCCGAGCGAAGCGGGACTATGCCCGTTTCGCGCGTGCTGTGTCAACGCTACATGCGCGTCAACAAAGGGGTTTCGTGCGCATTTTGCAGGGTTTTGCGGCCCTCGCCCGTTTTGACTCGGAGAGCGCGGCAACGTACCGCTGCCGGGCTCCGAACGCCGCACGCAAAGGACGCTTCATGGCAACTTTCTCGGGACCTCTTTCGGGCTTCCGCGTCATCGAAATGGCAGGCCTGGCGCCCGCTCCCTACGCCGGCCTGATCCTGGCCGACTTCGGCGCCGACGTGATTCGCGTCGACCGAAGCCCAACGGCGGGCTCGCGGCCGGACCCGACGCGAGACTATCTGGCACGAGGAAAACGCTCGGTCGGGATCAACATGAAGGACGCTCGCGGCGTGGACTCGCTGATGCGCCTGATCGACACCGCCGACGTTTTGATCGAGCCGTTCCGCCCCGGCGTCATGGAGAAACTCGGCGCAGGGCCCGACGTCGCGCTGTCCCGGAATCCGCGCCTGGTCTACGCGCGACTGACGGGCTGGGGCCAGGGCGGCCCGTTCTCCCCCATGGCGGGGCACGACATCGACTACATCGCGCTCTCGGGGGCGCTGACATTGTTCGGTCGCGAGGGCGAGAAGCCGATTCCTCCCGTCAATCTGCTCGGCGACTTCGCCGGCGGCGGCATGTTGTGCGCACTCGGCGTGGTGCTTGCGCTTCTGGAGCGCAGCAAATCGGGCAAGGGACAGGTCGTGGACTCGGCGATGGTCGACGGAGCGGCCCATCTTGCGAGCTTCGTCTTCGGATTCTTCCACGCCGGGCTGTGGGCTGAGCCGCGCGGCACCAACCTTCTCGATACCGGCGCGCCCTTCTACGATACCTACGCGACGTCCGATGGGGAGTTCATGGCCGTGGGAGCCATCGAGCCGCAGTTCTACGCGCGCCTGATCGAGGGCCTGGGCCTGTCCGCCGATGACATGCCCCACCAGATGGACCGGTCGAGCTGGCCGCAGGTACGACAGCGCTTCACCGAAGTATTCGCGAGCAGGACGCGCAAGGAGTGGACGCAAATCTTCGACGGAACCGACGCCTGCGTGGCGCCAGTGCTGGGGCTTGGCGAGGCCGCTTCGCATCCGCACAACGTGGCCCGCTCGACGTTCGTCGACGGAATCGGCGGAGTTCCGATGCCTGCGCCGGCGCCGCGACTGTCGCGCACGCCGGGTGTCGCTGCCGCCACCGCACCCATGCCGGGGGCGCACACCGATGCGGTGCTCGCCGAGGCAGGACTTGGCGCCGACGAGATCACCGCGCTGCGCGCGGCCGGGGCGGTGGGCTGAAATGGTACGGATCGACGTCGAGTACACCGGCGATCTGCACTGTCAGGCAACGCACGCGCCCTCAGGCGCCGAGCTGTCAACCGACGCACCGGTCGACAATCAGGGCCGCGGCGAGTCGTTCTCGCCGACCGATCTGGTCGCCACCGCTCTGGGCACCTGCATGGCGACGATCATGGGCATCGTTGCCCGAAAGAACGGCTGGGCCATCGAGGGCACGCGCATGACGGTCGACAAGGAAATGAGCGCCGGCACACCCCGGCGCATCACGCGCCTGACGGTCCACGTCGAGGTGCCCGCATCCCTAGATGACGACGCGCGCGCGACGCTGGAACAGGCCGCGCACACCTGCCCCGTGCGCCTCAGCATCCTGCCCGCCATCGACGTCCCCGTACGATTCACGTACGGCGGCGAGTAAAGGGGACAGTCCCCTTAACCGCGGCGCAGCCTGAGCTTCTCACGCCGATGGGCCGAAGCTCTACAGGCCCAGGTCTGCCGGGGTGATGTCGCGGAAAGAATCGATGACGAGGTCGGCGCCGGCGTAAGGCGCGCGGTCCATGCCGGGATCCGGCAGCGCGATCACCTGCATGCCGGCAGCGTGCGCGGCCTCCAGACCGGCTGGCGCATCCTCGAAGACGACGCAGCGTGAGGGTTCCAGCCCGAGCTCGGCAGCGGCGACCAGGAAAATGTCGGGCGCCGGCTTGCCGGCCTTCACGCGCACGTCGTCACCGACGACGATCGCGCTAAACGTCGCGAACCAGTCGCGATGGCGCGTGGTCTTCAGGTCGAACAGCCGCTTTTCGCTGCTGGTGGCCACTGCGATCGGCACGCGCCGGGCCGCCAGCGCGCGCGTGAACGCCTCGGCGCCGGGCTGCTCGAGCGAGGCGGCAAACAGCTCTTCGAGCCGCACGCTGCGGCGCTGCAAGTACTCCTCGGGCGTGATCGGCAGCGACAGCGCGTCGACCAGGTACTGCGCCGACTCGAGCGAAGGCCGCCCGATCATGTTTCGCTTGATCGACCAGTCGAAGACCTTGCCGAACGCGCCGCAGACTTCCTGGGTGACTTCGGTGTAGAAATACTCGGTGTCCAGCAGGACGCCGTCCAGATCGAAGATGACGCCCTGCACGGGCCTCGACAGCTTCATCGCGCTCCTCTCATTGCGGCGACACCATCGCGAAGGAAACGAAGAGGAAGAACCCCGCCATGCCCGCACACACGTGATGCAGCGCCGTCAGCGGCCGGGGCGCCATGCGCCCTCGCCTCTCGAGGACGAGGATGGCCACCCACGCCAGCGCCTGTACGGCGGCAAAAACGACGACGGTGGCGGCCAGCGGCGTATCTCTCATCCGGTATGCAGCGGCGATGGCGAGCGAGAGTGCGATGAGGCCCATGTGGCGCCTCTATGCCGGCCGGGCAGAGCGACCACAAACCAGAATGACCGTCAGGTGTCGGCTTCGCGCGAGGCGTCGATGCCGAGCCGTGCTTCGGCGACCTTGAACTGCAGCAGCGAGGCGAGCTGCTGCTCGCGCTGCTCGATGGTCGCGCATTCCAGAAGGCTCTGCTTTTCGAGAACGTCCAGCGGAAGGCTCGCGCACAGCGAGTTCGTCATGGCCATGAGGTCGAGCTTCTCGAAGAGACGGTGGATCATCTCCTCCTCGCCCGAGCTGGCCTTGACGAGGTCGATGAGATTCTGGCGCAGCTCTTCGCGCCACGTGCGCACCAGGTCCATCGGCGGTGGACCCTCGTACAGCGCCTGCGTCTGCACGATGCGGTAGGGCTCGCCCGAATCCAGCTCCTTGCGGATGCGGAACTTGACGGTGCCCTGCAGCACGACCATCGAGCGGCCGTCGGCAAACGGCTTGTGCTCGACGATGGTCCCCGCGCAGCCCACCGGATAGACGACCGGCGGATCGGCCTCGGCGTCCTTGATCAGTACCATCCCGATGATGCGGTCGCCGTCCAGCGCATCGGCCAGCATCTTACGATAGCGCGGCTCGAAGATGTGCAGAGGCAACATGGTGTCGGGAAACAGCACCACTTCGCTCAGCGGGAAGATCGGAATCTGCGGCGGCAACGGAACCACGACGCCACGCTATCAGCATGCGAGCCGGCAGCAAGTCGGCCGCACACGTCCGTGCGATGCCACGCCGACCACTCGCATGCGACGTGTGCGCCGGCGGATTACGGGCTCTGGCACGAAATCTTGCTCGCCACCGAGTCGCAATCCATCGGCAGCGACCCCGTGCATGGCGACGTGCCAGGCTCATCGCCGAACACCACGGCCGCCGTCAGCCTGTCGGCACCGACCACGTCGGCGAGGTCGACGCCGCCGATCTTCAGCCGCAGCTTGACGACGTTCGTCGTGGTGATGGCCTTGAGGCTCGCCTTCAGGATACCGCCGGCGGCCGACGTCGAGGCGGCCTTGAATCGGTAGACGGTGCCGTTGGAGGCGGCCTCGAAAGCTCCCGCGGGCACCGTGGCGTCATAAAGAGGCGTGCCGTTCAGATCGCCGACCACCAGACGCAGTCCCGTATCCACTGGCGAGACCGACAACGCCGACAGTGCGAAGGTGCCTTTCACACCCATGCGGTCGTCGTCGTCGTAGGGCTTGAGCTGCGCCTTCAGGCCGGCCACGTCCAGCAGCGGAGCCGGCGTGGCATTGCAGCTTCCGCCTCCGCACGAGTCGTCGACCGTGCAGAAGTTGAGATCGTCGCACGTACCGGTGTTGGCGGGGTGCGCGCAGGTTCCGCTGCCGCTGCATTCATCGTCGGTGCACTCGTTGCCGTCGTCCGAGCAGGCGGTGCCGCCGGGGTCGAGACAGTGATCGCCGCCCTCGTTGCATTCATCGCTGCACTCGCTGCCGCCCGCGCACGGATCACCGGCGTGCTGGCTGCAACTTCCACCAGCACAGGTGTCGGCGCCGTTGCAGAACAATCCGTCGACGCACGGTGCCGTGTTGTGCGGATGCGAGCACGCACCGGCCCCGTCGCAGACGTCGTTGGTGCAGACGTTGCCGTCGCTGGTACACACGGTGCCCGCCGGCGTCAGACACGCGTCGGCAGTTTCGTTGCAGACGTCGGCGCACTCGGCGCCGCCGGTGCATGGATCCCCCGCGTGGCTGCTGCAGGTGCCGCCGCTGCAAGAGTCGGTACCGTTGCAGAAGACGCCGTCGTCGCAGGAATTGGCCTGCGCCGGATGCACGCAGCCGACTGTGGTGGAACAGGTGTCGGCCGTGCATGGGTTGGAGTCGTCGCACTGCGCGTTGACCGGCGTGTGGGTGCAGACGTTGATCGCGCAGGCGTCGCTGGTGCACGCGATGCCGTCCGAGCAGCTGTTGGCGACGTGCGCGCAGGCGTGCAGCGTATCGTTGCAGGCGTCGTCGGTGCACTGGTTGCCGTCGTCGCACAGCGCGGCGGCGGGATATCCCGGCGTCTGCGCGATGCAGCCTTCGTCCTGGCACGCCGGGTTGCAGCCGTCGCCGCCGGTCAGGTTGCCGTCGTCGCAGCTCTCGCCCTGGTCCTTCTCGAAGTTGCCGCACACCGGACAGCCCACCAGCGAGGAATCGACGACCAGGACGGGCGACGGGGAAACGGCGCCCTGCACGATCGGAGGCTTGGCGGCATCGCGATACTCGAAGGTGTTGCTTGCGCCCGACCCCGATGCGGTCAGCGAGCCGGTCGGCGAGACCGTGATCCGTTCGCGGCCCACCAGCAGGTTCTCGCCGAGCTCGGC
>DASPNH010000100.1:0-20315 GCA_035626675.1 Binatia bacterium
ATGCGCGTCGAGGGCGACTGCGTCAGGTCGCGGCCGCCGAGGTTCTGCGAATCGATGCGATGATCGATGCCGCGAATCCACGCCGGCCGCTTGCACAGCTTGCGCGCGAGGTCGCCGACCGCCAGCACGACCGCCGAAGCACCGTCGGAGACCGGCGCACAGTCGTGTTTGCGCAGCGGCGAGGAAATGTAGGGCTGTCCAAGCAGCGCGCGCGGATCGGAATCGCCGGTGACCTGCGCGTACCGGTTGTTCATCGCATCACGGCGGCTGCGGGCGGCGACCTCGGCCATCTGCGCCTCGGTGCAGATGCCGGCATCGATCATGGCGCGCGCCTGCAGCGCCGCCATGCTGATGGCATCGCAGCCCAGCGGCGCGACCACGTACGGGTCCATCTGCAGATTCATCACGTCGGGCAGGTCGCCCACCGACGACTTGCCGAAGCCGTAGACCAGCGCCGAGTCGACGTCGCCGTGCTGGAGGCGCACGAATGCTTCGGCCAGCGCCCACGCGCCGTCCATCTCGACGTGCGACTCCTGGATCGGCGGCCATGCACCGACGCCGTCGAGGGCCGTGACGAACGAGAACGGGATGCCGGCCAGATAGTCGCAGCTTCCCGAGACGGTAAAGCCGATCTCGGCGCGCGGCATTCCCGACTTCTCGACGGCCTCGGCCACCACCGGCATCAGGATCTCGACTTCGTTGCGCACGATGTCGCGGCGCACCGACGGCGCCTGCGCAAAGGAGATGACGGCCACGTCGCGCATCACAGGTGCTCCTTGTAGCTGTCGTAGGGCATGTCGGGCTCCCCGCTCGGCTTGAAGTACTTGATGCTCTCGAGCGACGGCCTTCGCTCCGAAGGCTCGCACCACACCGCTTCGACGCGCATGCCCATGCGGACCTGCTCCACCGGCACCTCGGCGATCATGCTGAAGAAGGGAAGATCGGCGCCGTCCAGAACGATGGAAGCGCACACGTACGGGATTTCGACGGCCTGCCCGTAGAACGGCAGGTTGACGATGCAGAACGTCGTCACGGTTCCGCGGTTGGAAAGCTCGACTTCCTCTTCGGTCGGCACCGCGCACGTCGCGCACGAGCCGCGCGGCGGCATGTAGACCTTGCGGCACTTCGGGCAGCGCTGGCCGAGGATGCGCCCTTCCATGATGCCCTTGAGAAACCTCGCCGTGGCCTGCCCCGGAGTGATCGTGTAGTCGAGGCTGATCGGAGTGACGATTCCCTTGAGGGGCTCGATGGTCTTCTGCTCGCTCACGCTGCCCCCTCCACCGGAACGAAGCATTCGATGTCGTTGATGGAACCCGTGCGCTGCTCGCGCCACTTCGCCTTGACGCGAAGCCCGCTCTTCATGCGTGCCGGATCGCCGGCGTCGACCGCGTGCAGCATCGCGGTGTCGGCACCGTCCAGCTTGACCAGCGCCCAGGCGAAAGGATGTTTCAGAGGATGCTTGGCGCGCGGCTCGGTCACCCACGCCCACGTGGTGATGGCGCCGGTGTCGGCCACGTCCGAGAGCTCGGTCAGCGTGGCGCCGGTCTCGGGATCGAACTCGGAGGGAGGTACCAGCAGCCTGCCGGAAGCGGTCCGGGTACCCAGCACCCTGCCCTCCTTCAGTCCTGCCAGAAAGCTTCCGATGACCTGCCCGACCGACCGCGTGTACGGGTACTCGAGCGTGTGGACCGCCCACAGCACCCCTTCGTAGTGCTTCGACTTGTCGTCCGCCATGGTCCTCTCTGTGGAGGGAGGCGCCGTCGCATCGTTCCGGACGATGCTCCGGTTTCTCCAGCCTGCTGCCGCGAAATTGGAACGCGTTCTAGCACGCGGACGGTTGCGGACTCAAAGCGCGAAGCGCGACCCGAGCGGTGGTGCTCCGGCCACGGGCGGGCATAGCAGACGACTCGCCAACCGCGGCGCGTCACGCGTCCGGCGTCACGGCCGGCGCTTGCGCACGCCTCGCGCCGAGCCCGTGAATGGCCCTCTTTTGCGCCCACGACCGATTTGCTTTGCGCCTACCCGGCCGCTACCACGGCGCGGTTTTGCAGCCATTCGAGCGCGGGCAGATCGTGACCCGGAGAGGATTCGGAGCGTGACCTCGCACCTGGAAGAGAAGCTCCACAACGACATCGCTCGCATCCGCGACAAGGTCCGCGAAATGGCGGACCTTGCGTTGCGCGGTCTCGAGGAGTCGATCCGCGCCCTGACCACGGCCGACACCAAGCTGGCCTACGCCGCCATCCTGCGCGACTCGCGCGTCGACGACCTGGAGAGCCTGGTCGACGGCATGTGCGTGGAGTTCATCGTCCGCCACATTCCGGTGGCCACCCATCTCCGTTTCGTCCATTCGGTGGCCAAGATCGTCTCGGAGCTCGAACGCGTGGGCGATTATGCCGAGAGCATCAATCGCCAGGCGATCCTGCTCGCGCGCAGTGAAAAAGAGCGTGACTTCAGCAAGTTCGAGCAGCTTGCGCACGTGGCTGTCGACATGATGCGCCAGGCCGTGCGCTCCTTTCTCGACGAGGACCTGGAGCTGGCCCGCCGCACCATCGACCTGGAAGGCAGGGCCAACAGCCTGCATCAGGACATCTACAAGGCGCTGGAATCGGAGATCCCGGTCAGCGCCGACGAGCTTTCCAGACTGTTCTCGCTGCTGTCGGTGGCCAACCGCTACGAGCGCGTCGCCGATCAGGCCGTCAACATCTGCGAAGAGGTCTTCTACATACTTACCGGCGAGATCGTGAAGCATCGGTCGAAAGCCGACGCGAGCATCCTCTTCGTATCCTCGGGCACATCGTGCCTGGCACCGATGGTCGAGGCGATGTCGGGGATGGTTGCGGGCAACCAGTTCGCCTTCACGTCGGCGACGACCGGTCCGGGCCAGCCCTCGCCTCGCCTGCTCGAGTTCATGGCCATCCGCGGCGTCAATGTTGCCGGGCAGGCATCGCCCGAGCTCGACCAGATCGGCGACCTGCGACGCTTTCGCGTGGTGGTCGCCATCGACCGCGAGGCAGCCCGCACGCTGGCGTCGCGCACGTTCGGCTTTCGCACCGTGATCGTGGAGTGGGACATCGAAGACCCGACGCTGGCCTCAGGCAGCGACGAGACCCAGGCCCAGGCCCTGACGCGAACCTTCGACGATCTTCTGGAACGCATCACGCAGCTCGTCCAGAGCCTGCACGGGACCGTGGCCAGCCTCGGCGCACCAAACTAGGAGGGAGACCATGACCGCGACAACACAGGCCGTGGCGCTCGACAGCGACGGGGCGGCGCGGCGGACCGCGAAACGGTCGGACATCGCCGCCGCGCTCGCGTGCACGCTCCTTGCCCTGATCGCCGGCTGCTCGCGCAGCGAATCCTCGCGAACGCTCATCCAGAACAAGGGATCGGACACCCTGGTCAACGTCGCGCAGGCGTGGGCGGAGAATTACCGCCGCGTCAAGCCGACGGTGGCCATCGCCGTCAGCGGCGGAGGAAGCGGCACCGGCATCGCGGCACTGATCAACGGCACCGTCGACATCGCCAACTCGAGCCGCGACATCCACGCCGACGAGCGCGAGAAGATCCAGTCGCAGACAGGCAAGGCGGTGGTCGAGCACAAGGTGGCGCGCGATGCGATCGTCGTCTACGTGCACAAGGACAACCCGATCACCCAGATCAAGGTCTCGGACCTGGCCTGCGTCTATGGCGAAAAGGGAACCTGCGATTCGTGGTCGTCGCTCAACGTGCAGGTGCCGGGCTGCGCGGACCAGAAGATCATCCGCATCAGCCGCCAGTCCAACTCCGGGACCTACGAGTACTTCCGCGAGGCCGTGCTGGGCAAGGAGTCCGACTTCAAGCTCGGTTCTCGCGACATGCAGGGCAGCAAGGACGTCGTGGACCTGGTGTCCAAGACGCCTTGCGCCATCGGCTACAGCGGCATCGGTTACGCCACGCACGAGGTCAAGACCGTCTGCCTGTCCAAGGACGACGCCGCCCCATGCGTGATTCCGACCATCGACAGCGCGAAATCGGGCGAGTATCCCCTGTCGCGCTGGCTCTACATGTTCACCGCCGGCGACGCCCAAGGAGAGGTGAAAGCCTATCTGGACTGGATCCTTTCTGCCGAGGGCCAGAAGATCGTCGCCGACAGCGGCTTCATTCCGTCGAGCTGACGCGGAGCCCATCGTGCCCGAGAAACCCGAGCACGTACGAGCAGTGTCTCGTCCCGGCAGGAGCATGGCTGCCGTGGCCGTGGAACGCGCGCTGGAAATCGTGGTCCGCATCTGCGGCTACAGCGCGACGTTCTTCGTATTCTCCATCTTCCTGTTCGTGCTGCTTTCGGGCTCCGACTTCATCGTCAATCGACTGAACCCGGGCGAGTTCCTGCTCAGCACCGAGTGGGTTCCGACCTCGGTCACCAACAAGCGCTATGGCACGCTGGCCCTTACGATCGGGACGTTGAGCGTGACTTCGCTGGCCATGCTGATCGCGGTGCCCTTCGGCCTGGGTGCAGCGGTGTTCGTCTCGGAGTTCACGGCCGGGCGCACCAAGGAGCTGCTCAAGGTCGTCATCGAGCTGCTGGCCGCGATTCCCTCGGTGGTGTGGGGATTCATCGGGCTGGTGATCATGAACCCGCTGATCATCGAGTGGCTGGGTGCTCCCATCGGCCTCAACGTGCTCAACGGCGGCGTGCTGCTCGGACTGATGAGCGTGCCGATCATCGTGTCCATCGGCGAGGACGCGCTCAAGGCGGTCCCGGATTCCTATCGGGAGGCCTCGCTGGCGATGGGCGCCACGCGCTGGCAGACCGTCGTGCACGTACTGTTCCCGGCTGCGCGCAGCGGTCTTCTGGCCGCGGTGCTGCTCGGCGTGGGCCGGGCCATCGGCGAGACCATCGCGGTGCTCATGGCCACCGGCCATTCGGTGCAGATCCCTCACAGCGTGCTCGATTCGGTGCGCACGCTGACCGCGACCATCGCATCCGAGCTCGGCGAGACGGCGCGAGGCAGCGATCACTATCAGGCGCTGTTCGCCATCGGCGTACTGCTGTTCACCCTGACGTTCGTGGTCAACCTGAGCGCCGACCTGATCGTGCGCGGCGCGCGCGGGCAGCGCTGATGGCAGCCAGCGCCGACCTGCCGTTCTCGCCCACCACGGCCACGCTGGCGAGCCGCCGGCGCGAAGCCGTCGCGCGCTTCTTCCTCGGCGCGATGACGGCGATGCTCGTGGTGCCGCTGCTGTCGATCCTGGCCCTGCTCGTCGCGAAAGGGCTTCCTGCCCTGAGCCTGGATTTTCTGCTGTCGTCACCGGCAGCCGGCATGACGGCCGGCGGAATCTTTCCGGCCATCGTCGGAACGCTGTGGCTGGTCGGAGTCTCGCTTGCCGTGGCCGCGCCGGTCGGCGTGATGGCGGCGATCTACCTGAACGAGTACGCGGGCGACAACTGGGGCACGCGCATCATCAATCTGGCCATCGTCAACCTGGCCGGCGTGCCCTCGATCGTGCACGCGCTGTTCGGCGTGGGAGCCTTCGTGCTGTTCCTCGGTCTCGGCACCAGCATCCTTGCCGCCTCGCTGACGCTGGCAGTAATGACGCTGCCGGTCATCATCGCCAGCACCAAGGAAGCGCTTGCGGCGGTTCCGATGTCGTTTCGTCAGGCGTGCTGGGTACTGGGCGCCTCGCGCTGGCAGACGATCCGGCACGTGGTGCTGCCCAACTCGATCCAGGGCATCCTGACCGGCGTGATCCTTCAGGTGTCGCGCGCGGCCGGCGAAACCGCGCCCATCATGTTCACCGGCGCGGCCTTCTATCTGCCATTCCTGCCCGAGTCGGTGCACGACCAGTGCATGGCGCTGTCGATGCATCTGTTCACGCTCTCCACGCAGGTTCCGGGCGTTCCCGAAGCGATGCCCTACGCCACGGCGCTCGTGCTGCTGGCGCTGGTGATGACGGTGAACGTGACTTCCATCGTGGTGCGCAGCTACCTGCGCGCTCGGAGGAAGTGGTGAGCTCCAAGATCGAGATCCGCAACCTGACGGCCCGTTATCGCGGTCAGGTCGCCCTGCAGGACGTCTCGCTGACCGCGGAGGAGAGCGAGATTCTGGCCATCATCGGCCCGGCCGGAGCCGGCAAGACCACGCTGCTGAACTGCATCAACCGGATGTCCGACATGATCCCGGGCATGGATGTCGAAGGCTCCATACTCATCGACGGCGTCGAGGTCCGCAAGATGCGCGACCCCGCCGCGCTGCGCCGCCGCATCGGCGTCGTCTTCCCCTTGCCGGTTGGGCTGCCGATGTCGATCTACGAGAACGTCGCCTTCGCGCCGCGCATGGCGGGCATCCGCAACAAGCAGAAGCTCGACGACCTGGTCGAGCGATGTCTTCGCCAGTCGGCGTTGTTCGAAGAGGTCAAGGACCGCCTGGACGACCTCGGCACGCGTCTTTCGGGCGGCCAGCAGCAGCGCCTGACCATCGCGCGCGCGCTCTCGCTCGAGCCCGAGATCCTTTGCCTGGACGAATTCTCGATCGCGGTCGATCCGGTGACGACGATGAAGATCGAGGAGGTCATCAAGCAGCTCAAGAAGACGATGACGGTGCTGCTGGTCACCAACCTCGTGCTGCAGGCGCGCCGTCTCGGCGACCGCACGGCCCTGTTCCTGGACGGACGCCTGGTCGAGGTCGGTCCGACCGAGACGATCTTCTCGCGCAACACGGCCGACGCGCGTACCTTCCAGTACGTGCAGGGGCTGTTCGGATGATCCGGGACGTCGCCGGCGCCGGCGCGCCCGTCATCGTCACTCGCGGCCTGCGCCTCAGCTACGGCAACGTCGAGGCGCTGCGCGGGATCGATCTCGACATCACGCGCGGCCGCATCACGGCGCTGATCGGCCCGTCGGGCTGCGGCAAGTCCACCCTGCTGCGCTGCTTCAACCGCATCAACGAGCGCTACGACAACGTCAAGACCACGGGCGAGGTCGTCATCTCGGGACGCAACATCTACGATCCCGAGGTGGACCTGATCGAGCTGCGCAAGCAGGTCGGCATGGTCTTCCAGCGGCCCAACCCCATGCCGATCGCGGTGCGCGACAACGTGCTGTACGGCTACCGGCTGCACTCACCGCGCCGCCAGCGCAGCGCCGCACTGGAACAGGAGCAGGTCGAGAGTGCGCTGCGCTCGGTACGGCTATGGGACGACCTCAAGGACAGGCTCGGCGAGAAGGCCACCCGCCTGCAGCTCGAGCAGCAGCAGAAGCTGTGCATCGCGCGGCTGCTGCCGCTCAAGCCCTCCATCATCCTGATGGACGAGCCGTGCTCGGCCCTGGATCCCAACGCCACCGCCGCCGTCGAAGACCTCATGCGGGCGCTGGCGGGCGCCTTCACGATCGTGGTCGTCACCCACAACATGGCGCAGGCGCGTCGTGTCAGCGACGAGTGCGTGTTCATGCTGCTCGGCGAGATCGTCGAGCACCGGCGCACCGAGGATCTCTTCATCGCCCCGCAGGACAAGCGCACCGCCGACTACATCGAGGGTCGATTCGGCTGAAGCAGTACCAAGTCGGCTCCTTGCCGCCTAGATTGGAATGGCCCGCCGACGCTGATCAGGATGCACGCATGGACGAGTCTCTCCGCTCCCGCCTGGACAAGTACGCCGCCGACTGCGTGGCCATCCTGGAGCCGCGGCTTCGCGCGGTGATCCTCTACGGGGATGCCACCAGCTCCGCCAATGCGCCGATCACCACGGCGCTGCTTCTGGACGAAGTGAGCATGCCCACGGTGCGCAAGGTGCGTGAGATCGCCGAGAAGTGGCGACGCAGCATGGTCGCTCCTCTGCTGCTCGACGACGAGTACCTGTGCACGTCGTGCGACGTCTTTCCGCTCGAGCTTCTGGCCCTGCGGGACAATCACGAGGTGATCTGGGGCGAGGCCGAGCCTGTACGCACGCTCGTGCTGCACCGCGAGCATCTGCGTCTGGAAGTGGAGGAGCAGCTCAAGGGCAAGATCCTGCACCTGCGCCAGGCGTACATCGAAGCACGCGGCAGCGGGCGCGTGCTGCGCGACCTGCTGCTGCAAAGCTCGGTCGGATTCGAGATCGTCATGCGCGGACTGCTCTATCTCGATGGCCGCGAGCATCCCCAGGACCCGGCCGAGGTGGTGCGGCAGGTGCAGCTCGCCGCCGACATGGCCCTGCCCGCCTTCGAATGCATCCAGGACGCTCGCCTGCACGGGACCACGATTCGCCCCGCCGATGCCGAGGCCTTGTTCGAGCGCTATCACGACGAGCTGGTCGCGCTGGCACGCGCCACCAATCGAGTGACGCGAGGCTGAAACGCATGATCGGTTCGTTCCACCGGATCGCGCGGCTCGGTCGCGCCGGCAGTGGCATGGCGGCCGCTGTGCTGACGGTCGCGGTTCTTGCCGCTCCGGCGCAGCATGCCCTTGCAGCCCGCG
The DNA here is from genome assembly GCA_035626675.1 of Binatia bacterium. Classification (GTDB taxonomy): domain Bacteria; phylum Desulfobacterota; class Binatia; order UBA1149; family CAITLU01; genus DASPNH01. The sequence continues at coordinate 8,436 of DASPNH010000100.1, forward strand.
TCACCGATGGTGAACCGCCTCCGCCCGCCGAGTCGGCGCCGGCCACCAGCGCCGGTATCCCCGCCCTTCGCGGTCCTGTCATGGACGAGGCGAACATCCTGGACGCGGCCACCGAAGCATCGCTTCAGCGCCTGTCGATGGACGTCAAGGCACGCACCGGTGCCGAGATCGCGGTGCTGACCGTCAAGACCACCCGTCCGCTGGACGAGTTCTCCTACGGCCTGAAAGTGGTGGAGACATGGAAGCTCGGGAGCGCCGAGCGCGACGACGGCCTGTTGCTGCTGGTGGCGGTGGAGGATCGCAAGACCCGCTTCTTCAGCGGATACGGCCTCGAAGGCGTTCTTCCCGACGGCCGCCTCGGCGGCGTGCTGGATACGGCGGTGGTTCCGGGCTTTCGCGCCGGCAACTACGCGGCCGGCATCACCGCCGGCATGCGCGAGATCGCCCGCATCTTGCTGACCGAGTACGACCACGGCACGGTCAAAAAACCCGTCGCGCAGCCTGCCTCGCGGCGCCAGGGCGGCTGGGCATCGCTCCTGCCCCTGCTGATCCTGTTCGCGATCGTGGCGATGACCAGGCGCAACCGGCGGCGACGCAGCTTCTTTCCGATCTTCTGGGGCGGCGGCTTCGGTGGACCCATGGGCGGAGGATGGGGCGGCGGCTTTGGCGGCGGCGGCGGCGGATTCGGCGGATTCGGTGGAGGCGGAGGCGGCTTCGGTGGAGGCGGCGCCGGCCGCTCCTGGTGAATGGGGTCAGGTACTGAAAACGCGGTTTTGGTGTCAGGTCGTGAATGCAGACCCGTGGCAGGTCAGGTCCAGAACGACCCGCCAGTAGCAGTGTGGGCAAGGAGAGCGATCATGTGGAACCGACGAACCCTCCTGACGATGATGGCGGCCGCGCTGGCCTCGGTGCTGACTCTTCCCGGGTGCGGCTACAACACACTGGTCAAGCAGAACGAGGCGGTCGACGGCGCATGGAGCGAAGTGCAGAACCAGCTGCAGCGCCGCAACGACCTCATCCCGAACCTGGTCAACACGGTCAAGGGTTTCGCGCAGCAGGAGAAGGACGTGCTGATCAAGGTCACCGAGGCCCGCAGCCGTGTGGCCGGGGCCGGCACGCCCGAAGAGACGATGAAGGCATCCAACGAGCTCAGCGGAGCGCTCTCGCGACTGCTCGTCTTGGTCGAGCAGTATCCGCAACTCAAGTCCGACCAGAACTTCCTTCGCCTGCAGGACGAGCTCGCCGGCACCGAGAACAGGCTCTCGGTCGCGCGCATGCGCTACAACGAGCAGGTGCAGGCCTACAACTCGCAGGTCAAGAGCTTCCCGACCGTCCTGGTGGCCAAGATGACCGGGTTCGGCCCTCGGCCCTACTTCGAGGCGCCCGAGTCGGCACAGGCCGTGCCGCAGGTGAAGTTCTGAAGCGCCGTCAGCGGCGAGCCGCCGGCACGCGCGCGATTTCCTAGGCGCTCTTCTCGACTTCGGCCAGATACTCGGTGACCGAGCGTGCCACCGCGCAGGCGGCATCGCCGTCCTGGTGCTGCGCGGCCTTCTCCAGCTCGGCGCCCAGAACCGACAGGCGCGCGAACCCGTAACCGCCGCCAGTACCCTTGAGCTGATGGCCGATGCGCTGCACGTCCTGCATGCGGCCGCTCGAAGCGAGCTCCGGAACCTGCTCGACCTCTTCTCCGACTTCCTGCAGGTAGCGTGTCACCAGTGACTCCAGCCCCGCATCCCTTGCGGCGCTGGCGCTTCCGTTGCCGTTGCCGCTGCCGTGCGCACGCTTGCTGGCATCGCCACCGTCGCCGTCGTGATTCTGCGCGGCGGCCGGTGGCGCCTGCTTCTCGCGCGCCGCCGAAGGCGCGGCGCCCATCGTCTCGCGCGCGTGCTCGAGCACTCGACCGATGACAGCTGCGGCCTCGGGCACCGAAAGAGAGACGTCGACATAGCCCTGATGCTGGCCCGAGCTGGCCACCGGCTCGGGCCCGCGCCCGACCATCACGACCGGCACCACGCGCTCACGCGCCTGCCGCATCAGATCCTCGAGCACCGGCACCTCGGTCGCGGTCATGCGGCCGGCTGCGATGAGCAGCGCCGAGACGGTGTCGGAATGGACGGCGGCATGCGCGTCCTCGGTGCGGCGTGACGCCAGCAGGCGGTGCGTTCCGAGCTGCTCGACCGCGGCGCCGAGCCGTTCCACGACGGGCGTGCCTTCATCGAGCAGGAACAAGGCGGGGCGCGGATCACACCAGCGCTCGACCACTTCGAGCAGCGCGCGCCGGCCCTGGATCGGCTTGGTGACGTAGTCGTTCATGCCCGCTGCCAGGCAGCGATCGCGGAAGCCCGCCACCGCATGAGCGGTCAGCGCGACGATGGGAACCGGCGTGCGCGCGAAGCGGCTCTCGAAATCGCGGATCGCCGCGGCGGCCTCGAATCCGTCGAGCTCGGGCATTTGCAGGTCCAGGAACGCCAGATCGTAAAGGTTGCCGCGGACCGCGTCGACGGCGGCGCGGCCGTCGCCGACGACCTCGACGACGTGCCCTGCGTTCTCGAGGATGCGTGCCGCCAGCAGGCGGTTGAAGCGATTGTCCTCGGCCACCAGGATCCGCCGAGCCGGCGACGACGCATCGGCGACGTCCTTGCGCACGCCGGGCCGCGCGAGCGTGGCGTTGGTCAGCGAAGCCAGCAGGTCCGCGAGCAGCGAAAGGCGCACCGGCTTGCTGAGCTTGCCGGCAAGCCGGATCTCGCCGCGACTGACGTCGCCGGCAACCGATGCCGCTCCCACCAGCACGACCGGGGGCGGATTGGCACATCGCGCCGACAGCACGCGAAGCAGCGCAACGCCGTCGAGCTCGGGCATGGCGGTGTCGGCGAAGACGGCCATCCACTGCTCGGGCACCTCGGCGATGCGCGCCAGGGCGCGATAGGCATCGGGCTCGGTCTCGACGCTGAAGCCGAGGCGCTCGATCATCGCGGCCAGAGCTCCGGTCGCCACCGCGTTGTCGTCGACGACCAGCACGCGCGAGCCTTCGGGCGCGAACGGCTCGTAGCGGCTGGGCGCGCCGACCACCGAGGCGAACTCGACGTCGATGCGGAACGTGGTGCCCTCGCCCGGCACGCTCTCCAGAGCGATCCTGCCGCCCATCAGCTCGATCAGGGAACGCGTGATGGCAAGCCCCAGGCCCGTGCCCGGCTCGGGCTCTCCCAGGCGCGGATCGATGTAGCGCACGAATCGCTCGAAGACATTCTTCTGGCGATCCAGCGGGATGCCGGGGCCCGAATCACTGACGCGGAAGCGGACGTGGGTGCGCAGTCCCTCGGCGTCGCCGCGCTCTGCGCCAAGGTAGACGTGGCCTTCGTTGGTGAACTTGATGGCGTTGCCCACCAGGTTGGTCAGGATCTGGCGCACGGCGCGGCGGTCCCCGGTGACCTGCGCAGGCAGCATCGGATCGATCCACAGCACCAGCTCCAGGCCTTTGCGCGAGGCCTGATCGCGCAGCGCCAGCGCCACGCTCTCGACGACCTCGCAGAGATCGAACGGTGCGTGCTCGAGCTCGAGCTTGCCCTCATCGATCTTGGCGAAGTCGAGCACGTCGCTCAGAAGCTCCGAGAGCGAGCGTGCGTTGACGCTGATCGCCTCGACGTACTCGCGCTGTGCCTCGTTGAGGGCGGTCTCGGCGAGCAGCTCGCTCATGCCCACCAGGGCGTTGAGCGGCGTGCGAAGCTCGTGGCTGACCGTGGCCAGGAAGCGGCCCTTTTCCTGGTTGGCGAGCTCGGCGCGTTCCATCGCCGTGCGCAGCTCGTCGGCGACCTTGTGCCTCTCGCTGTTGTCGCGCACGTAGATGGTCTGGAGCTGCTGTCCGCCCTCTCGCACCTGGCTGACGCTGAGCTCGACCGGGAAGGTGGTGCCGCCGGCGCGCATCACTTCCATTTCCATGCGGCAGCCCTGCGGCGAGCTCTTGCCGCTCTTGAGGCAGCCTTCGACGGTGCCCTTGTACGCGTCACGGCCCGAGGCGGGAATAAGGGTCTCGGTCAGAGGTCGACCGATGACGTGCTCGCGCAGGTAGCCGAACTGCCGGCACGCGGCCGGGTTGAACTCCAGGATGCGGTCCTTCTGATCGACGATGATCACGCCGTCGTGCGCCGTATCCACCACGCCCCGAAGCCGAGCCAGGCTGCGACGCAGGCTCTCCTCGGCCTGACGGCGGCGCCGCTCGATGTCGGCACGATCCACCAGCGCCGCACACGTGGTCAGCACTGGCGCCAGCAGCGTGCGAAGCGAGGCCAGCGAGATCTCTTCCTCGATGCCGGCCAGAAGGAGCACGCCGGCCTCGCCGGACTTGCCGTGAAAGGATCCGACGACGGCGATTCCGGGCGGCAGGTTGCCCGCCATGTACGAGAACGCCTCGGGCAGTCCTTCGCGCTCGTCCAGCACCACCAGACCGCCGCGCCGCTCGATGTCGGCAACGTCGCCGAGAGCCGCGCTCGAGTACAGACCTGCACGGCACTGCTCGCGGTAGAACTCGCGCACGTCCTGCGGCCACGAGGACGAAGCCAGCGCGTGCAACGTCGCGGTCGCGCCCGTCTCTCCATCGGTGGGCACGCTGGAGAGGCTCGCGTAGCGGCCGCCGACGGCGGTCAGGACGGGCTGAAGCAGCGCATCCCAGTCGCAGCGGTCCGCGCCGAGCATGACGAAGTCGGTCTGCGCGCGCCGGATCGCGTCCAGCACGATGCGCACGCGCTCGAGCTCGCGCTGATTGGCCCGCTCGGCCGAAAGAGAGTCGGCCAGCTCTTCCTCACGTGCCTCGCGCAGGATCTGCTCGCGCGCCGCGCGCTGTCGCTGCACCTCGCGTACGCGGGCGATGACCAGGCCCAGCAGGAGGGAGGTGCCCATGGCGAAGCGATAGGTCGTCCATGCCTCGCCGACCTGATCCCACGAAAGCGCCAGCCAGATCATTGCGGCCACTCCGCCCAGCGTCAGAGCCAGACGTATCGAAGGCACCAGGCCGCCGCACGCGAACAGGAACAGGATGAACAGGATCGACTGCTCGGGCAGCCGCACCAGGAAGAAGTGCGCGGCAATGTTGGCGAGAACGGTCAGCGAGATGACTGCGGCAGCCGCGTAGGGCCGGCCGTGAGCGATGCGGCCGCTGCGCGTGGCGTGCGCCAGCCACAGATTGACGACGGCCGCACCGGCCGCCAGCGGCAGCATCACCCGCGCCAGGTGCGGCTCGAGCAGCAGCCAGTGCGCGACGGCGTAGAGCGTGTAGAGGACCGCCAGGCCCAGGCAGAGCAGAGGGAGGGACTCGGCGACTTCACGATCGCGCCGGCTGCGCACCTCGCGCTCGAGCTCGGCCGCGTCCAGTGTCCTCATCGTCCTCGGGATTCGCGGGTGAGGCCGAGGCGGTCCATGCGGCGGTACAGGGTCGCACGTCCGATGCCCAGACGCTTGGCCGCGACCTGCACGTTCCACTGGGTGACCTCGAGCGCGCGGCAGATCAGACGCTTCTCGACCTGCTCGAGCGGCTCGATCACCCCGGCGCCGTTGCCATCGTGCTCCTCGGCCGATGTTCCCGTCGTGCCGGGCAGCGGCGGCGCCAGCCAGGTCGCAGGCTCGACACCCTCGAGCAGCTCGTCGTCCAATGCCGCCATCGAGAGCGTATCCGACTCTTCCAGGATGACGGCGCGTTCGATCACGTTGGCGAGCTGGCGGACGTTGCCCGGCCATGCGTAGGCCTCGAGCACCCGCATCGCATCATCGGACACGCGCACGACGGGGCGGTGATGACGCGCCGAGAAGCGCTCGACGAAGGCGTGGGTCAGCACTCGCACGTCTCCTTCGCGCTCGCGCAGTGGAGGAAGACGGCAAGGGAACACGGCAAGGCGGTAGTACAGGTCTTCGCGGAAGCGACCGGCGGCGGCATCCGCACGCAGGTCACGGTTGGTCGCCGCGATGACGCGCACGTCGACGTGGATCTCGCGGTTGCCACCGACGCGCTGAATGCAGCGTTCCTGGAGCGCGCGTAGCAGGCGCACCTGAAGATCCACCCGCAGCTCGCCGACCTCGTCCAGGAACAACGTGCCGCGGTCGGCGCGCTCGAAGACGCCGGTGCGTTCGGCGACTGCGCCGGTGAATGCTCCCCTGTCATGGCCGAAGAGCTCGCTCTCGATCAGTGTTTCGGGGATCGCGCCGCAATTCAGGGCGACGAAAGGACCGGCGCAGCGGGCGCTTTCGGCATGAATGGCGCGCGCGGCGACTTCCTTGCCGGTTCCGCTCTCGCCTTCCAGCAGAACCGTCACTTCGCTGCCGGCCGCCTTGTCGAGAAGGCGTTTGGCCGCGACCAGGGCGGGAGACTCGCCGATCATCGTCTCGAACCCGTGGCGGCGGCGGAACTCCTGTGAGACCGAGGCCAGGCGGCTCTCCAGAACGCCGCGCTCGCAGGCATTGCGGACCGCGGTGATCAGCCGCTGCGGATCGATGGCCTTGGGAACGTAGTCGATGGCACCGGCGCTCATGCACTCGACCACGCTCTCGATGCCTTCATCGGCCGTGGCGATGATGACGGGGAGCGAGGGATGCTCGGCACGGATGCGCCGCAGGGCTTCCTTGCCCGACATGTCTGGCAATCCCAGATCCAGCACCACGGCGGATGCACGGTTCGATCGCAGCCAGTCCAGCGCGGCACTTCCCTTGTCGGCGAAGGTCACTTCGAACCCTTCTCCGAACAGCATGTGCTGCACCAGACGAGCGAACTTCGGATCGTCCTCGACCACCAGCACGACGGGCTTCACTTGGTGTCTCCTGCGAAATGAGCAACGGGCATGTTCACTATGGCGAGGCGCTGCGCCGATCGCTGCGCGATCTTAGAACCAACCGCACCCGCGAGTCTGTAGCAAATGTGTTCCATATCGGGACAGGGCACGGCGCTCTTCTCTCCATGAGACGTTGCAAAGCGGGAAGCAGCAAGTGCCTCCATGGAGCAAAGGTGCGAAGTATTGCACCTTTGCCGGCTCGTCCAAGCGTTGGCCTGCACCTTGCTCATGAAATCCCACGTCCGACGGAGCCGGTGTCGGGGAGGCACGGCGGAGGGAATCGGACGCATCTTCGAAACGCGCGCATCGGGGGCGAGGCCGCGTCGATCGAACGGAAGCGCCGCTTCCGTTGCTTTGGACCGGGGGAGAGGGGTTCGCAGGGAGGATGATGGCGGTCTGCGGGGTGGTGGACCGACATCAGACGGGGGACAACCCCGCACTTTGGCTCGCGGCGTGTAGGCGACCTAAAGCGCGGGGTTTTCTTTTGCTTTTCTGGCAGCGCACCGCGTCATGGCATGCCTTTGGCGCATGTTTCGCGCCGCCCGGTTGCGATGACTGACGCGCACGGGCGTCCGTATGCCGCGCGACCATCGCGCTGCAGCGAAGGCGTGATTGCCTACGGGTCCTGCCTTGGCCCGGTCAACTCCGCGATCGTCACGATGAGCTCGCCAGGCTCTACCGGCTTGGGAACGAACATGTTGAAGCCGGCCAGAAGCGCCCGGCGCCGGTCCTCGACCCGCGCGTAGGCCGTCAGCGCGATGGCCGGAATCAGCCGGCCTCCCCTGGCCTCGCGCGCCCGCAGCCGCGAGATGAAACTGAAGCCGTCCTCTTCCGGCATGGCAAGGTCGGAGATCAGCACCGCCGGGTTGTACCACTGCAGGACCTCGAAGGCCTCGGCTGCAGAGGCGGCGGTCCGCACCTTCGCACCGTTCTCGCGCAGCGCGGTCGCCAGCATGTTCAGAGTGTCGGGATCGTTGTCCACGAGCAGTACGCGCACGCCCGGCAACATCGTTTCGATCGCCTTGCCCGCGGCGCGCTCGTGGTCTGCGAGCGATGCGACGGCCGATGCCGCCCGGGTCGTCGCCAGTGGCAGCCGGACCGCGAACGTGGCGCCACATCCGGCGCCGGCACTTTCCGCAACGACGCTGCCGCCGTGCAGCTCCACGAGATGACGGACGATGGCCAGACCCAGGCCGAGTCCGCCATGACGGCGCGTGCTGCTGCCGTCGGCCTGTCGGAAGCGATCGAAGAGATAGGGAGCGAAGTCCGAATCGAAGCCCTGACCGGAATCGGAAACGCGCAGCATCACGTGCGTGTCGTCCTGCTCCATGCGCAACTCGACGCGTCCGCGCGCAGGTGTGAACTTGATGGCATTGGACAGCAGGTTCCATACCACCTGCTGAAGCCGGTTCGCGTCGCCGTGAACGTGACGCGAGCAAGCCTGCAAGCTCACGTCGAGCTGGAGGTTCTTGGACTCGGCAGCGAGCCTGACCGAGGCCACCGCGGCCTCGACCAGCGGTCCCATCTCCACAGGCGCGATCTGCAGGTGCAGCCTTCCGGTGATGATGCGCGAGACGTCCAGGATGTCTTCGACCAGCTGCGCCTGCGCGGTCGCCGCGCGCTCGATCGTCTCGACCGCTCGTGCCGTGGTGGCGGCGTCCAGCGAGTCATGGCGCAGCATGTGCGCCCAGCCGATGATCGCCGTCAGCGGCGTACGAAGCTCGTGGCTGACCGTGGCCAGGAACTCGTCCTTGAGACGGCTGGCACGCTCGGCCTCCTCGCGCGCACGCTGCTCGCGCAGCAGCAGCTGCGAGCGCTCCTCTAGCTCGCGCTTGTCGCGCTGATGCATGCGCGCGTTCTCGATGGCGTCGGCGGTCATGCGTGCGTAAAGGTCCATCAGCCGGATCTCGCGATCGGTGGGCCGACGCGACCCGCGGAAATGAACGGTCAAGACGCCGACGATCTTGCCGGCACGATTGATCAGGGGCGTGCAGTGACAAGACCGAAAGCCCGCCTGGCGAGCCGCGCCGCGAAAGCCCGCGAACAGCGGATCGGTATCGGTGTCCTCGACTACGACGCGGCGGCGCTCGGCGTAGCTGGTGCCGCAGGCGCCGGAACCGCACGAAACCCAGGCAGACTCACGCAGGAACGCGGCGGAGAACCCGGCATGCGCCTCCACCGTCAGGCCGTTGCGATCCTGATCGCAGAGCGAGAGGAGGCCCATGTCGGCCCCGTGGACCGCCAGAGCGGCCTGCAGCACCTCCTGCATGGCACGCCCCGTGTCGATGCTTCCCGAAACGCTGGCGCTGGTCTCGTGCAGGCGGCGCAGATCATCGACCTGAAGCTGAAGCTCGCGCTGGGCCGCGCGCAGCGCGCGCTCGGCCTCGGTGCGCTCGCAGATCTCCTGCTGCAGCAGGGTCGCCTTGTGCTGCCACTCCACGACCGAGGTCATGCGTGCGCTGCCCGGCCCGACGCTGAAGCTCTCCGAGGGCAGCACTCGGGTATGGGTGGCACAGACGTGGCCGAGGTCGGCCAGGCAATCGGCGCCGCCGAGCTCGCTCATCGAATACGCGCAGTACAAAGCGAAGGAATGGGTCGATTGAAGCTCGTTCCAAAGCTGTTCCAGGTACAGCGCGTCGGAGCGTCGACCGTCGCGCCACAACAGCGCCACCATCTCGCCGAACACCCGGACCTTCTCGCCACCGCGCTCGATCAGCGCTCCGACGATGTCGAGGAAGCGCTGGCGGTCCAGGACGCCGCCGATCTGCAACGACTCCAGCGTCTGGGCGGCATCGAGCAGGAGAAGCTGCCCCTCGCGTTTGGCGCAGGTGATGTCGACCTGCTGGGCGGCGAGCATGTCCTCGAGCTGGCGGCATCGCTTGCTGGAGGCGATGACGAGACAGGATTCGCCTGCCGACAGACCATTGCCCACGTAAGCGGCCAGCGCGCACTCCAGGAATGCGTCGTCCTCGAAGAACTGGACGCAATGCTCCGGCTCCTCCAGCGTGTGCCATTCGTAGGGGACCGGACCATCGATCGCGGAAGCGTCCGACACGCGGGGATTTCTCGTCGCTGGAATCACGTAGCCTCCGTGCGGCTGCGGACCAGGAAGCGAGGAAGAGCTCGGGCTGGTACCGACCGTGAAATTCGAACAGGGGGCGATCGAGGTGAAGTCCCCAGGCCCCGAGCGACGATCTTAACCGCACTGGCGGGGCGCAAGAAGATGCCGGCCGAAGATTCGGCGCTCGCGCTCGAAAAAGCTCAGAGCACGGGACAACCCAGCGCCGGCCCCAGCCCGACGGCCGCGCGCAGCACGGCCAGGGAGTCGGTGGCCAGAATGTCCCCGTCATCGTCCACGTCGCACACCTGCAAGACGCACTGTCGCTGACCGACCGCCGCCATCAGCGTAAAGAGCGCGTCGCTTCCTACCGGGAGCGGGCCCGGAGAATTGGTCGGCTTGCCGCACGGCATGCGCGTGCAGTTTCCGCGGCACAGGTCCCCGTGGTCGAAATCGTTGTCGCCGTCGTCGCACTCCTCGTCGTCATCGATGATTCCGTTGCCGCATGCCGGATCACCCAAAGTGGTGGTCGTCGGCTCGGCCGATACGAAGAAGGCCGTATACGTCGTGCTCCCCGGCTGAACCGAGATGCTGTGCTCGACATCCTCGCCATTGGACCAGTGGTCGAACACGTATTCGGTTTCCAGCAGGCTCTGCTCCGGCTCGACGGCGAGGGAACGCGTCACTCCGACCACGCCATCGAACTCGGCGCCCGAACCGAAGGGCCGGCCGTCCACGATCACCTCGAGCCCGTCAGGCGACGTCTCGACCGTGAAGGACGCGACTTCGGGATGGACGTCCGCGTAGGCGGTGGCGCTGCGCCCGCCTGAATCCGTCACGCGCAGATTGATCCGGTACCAGACGTCCGTGGCGGTCTCGCCCGTGGTGGATGTCGTAAAGCTGCCGCCGCTGACTGCCGACGTCGGCGGCAGCACCGGGTGGAAATGCGTGTTGTGGTGAAAGTCCACGCGCCACGTAAGCGAAGCCGCGCCGATCGAGCCGTCCTCCGGATCGGTCGCCGTTCCGCTGAACTGGATCTCATCGCCACCCCAGTACAGCTGGCGCGGCTTGCTCACGACGATCTGCGGTACCGGCAGCTGGTTGGTCGTGGTCGTAAGGACGGCAACGACCGAGACGGTGTCGCCGTGGTCGTTGTGAAGGAGCACGCGGAACTCGGCACCATCGTCGTCCTGGCTCACTGCCGGCAGCGAGTATGAGGAGGAAGTTGCCCCTTCGATGTCCACGCCATCGCGCTGCCACTGGAAGGTATCGGCACCCAGAGCCTCGACGCGGAACGTGGCGGGATCTCCGATGAGCACCGTCTGGGATTCGGGCTGGACGGTGATCTGCGGAGCCAGCGAGCCGGTGAAGAAGATGCGGTAGATCGCGCCCGGATCATCCTGGCGCGCGCCGCCGGCGGGGCGCACGAGGACGTAGAGGCTGCCATCGGCGCCGACGTCGAGGTCGCTGGGATTTCCGGGCAGGCTGCGCACGAAGTCCGACGGCGCGTGCGTCTGCGGATGCAGCCAGCGGATCCATCGACCGCAGAAGTCGGCGAAGAAGTATCCTCCCTCATAGCTCTGGGGAAACTGCGACGTCGCCGGCGAATAGAACGTGCCGGCGGTGATGGCGCATCCGCCGATCGGGCTGCCGCCGTGCTCGTAGGCGAAGACCGGATCGATGAAGGCAGGATTCTCCGAGGGCCCTTCGGCCAGCGGCCATCCATAGTTGCCGCCGGCGACGGCCTCGTTGATCTCCTCCCAATCGGCCGCGCCCACGTCATTGATGAACATGCGCCCACTGTCCGGATCGAAGGCGGCGGTGTACGGGTTGCGAATGCCGTAAACCCATATCGCACGGTTGACGCCGGTAGTGGTGCCGTAGAAGGGATTGTCGGCGGGAATGCTGCCGTCCGGATTGATCCGCAGGATCTTGCCGAACGGAACGGTTTTCAGCTGCGCGTTCGAGGAGATGCTGTGGTCTCCGACGCCTAGGTAGAGCTTGCCGTCG
>DASPNH010000101.1:0-75932 GCA_035626675.1 Binatia bacterium
CGGCGAAGGTGCGCAGGATGGCGCTCAGCTCGCCATCGATGCGCTGCATCGTCTTGCGGACGGTGCGCAGTCGGGCATCAATCTCATACGCATCTGCATCTGCGAGATTCGCAGCCAGGCGGTCGAGCTTTTCGATGCGCCGATTCGGCACGGGTTTGAGGCCTTCGAAACCTTCGGCAGTACCGAAGCGTGCTTCGAAGTAGCGGATGAACGCCTGCTCGCGACTGCCGGTCGGGTGGTGCGGCGGCGCTTCCGGACTGGGCGGATCGCAATACGGCCAGCTCGTTGCCTCGGCCGCGACGACTTCGGCGACGCGGCTTGCGGGCACGTCGGTGCCGCACATGCGAGAGGCGAGATCGCTGAGCATTCGCCACAGCTTTCGGCCGTCGCGCGAGACGTTGATGGTCCAGCAGACGATGGGGTCGTCCGCATCGGCATCGATTTGGCCGGATTCGGAGGAAGGGCCGGGCCGGTTGCCGGCGGACGATGAAGCATCGCCGCTTGCGCCGCACGACGCGCACGCATTTGGACCCCGCGTCTCGCCACCGGCGGCAGCGCTGCCCGCCCCGCACGACGCGCACGCATTTGGACCCCGCGTTTCGCCACCGGCGGCAGCGCTGGCCGCCCCGCACGACGCGCACGCATTTGGACGTTCCTCGTCACCCGGTGCCCGGTCCCCACGCCGTTTTTCTTTGACCGCTTCCGCCAGCTGCCGAGTCGTCGAGACCAGCGCGAACCGCAGCCAGCCTCCTTCGGTCTGCGGCGTCACGATGCCAACGAGCGATCGGAGATGCGTCCACTGGATCGCTCTGCTGGCGAATGCGCGCCGTAGCAGCGGCAGCTCCGCTAGCGCCGTGTAGATATGGACATCCTGTTTGACGGTGCGACCGGTGACGCCGAGACGCTCGGAGGCGAAATCACGCAGACTACTGAAGCCGAGCCGGCGCCAATGCTCACGACGGACGAGCTCAGCGACGATCTGTGCCTGGACCAGACGGCAGTGCACCTCGAGAGCAGCTACTTCGCAGGCTTCGGCATCGGCCTTTTCCGCTTCGGCGCGAGGGCCGACAGGTGTGCTGCTGCGGCCGGTTCGGTCCAGCGCCGGCCGTGTTCCCGGTTCGCGATCGGCCCTCCATCCGCACCGATCGGCTGGAATCGAAACACCGACTACGGGGATGCGGTCGGACGGTTGAGCGAGGCCAGAATGGAGGATCCCGGCGGCCGTCGACATGTAGCGAAAATACTACGAAGCGAGCCCAAAGAGCAAGAGCTGCCGCCGAGGTTTTTATGCTCTTTGCGTCATGTTCCGGCGCTTATGCCCTACTTGACACCTGCCCAAATCTCGCATAGAAATCGCTCCATGACGTTCAAGGAATTTGAAGCCCGGTTCCCCACCGAAGAAGCCTGCCGCGACCATCTGACGGCCATGCGCTGGCCCGAGGGCGTCACCTGCCCTCGCTGCGGCAACGCTAAGGTCTACAAGTCGAAGACTGCCCACCGCTGGACGTGCAAAGCCTGCAACCCCAACGGCTACCGCTTCTCCGTCCTGACCGGGACGATCTTCGAGAACACGAACATCAAGCTTCGCATGTGGTTCCAGACGATCTTCATCGTCTCGCAGAGCAAGAAGGGAATCAGCGCGCTCCAAGTCCACCGGATGCTGGGAACCGGCAGTTACCGCACCGCTTGGTACATGTGCCACCGCATCCGTGCCGCCACGAAGGACGGTATATTCTCCCGCCTGACCGGACAGGTTGAGGTCGACGAGACGTACGTGGGCGGCAAGGACAAGAACTGCCACGCCAACAAGAAGAAGGGCCGCGACGGTCGAGGAGGCAAGGTCGCGGTGATCGGCGCTACTGCTCGCAAGGGCAACGTGGTGGCGGAGGTCATCGAGAACACCGAAATGCGGACGATGGAGAAGTTCGTTCAGCGCACTGTCAGCGAGAAGGTTTCGCTGCTGAGCACCGACGAGCACCCGAACTACCGTCGCATGCGCGTGCTGGGCTACCGGCACCGCACCGTGAACCACAGCTACGGCGAGTACAGCAAGAACACCGTCCACGGCGTCGTGCACACGGCCAACCTGGATTCGTTCTGGTCGCAGTTGAAGCGCGGCATCGTGGGAATCTTCCACAAGGTCAGCAAGGACTATCTGCCGCTCTACCTGAACGAGTTCTCGTTCAAGTATAACCACCGCAATGATAGGCAGATTTTCGATGCCATCCTTGCAGGATGCTGAGAACGCGGCCGTGGCGCGAAAGCCGACCAAAAAGAAAAAGCTCCGCGTTCCAGCAACTAAGGCTAAACCTCCCGAGCCGAAGCGGCCCAAAGCAGGGCCGCTCTCGCTATACCCGCTCACGTTCGATGAGGCACTAGGGGCGATCATTCGGTGTCCAAAGAAGAAGGGTTGAACGTCGGGTCAGGCATGCCGATCCAGATGTAGAGGCGTTGCATGTCGACGGCTAGATTCACGGGCTCGCAATCCCCCTTTACGACCTGCAATCGTTCATCCTTCAGCAATGCGACCGTTTCATCGACGGCAGTGCAATCGTTCAGCCCACCAGAAACCTTAATCCCGCTAAAATCCGGCAAGCCGTGGGCGCGATACGGTTTCCAGCCGAGTCCATCAAAGACGTCCCATAGCTGCGCAATGAGTGTTTCGGACTCTGACAGGCTACCTCCGATCTCCACGTGATCTGGCCGCGGCAGAAGCGCCAGCCGCGATTTCAGTTTTGCTATCGCGTCCGCGCTCAAGGTTCGCGGTCGCGCGATCCGCGCGAACGCCGCCTCTAGTTCCGCGAGGCGCTTGCTAGCTGGACGATTGCGTTCGCTCGTCAACTGCTCTTGGTAATCATCCGCGCGGTCCTTCTCGAACTTCCACGCCTGAAAGAACGCGACGAGCACGAGCGGTACAAGCAACGCAGCGAATACCTTTCGCGGCAACTCCCAGCCGAAAATCAGAGCGATCACGAGCAGCACCACGTCGATCGCGCCGACCACGCCAAAGAAATTCGAACTAACGGCCTTCGAGAAGGCCAGAACCTCGGAGAACAGCATGCCGACTCACCTCTACATGTGGTGGCCGCAGCCTGCCCCCTTATCGCGCCGTGGTCAAGTCCGGCATAATCGCCCATGTTCCCGATAGTTGAAGCAACTTTCGGCCATGTCGACACCCGTACCGGATCCGTCGCAAATCCAGGAGAAGAACTTCCGCGCCGCCGCGGCGCGCATCGCGACGAACGCGCGTACCTCGAAGGCGCGACCCGGCACGGCTAAGCCCCAAGCCCGCCGCTACCGGACCGGCTACCGTTCCGCGGACCAGTGACCCCAGCCCTCTTCGCAGAACAACCAGAGGCCGGCTTTACGCGCCTCGCGCGCCGAAATGCAGCGCCAGCCACACCGTCTCGCGCCCCGGCTCCGTCCACTCCACGCGATGCCGACAATGCGCTGCTATGCGCAACGAATCGCCGGGCACCAGCTCGACCACGCATGCAGGCTGCTCGAACCGCAAGCGCGCGCGTCCCGACAGCAAGAGTACCCATTCCTCGCGCTCCTGGTCGTACCACTGTCCGGGCTCGCTCGTGTGTCCGAAGGATACGATGCGCTCGAGCAGGAAAGCGTCGGTCTCGACGAGACGGTCGAACAGCTCCTGCGACGGCGGCGATGGGAGTGCTCGCAGCAGATTGGTTACCAGCACGCTCATGCCCATGGCCGCCGCATCAGGCAGGCGGGGGAAAGCCTCCGACCTTGGCGAGAAACTGCGTGCAGATGTTGTTCTGCTCCGTCCAGCCCGGCACCAGCACGCCCTGCTTTTCCATGCGCTGAATGATGCGAATGAAGATCACGCAGAAACGAAGCCCTGCCCAGACCTGGTAGTAGTGCAGATCGTGCAGACGCCGGCCGCCGAGTGACTCATAAAGCGCAACGGTCTCGGCCTCGCCGGGAAATCCGGGAAGGGGTGGGGCGCCAACACCCTCGCTGAGAAACCGGTTCAGATACAGGAACCACGCAACGTCGACTTCGGGCGGACCCAGGGTTGCCATCTCCCAGTCCAGCACGGCCACCGGCGCGAAATCTCGCACCATGATGTTGGAGGGCCGCGCATCTCCCCAATTCAGCACGACGACGTCGCGACCTGGTGGGCAGCGCGACTGCAGGTAATCGAATGCGGCCTCGACGGTCGGCTGCGGGCGGCCCTTTGCCGCCCAGGCCAGAAAGTCCCGGTAGTATCCGAGCTGCTGCTCGAAGCCGGATCGGCCAAACTGCGGCCGATCCAGGAACTCGAAACCGGCGCTCTTCCAGTCGATGGCATGCAGGCGTTGCAGGATGCCGATCTCCGCCTCGTAAAGAGCACGCTGCTGCTCGGCGGTCGCCTCGGCCAGAAAGCCCATGACGGTATAGGGTGGATTGTCGCTCGGCGCCTCGCCCTCCACGCGTTCCATGACGTAGAACGGCGCTCCCAGGACCGACTCGTCCGGTTCCCACCACCGCACTCGCGGCACCGGCACGTCGCTGACGGAACCGACGATCTGCATGCAGCGAAACTGGGCGTACAGGTCGTATTCGGGAAAGACGGGATGGTCGGTGGGACGCGTGCGCAGCACGAAGCGTTGTGCGCATGTCGAGCCGTTCTGCCGCCACTCGGCATCGACGAGCATGGTCTCGCTCGAGAAGCCGGTGGTCCCGGGCGCGGCGATCTCGCCGACTCGCACGTCGCTGGCGTCTTCGAGCTTTGCGGCCAGCCACGCCTGCAGGCGACTGCGAATCTGCGCGACGTCGTACTGTCCCTGTGCCGGCATGAGCGGCTCTTAGGACTGGCGTAATCCTGCCGCAAGGCGCGCGGCTGTCACCGACACCCAGTAGCCTCGGTGCACGCTGGCGGAGCGCGAGCGACAGCCGCGGTGCACGCTGGCGGACTGTGATCGACAGCGCCTGTGTACGCTGGCGGACACATGCCGTTTCTTTTGCATGGCCTAAACCGGCGCCCGGCTTCTGTAGAATTCTTAAGACTTTTGCCCCGTGACAGCGCCACGCCTCCCGTGGGATCATGCCGCCGTCGCAGCATGCGAACATCGGCAATGGGAGGTTCGGAAGTCATGAACGCCTGCGAGGCCGTCGACACGTCGGCAGCCCTGGAAATCGATACGACGGCGGAGAACCGGTTGATGCTGGCCGTTCTGGAGGAGGCACTCGCCACGTTTCGGCTCGGCGTGACATCGGACCGGCCTCTGCGTCGCAAGCGTTATTTCGAGGTCGCGCGCTGGTTCGCGAGCAGCGACAACGACTGGCTGTTCTCGTTCGAGAGCATCTGCACGAGCCTCGGCATGGATCCGGACTACCTTCGTGCCGGCCTGCGCCAGCTCGAGCGTGCGGCCTTCGATGCATGCAGTGGAGCAACGCCCCAGGTGCCATGCGCCGCACGGATCGGCGGGCCGCGCGCCTACCGCGTGCGATCCTGACGCCAGTCAGCCCGTGGTCGCGGCCGTGACGATGCGTCGCAGCCGCTCGATCTCGTGCAGCACGACGCGGCCATAGACGATGGTGACGATGCCGTCGCGCTCCCAGCTCTTGAGCTGTTTGCCGGCGCTCTCACGCGTCACTCCCGAGAGCCGTCCGAGTTCCTCCTGCGCGATCCGCACGGCAACGCCGTCGGGTCTCTGCTCGGTGCGTGTCGGGTCGTCGGCAAGCATCAGCAGCTTCTTGGCCATGCGAGCCGGCAGACTCAGGAATGACGCATCGGCGATGATGTCTTCGGCCGTGCGAATGCGCGCACTGAACAGCGCCAGCAGCCGCAGCGGCAGTTCCGGATCGCTGCCGCAAAGCTCCAGCAGATCGCGCCTGCGCAGCACCAGCAGCTCGCTGTCCTGCGCCGCAATGGCGTCGACGACCCGCGGCCCGTCATCGAACAGCCCGATCTCTCCGAACCAGCGCCCGGCCTCGGCGTAATCGAGCACCAGTTCCTTGCCGTCGGGTGCCGAGGCGCTGAAGCGAACCCGTCCGGCCAGAACACCGTAGAACGCTTCGGCCGCTGCGCCGCGAAGATAGACGGGCTCGCCGCGCTCGAATCGCCGCGATGCAAGAGAGCGTTGCAGGCGCTCGGTCGTGGTCGCCGCCAGGCCTCCGAAAACCGGGCTTGCCGAGATCAGCGCCTCGCGGTCCATGGCGCAGCTTAGGCAAAACGGGACGCGCCGCCGAGAGGAGGGAGCCTGGCGCGTGATCTTTTTCCGATGTCGCCGCCGACCGCGGCCAGGACGAGGACACGCAGCGAGGCCGCCGCCGCTGCCGCCAGGAGGAAACCGCCGGCGGCCTCGCGCCTGAAGCGCGACGCCGCCGGCAAGCTCGTTACGAGGCAGGCGCCGTTCCGAGCATCAGCTCGATTCCGAGGCAGGCGCCGTTCCGAGCATCAGCTCGATTCCGAGCACCTCCTCGGCTCGCTCGACCTGCGGGGTCAGGCGCGTGATACCGATGACGCCAGCGTCGATGCCGTCCGAACCGATGGTGCCGGTGTGGATTCCTACGGTGACCAGCACGCCCACGGCCCGGCCGTCGTCACTGATGACGCCGCTGCCCGAGTCTCCCGGCGCAGCGCCGCCGGTCGCGAAGACGTGATCTGGATCCGGCATCGAGACGGCCACGTGCGTGCGCGCCGGCAGGACGCTGCCGATCGCCAGGCCGTTGCCGAAATGATGCAGAACGACGGGGCTGGCGGCGACGTCGTCGTTGACGGCCGTGGGACCGCCGAAATGGCACATCTGTGCACTGGCGGCCACGCCCGGATCCAGCAGGACCAGTGCGAAGTCCTTGGGGTCCTGCAGGATCGCGTACGTGAACTCGCCGATGCGGTTGCCGTCGGCGTCGCGCGCCTCGGGCCCTTCTCCTACCGCCCAAGATCGTTCGCCCACGTCGCCGCCGACAGGAGATTCGCCGAGGATGCAGTGGCCGGCGGTTCCCATGTAGGTGCCGCCGTCGTTGCCGGTGAACAGGAAGTTGAACGTGCACTGGCCGGTGTCGCTTTGAACGATCGCACCGGGACGCACTCCGGGACACGAACCCGTGCCGATCGGCGCGGCCGCAGGCACGTCGATGAGGTGCACGGCCCTGCCGCCGAGTGTCCAGTTCAGCGACAGCAGCGGATCGAAAATTCGCAGCAGGCCAGCTGCAGCCGGCGAGACTGCTGCCAGCGATGCGGAAACAGCGATGGCAAGAACGAGCTTGCGCGAATCGTTCTTCATAGAATCGAACCTCCTTGAGGACGCGAGGATTCTCCCGAGTCCTTGTTCAGGTCGTTGCCGTGATGCGGCAGCGTGCACCCTGGCTCGGCCACGAATCAATTCGGTTTTTGTACGTGCGCAGGAGGATGAGAGGGGTCACACGCGACGATGAGGGACGAATCACACGCAAAGGGATGGGCTGCGAGCGTGGAGTTGGCCGCCCGAGTGCGCGCAAATTCTGTCTTGTCGCAATCTCTTCTACGGTGGCCGTCACCTGCGCCTTGCGCAGCGGCGCGCATGCGATGCACGCGCGGCGGTGGCGGTTCGCCCCCGTTCCCGATAGTGGGCGCGAATCGTGCCAGGACCGAACATTCCAGAGCGCATTCGCTCGCTGACGCCGTACAAGCCGGGTCGTCCCATCGAGGAGGTGGAGCGCGAGCTCGGCATCTGCGGCTCCATCAAGATCGCATCGAACGAGAATGCGCTCGGTCCCTCGCCGCGGGCCCTGGCAGCAGTGCGCGAGGCAATCGCGGGCATCCATCGCTATCCCGACGGTGGAGCGGTGGTACTGACCGAGAAGCTGGCGGGCAAGCTCGGCCTGGATCCGCGCCGCATCGTGTTCGGCAACGGCAGCAACGAGATCCTCGAGCTGGCCTGCCGCATGCTGGCCGGCCCCGGCGACGAGATCGTCTTCTCCGCCGATGCGTTCCTGGTCTATCCGCTGGTGACCATCGCGGTCGGCGCCACGCCCGTGAAAGTGGCGCCGCGCGCGTTCGATCACGACCTGGACGCGATCGGCGACGCCATTAGCGCGGCCACGCGCGTGGTATTCCTGGCCAATCCGAACAATCCCACCGGTACGATCTTTCGACGCCATGCATGGGAGCGTTTTCTCGGCCGCGTGCCCGAGAACATCGCGATCGTGCTGGACGAGGCCTACTTCGAGTTCGTCGAAGACACCGAGTATCCGAGCGGCCTGCGCTACCTGGACGCGCATCCCGGCCTGGTCGTCTCGCGTACCTTCTCCAAGATCTACGGGCTGGCGGGGCTGCGCATCGGCTATGGTGTCGGCTCTCTCGAAATGATCGATGGGCTTGCGCGGCTTCGGCAGCCGTTCAACGTCAATCTCCTTGCGCAGGCCGCGGCAACCGCCGCACTCGACGACGAGGAGCACGTGGCCGCTTCCCGTGCCCTGGTGCGCGAGAGCCGCCGGCGCTGGGGCGCCGCATTGGAATCGATGGGCATCGAGTACGTGCCGAGCCAAGCCAACTTCCTGCTGGTGCGAGTCGGCGCGGGCGCGGCCGTCACCGACGCTCTGGTGCGGCGCGGAATCATCGTGCGCCCCATGGATGCCTACGGCTTCCCCGACCACGTTCGCATCACCTTCAGCACGCCGGCCGAAGATGCCCGGGCCATCGAGGGCCTGCGCGCCGTGCTGGCCGAGCGCGAACGATGACGGCGCAGTGGTCCCACTGCGTGGTCGTCGGAACGGGACTTCTCGGTGCCTCGCTTGCCGGTGCCGGCAAGAGCATCGGTCTGTTTGCGCGCACGACCGGCGTCGGACGCGGCGCTGCCAATTTGGACACTGCAAGGGCGCGCGGCATGGTCGATGACGCCACCAGCGATCTTGCCTCCGCGGTTGCCGACGCAGACCTGATCGTGCTGGCCACGCCGGTGCAGACGGCGATGCGCCAGCTCGCCGAGCTCGGCGACCTGACGCGCGCCGACTGCGTGATCACCGACGTCGGCAGCGTCAAGGCTCCCATCGTTGCCGAGGCCGAGCGTCTGGGTCTGTGCGGCCGTTTCCTCGGTGCCCATCCGATGGCTGGCAAGGCCCAGAGCGGGGCAGGGGCGGCCGACGTCGAGCTGTTCCGCGACGCGCGCGTGGTCCTGACGCCGCATGCGCAGACGCCGGCCCCGCTCCTCGAGGCGATGCGCTCGATGTGGTCGGCCATGGGCGCAGAGGTGCTGGTGATGGACGCGGCCGAGCACGACGAAGCCGTCGCCGTCTCCAGCCATCTTCCGCAGATGATCGCCTACGCCCTTGCCGCGGCCGCCCAGGACTGCGCCCACCGCGACCACGTGCTGCAGCTCGTAGCCGGCGGCTTTCGCGACATGACGCGTCTTGCCGCCAGTGACGCCGACATGTGGATCGACATCCTGTCGGCCAACCGCGAGGCCGTTCTGGAAGCGCTGAGCGAGTTCGAGCTCGCTTTCGGCGGGCTGCAGGCCGCCATCGAGGAAGGCGACGATGCCTGGCTGCGCGCCGTCTTCGCCAAGGCGCAGAAGCTTCGCGCCGAGGTCGCGCGATGAGCTTTCTGGCCAGGCCGGCACGCGCTCCGCTGCGCGGAAGCGTGCGCGTTCCCGGAGACAAATCGATCGGTCATCGCGCGCTCATGTTCAACGCCGCGGCTCGTGGCGAGGCGATCGTGCGCGGCCTGCCGAGCGGCCGCGACGTGCTCTCGACGATGGCAGCCATGCGCCGGCTCGGAGCGACCATCGAGCGCGCCGCCGGCGATGGAGTGCGCATCCGCGGCCGAGGCCTGTCCTTCGAGCGCGGCGACCTGACGCTCGACTGCGAGAACTCCGGTACGACGATGCGTCTGCTGTCGGGTCTCCTGAGCGCGCAGCCAGGCCTGACCGCTACGCTGATCGGCGATGAGTCGCTGTCGCGCCGCCCGATGCGCCGGGTGGCAGCTCCGCTGGCGCGTCTCGGAGCCATGGTCGAGACGACCGACGGGCATGCTCCACTGACGATCCGCGGCGCGAAACTGACCGGCGCGGACGTGAAGCTGGAAGTCGCCAGCGCCCAGCTCAAGAGCGCGATGCTGCTGGCCGGTATGCAGGCGAGCGGCCGTACCATCGTCACCGAGCCGCAGCCGACGCGTGATCACACCGAGAACTTGCTGGCCGCCATGGGCGTGCCGCTGCGATCGCAGGGCGCGAGCGTGCATGTCGACGGTCCGTGCGTGCCCGACGCGATCGACGTCGCCGTTCCGGGCGATCCGTCCTCGGCGGCGTTTCTCCTGGTCGCCGCGGTGCTGGTGCCGGGCTCCGAAGTCATCGTCGAGCACGTGTGCCTCAATCCGACGCGCACGGGTTTTCTGACCGTGCTCCAGCGCATGGGCGCCGACGTGCATGCGTCCGAGGAAGGACGCGAGGGCGGCGAGCCGGTCGGCACGCTGACGGCGCGCGCGTCGAGCCTCGGCCCGTTTCGCATCACCGAAGCCGAAGTTCCCGCATGCATCGACGAGCTGCCGCTGCTGTGCGTGGCCGCTGCATTCGCCGACGGAGTCTCCGACCTTTCGGGTGCGGCAGAGCTTCGCGTCAAGGAAAGCGATCGCATCGCCACCACGGCTGCGCTGCTGAATGCTCTAGGCGCCGACGTCGATGCTCGCCACGACGGAATGAGCATCCACGGCCGGGGCATGCGCGCCACCTTCGCTGCGCAGCCGGGCGGTGCGACCATCCACACCAGCGGCGATCATCGCATCGGCATGGCCGCCGCCGTCGCCGCTCTCGCACTATCGAGGCCGCTGCATCTGGACGACGCGGACGTGGTCGGCGTATCGTTTCCGGAGTTCTTCACCTCGCTCGAAAGGTTGGGAGCATGACGACGACGGAGCGCGGATTTCTCATCGCACTGGACGGACCGGCCGGCGCCGGCAAATCGACGACTGCCCAGCGCGTGGCAGACCTGCTCGGCTTCGGCTACCTCGATTCGGGTGCGCTCTATCGCTGCGTTGCGGTGGCCGCGCTGCACGAAGGCGTCGCCCTCGACGACGATGCAGCGCTGGGCGAGCTCGTCGGCCGTCTCAAGGTGGAGCCCATCGAGCGCGGACGCCGGTTCCTGCTCAACGGGCGCGACGTCACCGACGCCATCCGTACCCCCGAGGTCAGCCAGGCCGCGTCGAAAAGCTCGGCCTGCCCCACGGTGCGCCGCGTCCTGGTCGATTGGCAAAGAAATGCGGCTCATCCGCCCGGCACGGTGGTGGAGGGGCGCGACATCGGCACCGTGATTTTTCCCGATGCCGATCTGAAGGTCTTTCTCGACGCGGATCCGCAGGAACGGGCCCGCCGCCGCAGCCTCGAGCTGACCGAGAAGCGTTCGGGTGACGCAGGCGCGGCCACCGTTGCCCGCGAAATGGCCGAAAGAGACCGTCGTGACAGTACCAGGGCCGTGGCACCACTTGCAGCCGCGCCCGATGCGGTCGTTCTCGACACTACCGACCTCGATCTGGAGCAGGTCGTCGCCAAGATCCTCGCAGAAGTCGCGCTGCGTCGCTCGACGTCGAAGTAGGCGTAAATCCAGCCGTTCCCTTGAACTCGCAAACGCAGCGCGTTATGCAGTCGGATGCCCGTTCGGGCGCCAATCAACCGGAGGATTCCTTTTTGATGCAGCAGGAGAAGGCCCAGCATGAGATGACCCAGCGCGACGCAGCGTCGGAGAGCTTCTCAGACATGTTCGAAGCGTCGGTCCGCCCCGTCCAGTCGGGCGAGATCGTCAAAGGCCACATCGTGTCGATCGACAACGAGATGGTCACCGTCGACATCGGCTACAAGTCCGAAGGGATGATCCCGATCTCGGAGTTCCAGGATCGCGCAGGCAATCTGCTGGTCAAGGAAGGCCAGGAAGTCGACGTGTACGTAGAGTCCACCGGCGGCGACGGCGGCGAGATGCACCTGTCGTTTCAGCGTGCCCGCCAGAACGTCGTGTGGAAGGCCATCGAGGAAGCCTACAATTCCGGCGGCTCGGTCCAGGGGACCGTGGTCGGCCGCGTCAAGGGCGGCCTCAAGGTCGATGTCGGCGTATTCGCGTTCCTGCCGGGCTCGCACGTGGACACGCGTCCCACCCGCAGCCTGGACCGCTACATCGGCGAGACCACCCAGTTCTCGATCCTGAAGTTCAATCGCGCCCGCGGCAACGTGGTCGTCTCCCGCAAGGCCCTGCTCGAGAAGGAGCAGGAGGTCATGCGCGCCGAGACGCTCAAGGTTCTCGAAGAGGGCGTCATCCTGGAAGGCACCGTCAAGAACGTCACCGACTACGGGGCTTTCGTCGACCTCGGTGGCATCGACGGCCTGCTGCACGTCACCGACATGAGCTGGGGACGCGTCAGCCATCCTTCCAAGGTCGTCAAGCCCGGTGAAGTCATTCGCGTCGTCGTTCTCAAGTACGACGCCAACTCGCATCGCATCTCGCTCGGGCTCAAGCAGCTCAGCGAGGATCCGTGGCTGACCGTTGCCGATCGCCTCTTCCCCGGAAGCCGCGTGCACGGAAAGGTCGTCAGCCTGACCGACTACGGCGCGTTCGTCGAGATCGAGGACGGCATCGAGGGCCTGGTGCACGTTTCGGAGATGAGCTGGACCAAGCGCGTCACGCATCCCTCGCAGGTGCTGGTGGTGGGTGACGAGGTCGACGTCGTCGTCCTCTCGCTCGACCCCGAGAATCGCCGGATCTCGCTCGGCCTCAAGCAGGTCACGCCCAATCCCTGGGAAATGCTGCCCATCGAGCATCCCGTCGGAACGCGCGTCAAGGGCAAGGTCACCTCGGTCACCGACTTTGGCGTGTTCGTCAACGTCAAGGAAGGCATCGACGGCCTCGTCCACATCTCCGACATGCACTGGACCAAGAAGGTCCACCATCCCTCCGAGATGGTGAAAAAGGGCGACGAGCTGGAATGCGTCGTCCTGGGCATCGACATTCCCAACGAGCGTCTCTCGCTCGGCCTCAAGCAGCTGACCGAGGACCCGTGGCGCCGCATGAACGAGCGCTATCCGGTCGGCACGCGCATCCACGGCAAGGTCACCAACATCGCCGACTTCGGCGTGTTCGTGGAGCTGGAGGAAGGCGTCGAGGGCCTGGTCCACGTTTCCCAGATCGGCCGGGAACGGGTCGAGAACCCGCGCGACCTCTTTCAGCCCAATCAGCAGATCGAGGCCGAGGTCACCCAGGTCGACATCCGCGAGCGGCGGATCTCGCTGTCCATCCGGTCCCTGCTGCAGTCGGCCGAGAAGGAAGAGATGCGCGCCTACATGTCATCGGAAGCCTCCGGAAGCGGTCGTGGGGGTAGCGTCACCTTGGGCGATATGATCCAAGAAAAGCTGGCGCGGCGCGGGAGTCGCGAGGAAACCGGCAAGGGAGAGTAGGCCGGCTGGAGGGACGATCAGATGACCAAGCGAGACCTGATCGACGAGATAGTCCGGCTCTATCCGGCGTATTCGCGGCGCGATGCGGAGGTGATCGTCAACTCCGTCTTCGAGAGCATGACCGAGGCGTTGTGCAAGGGAGATCGCATCGAGATCCGCGGCTTCGGCAGCTTCGTGGTCAAGCAGCGCCAGGCCCGCGAGGGCCGCAACCCCAAGACCGGCGATCTGGTCGCGGTCGCCTCCAAGCGCGTGCCCTTCTTCAAGGTCGGCAAGGAGCTCAAGCAGCGCGTCGATGACGGGTACGAGAACGAGCAGGCCGAGCTGGCCGCTTCCGCTCCCGAAGCCGGCTTGATGCCCGTGCGTTCCTGATGCACTGAAGCCGGGTGAAAGTTCTTTGGGCGCCCTGGCGCCTGTCCTACATCGAGAAGGGTGACCTTCGCGCCGGCTGCATCTTTTGCGACAAGCCCAGGCTGCAATCGGCGCCGGAACGCCGCGCAGGCCTGGTGCTTTCCAGCGGAGAGCACACCAGCGTGCTCATGAACCTGTATCCCTATGCCAACGCGCATCTGATGGTCGCGCCGCGCGGCCACACCGCCGATTTCGCCTCGCTCGACCATGCTACCGCGGCCGCGGTACACGCAGACCTTCAGCGGTGCGTGCGCGTCCTCACCCGCGCCTTTTCGCCCGCAGGCTTCAACATCGGGATGAACCTGGGCCGCTGCGGCGGGGCAGGAATCGCCGATCATCTCCATTGGCACATCGTTCCGCGCTGGGAAGGCGATACGAATTTCATGCCCATGCTCGCTGACACGCGCGTGATACCGCAACATCTGGAAGATACCTACGAGCGCCTGCTGCCGCTCTTTACGGAGGAAGCATGAGAATCCTGCGCACCATCCTGTTGCTCATCCTCATCGTGGCCGGCATCGCGCTGGCCAGCGTCAACATGACGCCGGTCAAGTTCTTCTACCTGCCGCCGTTCCAGTTCATGCCGCGTCCCGAGGGCGCCTCCATGGACATCCCGCTGGCGCTGCTGCTGCTGGCCTCGCTCGTGCTCGGCGCGCTCATCGCCGGCACCGGCACCTTCGTCGAGCACGCGCGGCTGCGATTCGCGGTGCGCCGTCAGGCCAAGGTCAACGGCAAGCTGCGAGGCGACGTGGAGCGGCTGACCAGCGAGCTCGAGCAGGCGCGGTCGGCCGCAGAAGCGCGTCAGGTCGAGCTCGCCGCGGCCCAGACCCGCGCCGAACGCGCCGAGGACGAGGTCACCAAGGCGCAGCTCGAGGCGGCGCGACATCGCGCGCGAGCGGACGAGCTGGCAGCGGCGGCTGCCGACGCGGCCACTGCCGCCGAAACCAATGCCGATGACGAGCTTCCCGCGTTGCCGGGCGTGACGCCGGCGCAATAATTGGCGCCGCACCTGTTCGGGATAGGCAAACTGGCGCTTTGCCGGTAGCCGGTTCCGCACCTATAGTGCGCGTTCGATGACCCGTCCCGCCACTCTCGCCGAGCTCCAGGCCAGCGGCTACCGCGCCCGCAGCGTCCGCGACGAGATGCGCGAGAACCTCCTGGCGGTCCTGACAGGCGAGGAGGGCGGCCGCTCGGTCTTTTCCGGCATCATCGGCTACGACGAGACGGTCATTCCCGAGATCGAGAACGCGGTGCTTTCGGGCCACCACATCGTCCTTCTCGGTGAGCGCGGCCAGGCCAAGACGCGGCTGATCCGCGCGCTCATGAACCTGCTCGACGAGGCCGTGCCGGCGGTGGCCGGCTGCGAGATCCACGACGATCCGTTGGCGCCGGTGTGCGCGGCCTGCCGCCGCCGCGTTCCTGCCGAGGGCGGCGACCTGCCCATCGTCTGGATCGGTCGCGATGCGCGCTACGGCGAGAAGCTGGCCACCCCGGACGTCACCATTGCCGACCTGATCGGCGAGATCGACCCGGTCAAGATCGCCGAAGGCCGCTACCTCTCCGACGAGGAGGCCATCCATTTCGGCATCGTCGCGCGCACGCATCGCGGCATCTTCGCCATCAACGAGCTGCCCGACCTTACCGAGAAGGTGCAGGTCGGCCTGTTCAATCTGATGGAAGAGCGCGACCTGCAGATCAAGGGACACAAGATGCGGCTGCCGCTCGACGTCGTCGTGGTGGCCACCGCCAATCCCGAGGATTACACGAGCCGCGGCCGCATCGTCACGCCGCTCAAGGACCGCTTCGACGTCCAGATCCGCACGCATTATCCGCGCACCATCGAGCAGGAGATCGCGATCATGGAGCAGGAAGTGTCGTGCGCCGATCGCAGCGGCCGGCCCGTGCGCGTTCCCGACTTCATGAAGGAAGTGGTCGCACGCACGACGATGGAGGCACGCAAGGCCCCGGAGGTGAACCAGTCCTCGGGCGTCAGCGTGCGCGTCAGCATCAACAACTACGAGACGATCCTGGCCAACGCCGAGAAGCGCGCCGTGCGCTGCGGCGAGAGCGAGATCGTGCCGCGCATCAGCGACCTGCACGCGCTGTTCGCCTCCACCAACGGCAAGCTCGAGCTCGAGTACGGCCTGGACGCCGCCAAGGAGGCGGCAGTGGTCGACCGCCTGCTGTCGGTGGCGGTCAAGCACGTCTTCGATTCGCGCCTGAGCCTGGCCCAGCTCCAGCCCATCCTCGAGTACATGGGGCAGGGATGGGGCGTGGCCGTCTCCGACACCATGCCTGCATCGGACTACCTCGAAGGCCTGGCTTCGATTCCGGGGCTGCGCGAGGTGATCGAGCATCTCGGCCCGGCCGAGAGCCCGGGCCTGACCGCATCCGCCATCGAGTTCGTCTTCGAGGGCCTGCATCTTCTCAAGAAGCTCAATCGGGAGCGCCAGGGAGGGCGCCTCTCCTACGCAGCCTGACGCGATGATCGCTTCGCAACAGCAGGTTTGAGCGTGCGCCTACGCTACACAGTCTGGGACGGAACCCAGACCGTCCGCCTCGATCCCGATACCGTCTTCGAGCGCCTGGCCGAGCATCTCGGCTCCAGCGACGACGTCGGCGAAGCGCTCGACCGTCTGCTTCGCGAAGGCATGGCGGGCGAGGAATTCGAGGTCGTCGGCATCGACGAGCTGGCCGAGAAGGTTCGCGAGGCCATCGAGGAGTTTCACAACAAGTACAACCTGGAGCGGTCGCTCGAGCAGCCCTGGGGCGAGCTCGACGAGGTCACCGGCATGGAGCAGGAGGCCACCGAGCGGATGCCTCCGGGCGAGAAGAGGCGCCGCCGCCAGGAGGACATGGAGGGGCTCTCGCGGATCCTCGAAGAGGCCCTGCTGCAGATGTCGCGCTGGCCGTTCGACGACGAGGATGCGCGCTCGGCTTTCGAGCAGCTCTCCGATCGCGGTGACGACATCCGCAAGGTCGAGCGTTTCCAGCGCCGCTACCGCGATCAGTTCCACGGCCCCGACAGTCTCGACTTCGAGCAGACCCTGGAGATGCTCGACGTCTACGAGCGGCTGCGCGAGCTCGAGCGCGCGCTTCGCGAGCGTGACTTCGAGAACGTCGACCCCGCTTCGGTGCGCGAGTTGCTGGGGCAGGAGATGGCCGAGCAGATCGCGCGGCTGCAGCAGCTGGCGCGGGCGCTGACCGACGCAGGCTATGTGGTCAGCAAGGGAGGACGCTACGTCCTGTCGCCCAAGGGCGCACGCCGACTGGGACAGATCGCACTGCGCGAGATCCTGCACGATCTGCTCGCGGATGCCTCGGGCCGTCACGACACGCGCAGGCGCGGTGCCAGCGACATGCACACCGAGGACGCCAAGCCCTACGAGTTCGGCGACCCGTTCGTGCTCGACGTTGCCGCCACCGTTCGCTCCGCACTGACGCGCGCGTCGGGCACGCCCGTGTCGATCCGGGCCGCCGACCTGCACGTCAAGGAGAGCCACCGCACCACGCGCACCGCCACCGTGCTGCTCCTGGACATGAGCTGGTCGATGAGCTGGGAGGGACGCTTCGCCGCCGCCAAGAAGGTCGCGCTGGCGATGGAGACGCTGATGCGCACGCGTTTCCCGCGTGACTATTTCGGTCTGGTCGGGTTCTACACGCGCGCCGTCGAGCTGCGTCCATCCGATCTTGCCGAGGTCACCTGGAACATGGGCGACCCCTTCACCAACCTGCAGGACGGTCTTCGCCTGGGTGCCGAGCTGCTCTCGCGCCACCCGGCGGCCAGTCAGCAGATGATCGTCATCACCGACGGCCAGCCCACCGCCTATTTCCACGAGGGCCGTCTGTTCTGCGAATGGCCGATGAGCATCGGCGGCCTGTCCACGCGGGCGACGGTGGAGACGCTCAAGGAGGTCGAGCGCGTCACGCGGCGCGGCGTGCGCATCAACACCTTCATGCTGGACGACAGCCCGCCGCTGCGCTCTTTCGTGCAGCGCATGACCGCCATCAACAAGGGCCGTGCCTTCTACACCACGCCCGATCAGCTCGGGCGCTTCGTCCTGGTCGACTACGTGGCCAAGCGGCGCAAGATCGTATGACGACGGCCGCGCGGGGAAGCGAGACGCAGACCACGACGGGCAGGGCGCTGTGGCAGGGCAAGCTGACGCCCGCCATGCAGCAGTACCTGGAGGTCAAGTCTCGTCACGAGGATTCGCTCGTGTTCTTTCGCATGGGCGACTTCTACGAGATGTTCTTCGAAGACGCCGAGCAGGCAGCCGAGCTCCTGGACCTGACGCTGACCTCGCGCAATCGCAACGACGAGCATCCCATCCCGATGTGTGGCGTGCCGTATCATTCTGTGCGTCCCTACGTCGCGCGCCTGCTGGAGGCCGGTCGCAAGGTCGCGATCTGCGAGCAGCTCGATCCGCCCGAGAAAGGTGCGCTGGTGCGCCGCGAGG
This sequence comes from Binatia bacterium, assembly GCA_035626675.1. Lineage (GTDB taxonomy): Bacteria > Desulfobacterota > Binatia > UBA1149 > CAITLU01 > DASPNH01. The sequence goes on from DASPNH010000101.1 coordinate 18,230, forward strand.
TCACGCGCATCATCTCGCCGGGCACCAACCTGGACGAGGAGAGCCTGGCGCCCGAGCGCGCCAACTTCCTTGCCGCCGTGGTTGCAGTTGCGGGTGGCGGTCATGGCATCGCCATCACCGACTTCTCCACGGGCGAGGTTCGCACGACCGAGGTCGCATCCTTCCAGGCGCTGGCAGAAGAGCTGGCCGCTGCCGCACCAAGCGAAGTCGTCCTGCGCCAGGGCGAGTCGCAGGCGCTGGTCGATCAGCTGCGCGCGGCCTTGCCGGGATGCCTGGTCGGCTCGACGCGGGAGACCGGTAGCGACGCGGTCGGCGCATCGCGCCGCGAGGGCACAGGGGCGTCACGCGACGAAGGCGCCGGCGGATCGCGCGAGGATGCCGCTGCGCGCCAGGTCACCGGTGCGACAGACGCCGCGCAGGCTGCCTGCGACCTGCTGCGCGCCTACGTGGCTGCCACACAGGGCGGAAACGTCTCGCATCTTCGCGAGCCGGTGCAGTACGACGCCTCCGCCTTTCTGCATCTGGATGCGGCCACGCGTCGCAATCTGGAGATCCTCGAGTCCTACGACGGCAGCAGGGCCAATGCGCTCGTGGCAGTGCTGGACCGCTGCGCCACCGGCATGGGCAAGCGCGCACTGCGCGGCTACCTGGTGCGTCCGCTGGCCGACCTGTCCGCCATCGGCGCGCGCCTGTCGGTGGTCGAGGCCCTGGTCGAGGACTATTCGCTGCGCGCCGATCTTCGCGAGTCGCTGCGTCGGATCGGCGATCTGGAGCGCCTGCTCGGCCGCATCGGCGCCGGCACCTCGGGGCCGCGCGACGTCGCTCGTCTGGCCGATGCGCTCGCGCTCGTCGATCTGCTGCGCACGCGCCTTGCCGGCGCGCAGCGTGCCGATGTCCTGGCGGCTGTCGCGAGGGACCTGGATGCGCTGCCGGCTCTTGCCGAGCGCATTCGCACGACGCTGGTGGACGAGCCGGCGGCGATGGTGGGCAAGGGCGAGGTGATTCGCAGCGGCCACCACGAAGAGGTCGACCGTCTGCGCTCGATCAGCCGCGACGGCAAGGGATGGATCGTCGCGTTCGAAGCCGAAGAGCGTGCGCGCACCGGAATCGGCTCGCTCAAGGTCGGCTTCAACAAGGTGTTCGGCTACTACATCGAGATCACGCGGGCCAACCAGCACCTGGCGCCCGTCTCGTACACACGCAAGCAGACGGTGGCCAACGCCGAGCGCTACATCACGCCCGAGCTCAAGGCGCGCGAGAACGAAGTGCTCGGTGCGGAGGAGCGTCTTGCGGCGCTGGAAACGCATCTTCTACGCGAGCTCGTCTGCGAGATCGCGCCGCTGCAGCCGAGCCTCGGTCGCACCGCCGCCGCGCTGGCCGCGCTCGATGCGCTGGCCGGGCTTGCCGAGGTCGCGCATCAGCGCGGATACGTGCGTCCACAAATGTGCGAGAGCGGCGACCTCGAGATCGTCGGCGGCCGCCACCCCGTCGTCGAGGCACGACTCGGCGGCACCTTCGTCCCCAACGACTGCCGGCTCGGAATGGATTCGCGCCTGCTGATGGTCATCACCGGACCGAACATGGCCGGCAAGTCGACCTACCTGCGGCAGGTGGCGCTCATCGCGCTGCTGGCGCACTGCGGCTCTTTCGTCCCTGCCACCGCCGCGCGCGTGCCGCTGGTCGACCGGATCTTCACGCGCATCGGGGCCAGCGACAATCTCGCCGCCGGTCAGTCCACCTTCATGGTCGAGATGAGCGAGACCGCCGCCATCCTGCGCGACATGACCGAGCGCAGCCTGGTCGTGCTCGACGAGATCGGACGCGGCACCTCGACCTTCGACGGGATCTCGATTGCCTGGGCGGTGGCCGAGGCCATGGGCAAGGCCAGGGCCAAGACGCTCTTCGCCACGCACTATCACGAGCTGGCGGCCCTGGAAGCCGAGCACGATCACGTCCAGAACTTCTCGGTGGCGGTGCGGCGCTACAAGGGCGGGGTGATTTTCCTGTACCGCATCGTTCCGGGGCCGACCAGTGGCAGCTTCGGCATCGAGGTGGCGCGCCTTGCCGGCGTTCCCGACCCCGTCATCGAAAAGGCCCGTTCAATTTTGGCCAGGTTCGAGAGCGGTCACGGTATCGGCGGGACAACCGCCAGCCAGCTCAGTCTTTTCTCCTCGGCGCGCGCGGCCAGCCGCAGCGCTGCTGCCGAAGCCGGCGAGGCTTTCGCCGCGCGTGTCGCCGCCATCGATGCCGATGCGCTGACGCCGCTGGAAGCGCTCAACCTGCTCGCACGCCTTGTGGAGGAGGCGAAGGCGGCGCAATAATCGCACGCTGCAGTGGAGGTGGAGGTGCGGCGGCGTTTTCTGTCTTCGCTCCCGGCCTTCGCATCAGGGAGCTTCCTTTCGATCCTGCTCTCGTTCGGCTCGAGCGACGCGGCCGTAGTCCGTTCGATCTCGGCCTCGAGCTCGCCTGGCCTCACACGAATCATCGTGGCCTGTGACGGCGCCGCCAGCTATCGCAGCGGGCCAGGGGAGGGCAGCTACGTCGTCGAGATCGCGGGCGCGCAGCTCGGACGCGATGCGCCTCGCCTTCTGCCGGTGGCCGATGCTCTCGTGCACGGCGTGGCCGTGGTCGCCTCGCCGGAATCTGACGGCGTGCGGCTGCACGTCCATCTGGCCGACGCTTCGCGCTCTCATGTCGACGTGGACGAGGGAAGCGGCGAGCTGACGATCCGGGTCGCGCGCAGCGGCTCGCCAAGTGCCGAGGCGCAGCCGCCTTCTCCTGCGCACCGATCATCCTCCACGGCCGACACGGAACACGCCTCCGCCGCTCGCGATCCTTCCGCCGCGCGCACTCGCATCGCCGCGCGGCCGCTGATCGTCATCGACCCCGGGCATGGCGGCAAGGATCCGGGCGCCAAGGTCTGGGCAGGCGAGTTCGAGAAGGACATCGTGCTCGCCATCGCCACCGCAGTGGCCGATCGCCTGCGACGGCGCCTGGACGTCGACGTGGTGATGACACGCACCAGCGACGTCTTCGTCAGCCTCCAGGACCGGCGCGCCATGGTGCGCCAATGGAACGCCGACCTGTTCGTGTCCATCCACGCCAACGCCAGCGGCAACCAGGGCGCCTCGGGAGTCGAGACCTACTACGCACGCGAAGCGAGCATAGGGGGCAGTCATCGTTTGTCGCGAGCGAGAAACGGCGCCGGCGCCTTCGGCAGAAAAACGGCCAGTCTCGAGCGAAACGGCGCCAGTCCCCGCCTGGCCAAGAGCATTCAGAGGGAATTGGTGCGACATCTGGGGATGCGCTACAAGGCCGTGCGCGACCTCGGCGTCAAGGAGGGACGATTCTTCGTCCTGAAGGACAACGAGGTCCCCAGCGTCCTCGTCGAGGCAGCGTTCCTGACACATCGTGAAGAAGGTCTGCGCATCCGATCCGAAAGCTACCGCGACATGGCCGCCGAAGGCATCGTCGGCGGCATCGCCGAGTATCTCTCGGCGAGCGCGGCCTCACCGCTCTGAGGCAGCCAGCTGATGTCGAGCACGGAGGGAGGGGGACCCAAGGCCATGCTGCTGCCGGCGCCGGGAAGCGTCGGCGGACGACTCTCCGACGTCGCGCGCGATTACGTCACCGCGGTGCGCGCCGAGCTGGAGAGCGCACATTGGGCCGGCGCCAACGGCGTCGACACGGTCACGCGCCTGGCCTCCAGCCTCGATCACCTGATCCGCTTCCTCTTCGACGCATCGATCGAGCGCTACGCCCGCCGCTACGCGCGCACGCGCCAGCACTGCGCCGTCTTCGCGCTCGGCGGCTACGGGCGGCGCGAGCAGTGCCCGTACTCGGACGTGGATCTGCTGGTGCTGCATTCGGGCGGCGTCACGCCCTTCGTCGAGACCGTCACCGAGTCGCTGCTCTACACGCTGTGGGACGCGCGCCTGCAGGTCGGCCATGCGGTGCGCGATGCGGCCGAGTGCGTCAGCCTGGGCGCCAGCGACCTGACCATCAAGACCGCGCTGCTGGACGGGCGTTTCCTGTGCGGCAGTCCCGAGCTGGCCGGCGACTTCGAGACCTCGGTCCGCCGCAAGCTCGCCACCAGCGATGCCGAAAGCTTCACCGCCGCCAAGATCGAGGAGTCGCGCAATCGCCGCGCGCGCTACGGAGGCTCGGTGTTCATCCTGGAGCCCAACGTCAAGGAAGGCTTCGGCGGCGTGCGTGACCTGAACGCTGCCCTGTGGATCGCGCGCGTCACACGCGAGGTCGGGGACCTGGAAGGATTGCGCGAGCAGGACATCGTCACCGCCAAGGAATACGAGGAGCTGAGCGCGTCGCGCGAGTTCCTTCTGCGCACCCGCGACGCGCTGCACTTCCTGACCAGCAACAAGAACGACCACCTGACCTTCGAGCGACAGCTCGCCGTGGGTCAGCGGTTCGGTTACGAGTCGGAGGGCAACAACTCGATCGGCGACATGTTCATGCGCGACTACTACCATCACGCCGCGGTGATGGCGCGCACCACCGACGACATCGTCGACCGACTGATCAGCGCGCCCGAGCGCCGTACGGGCCTGCTGCGGCGCCTGGTCACCCAGCGCAACCTGCGAAGCGGCGTCAGCATCCTCAACGACCGTCTCGTCGTCGAAGAAAAGGTCCTGGACGCCGATCCCGTCAATCTCATCACCATCTTCCGCGACTGCCAGCGCCACGACGTGCGTTTCGCGTCGCGCACGCGCGAGCTGGTGCGGCAGAAGGCCGCCGTACTGACGCCCGAGGTGGCGCAGTCACGCGCCGCGGTCGAGGTGTTCTTCGAGATCCTGCGCGCCAAGGAAGGCGTCTACGAGACCCTTGCCCAGATGAACCGGCTGGGCGTGCTCGGAAAGCTCATTCCCGAGTTCGGGCGCCTGTTCTGCATGGTCCAGCACGACTACTACCACGTCTATACCGTGGACGAGCACTCGCTGATCGGCATCCGCGAGCTCGAGGGCCTGCGCAATGGCCAGCTGGCGGCCAAGAGCCCGTTCCTGACGCAGACGATGCGCGACTGCGACCGACCCGAGCTGCTGTTCCTGGCGATGATGTTCCACGACCTCGGCAAGGGCTACGGCGGCGATCACGACGAGCGCGGTGCCATCATGGTGCGCGACATCGCCGACCGCCTCTACATGCACGAGGACGACCGCGCCACGCTCGAGTTCCTGGTGCGCAATCACCTGACGATGTCGATGCTGGCGCAGACTCGCGACATCGAGGACCCGGCGCTCGTCATGGACTTCGCCGCCCAGGTCGGCACGGCCGAGAACCTGAGCCTGCTCTACCTGCTGACTTTCGCCGACATGCGCGCGGTGGGACCGCAGATCTGGAACGGATGGAAGGATCACCTGCTGGCCGAGCTCTACCGGCGCACCGTCGAGATCTTCGAGAAGGGACAGATCACCGAGGCCGACATGGAGAGCCGCGCCGAGCGCACGCGCCGCCGCCTGCTCGACAAGGCTGCCGGCCAGGCCGAGAGCGTGCGGCTGTCGGCATTCCTGGAGACGCTGCCGACCTCCTATTTCCTCGGCAACCCCGACGAGAAGATCATCGACCACTGGCGCCTGTACGAGTCGGTGGGCAGCTCGCAGTTCCGATACGGCGTCGAGCATTTTCCGGAGCGCGGATTTACCGAGTTCACTATTTGCGCACTGGACAGGCGCGGCCTTTTCAAGGACATGGTGGGCACGTTGTCGGCGCACGGCCTCAACATCCTCAACGCACGCCTCGTGACGACTTCGGCAGGCTGGGCGGTCGACGTCTTTCGCATCGAGCACGTGGCCAACGCGGTCGATGCCACCTCGGCTGAGCTGTGGGAGCAGATCGGCGAGACGCTCGAGGGCGTCTTTGCCGGTGCCATCGACGTCGAGGAGACGGTGCGCAAGGCGCTGATCACCCGCACCCGCCGCGTCGGCGAGAAGGCCGCTCGCCGCACCTACGCGCGCGTCGAGATCGACAACCGCCTGTCCAAGGAATTCACCGTCATCGACGTCTACGCGGCGGACCGGCCGGCGCTGCTGTTCCTGGTCTCCAACGAGATGTTCCGCATGGGCCTGGACATCCACATGGCCAAGATTTCCACGCACCTGACCGAAGTGCTCGACGTCTTCTACGTCACCGACTCGCAGGGCCGGAAGGTCGAAGACCAGGACCGTCTGAACGATATCGGCGAATCCATCATCTCCGCGCTCACCACCGACGCGACCACGCCCGTTGCGCAGGCCGCGCCGTATCAGGTCAGCATCTGAGCCATGCCCGATTCGGCACTGACAGCCATCGCCGACGAGTACATGGACCACCTGGCGTCCGAGAAGGGTCTGGCGCGTAACTCGCTCGACGCCTACGGCAGCGACCTGCGGCGTTTCCTGGCCGCCATGAAGAAGGCGGGACGCACCGAGGCCGCGCAGGTCGAGCGCGACGATCTCGTGATGTTTCTCGAGTCGCTGGCCGAGGAAGGCCTGGCTCCGTCCTCGCGAGCCCGCTGCCTGTCGGCCGTGCGCGGGCTCTTCAAGTTCCTGGTCAGCGAAGGCAGGCTGCAGACCAGCCCCGTTCGCGATCTGCGACCGGGCCGCCGGAGCAGGCCGATGCCGAAGTACCTGTCGCTCGAGCAGATCCTCGAGCTGCTGGCCGCCGCCAACGGCAACGATGCGCTGGCCATCCGCGACCGCGCCATGCTCGAGCTGGTCTATGGATGCGGGCTGCGCGTCTCCGAGCTTGTCGGCCTGACCGGCGCCGCGCTGCACCTGAGCGACGGCTATCTGACGGTGGTGGGCAAGGGCTCGAAGGAACGCGCCGTGCCCATCGGCTCGGCGGCGCTGGAGGCTCTCAACGCCTACCTGGAACACTCGCGTCCCGAGCTCGATCCTCTCGGCCGTTCCCGCGCGCTGTTCCTGGGACGTGGCGGCAAGAAGCTGACGCGCCAGGGCTTCTGGAAGCGCCTGTCGACGCTGGCCGCGCGCGCCGGAATCGAGCGGGTCTCGCCGCACGTGCTGCGGCATTCGTTCGCGACCCACCTGCTCGAAGGCGGGGCCGACCTGCGCTCGGTGCAACTGCTTCTCGGGCACGCCGACATCACCACGACGCAGATCTACACGCACGTGGCCACCAGCCGTCTGCGCGAAGTGCACAAGGAGCATCATCCGCGCTCGCGCATGAAAGTGCGCTGATGGCCGCGGCGCCGATCCCCGGAAAATAGCGGACAATTGCCCAGTTGCCGCTCCGGGAGCCGGCTGGTATGGCACCCGCACCGGTCTCGCCCGTGCGCGACCGCCCGGTGTTCATGAACTTCAATCCCGCCGAGCTCGCCCTTTGGATCGTCCCGTTCCTGGCCGCCGTCGTCTTCCACGAGTGGGCGCACGGCTACGTGGCCAACCGGCTCGGCGACGATACGGCCAAGAGCGAAGGGCGCCTGACGCTCAATCCGCTCGTGCACATCGATCCGCTCGGCACCATTCTTCTGCCCGGGCTGCTGCTGCTGAGCGGGTCGGGATTCCTGTTCGGGTGGGCCAAGCCGGTACCGGTCGCGTTTCACCGGCTCAACAATCCGCTGCGCGACATGATCTACGTCTCGGCGGCTGGTCCGGCGATGAACCTGGCGCTGGCGTTCCTGAGCGCAGGCATTCTGGCCGGGATCGCGATCGCGTCTCCGGGCGCGCCGGCGGCCGAAGGCCAGTTCGAAGTGGCACGGCCGATCATGCTGATGTGTCAGATGAGCCTGCAGCTGAACGTGCTCCTGGCGGTCTTCAACATGCTTCCGATTCCGCCCCTGGACGGCGGGCGGGTGGCCGTCGGCCTGCTGCCGCGCCAGCTCGGCGAGCCGCTCTCGCAGATCGAGCCCTACGGCTTTCTCGTCATTCTCACCCTTCTTCTGACCAACGTCCTGAACGTCATCCTGCGTCCCGTCATGGGCCTGGTCTATGGCGCCATCGACGCCGTCTTCGGAATCCTGTGAGCACGGCGGCCGCCACCAAGCCGGCGCCTGCCATCGTCGTCTCGGGCACGCGTCCCACGGGCGCACTGCATCTGGGACATCTGAACGGCGCGCTCAAGAACTGGGTCGCGCTCCAGCAAGCCTCGCGCTGCTTCTTCTTCGTCGCCGACTGGCACGCGCTGACCACAGACTACGCCGATCCCAAGAACATCCGCCAGAGCACGGCCGAGATGATCCTGGACTGGATGGCCGTGGGTCTCGATCCCGAGCGCAGCGTCCTGTTCCGGCAATCGCACGTGCGCGAGCATGCCGAGCTGCACGTGCTCTTCTCGATGATCATTCCAATTCCGTGGCTCGAGCGCGTGCCGACGTACAAGGAACAGCAGACTCAGCTCGAAGGCCGCGACCTGTCGACCTACGGCTTTCTCGGCTATCCGCTGCTGCAGTCAGCCGACATCCTTCTGTACAAGGCCGACGCCGTGCCGGTCGGAGAGGATCAGCTCCCGCACATCGAGCTGACGCGCGAGGTGGCGCGCCGTTTCAACAATCTCTACGGTGCGGTCTTTCCCGAACCTGCGGGGATGGTCGTGCAGGCCGCTCGCGTGCCGGGCACCGACGGGCGCAAGATGAGCAAGAGCTACGGCAACGCGGTCTCGCTCGGTGACGATCCCGACACCGTCTACAACAAGCTCGTGCGCATGATGACCGATCCGCGCCGCGTGCGCCGCACCGATCCCGGCGATCCCAAGGACTGTCCGGCCTTTCGGCTGCACGAGATCTACTGCACGCCCGAAGAGAAGGAGGAGCTGAGCGTGGGCTGCCGCACGGCCTCCATCGGCTGCGTCGACTGCAAGAAGGTGATGATCAAGCACGTGGTGGCCGAGCTGACTCCGATCCAGGAGCGGCGTGCCGCCCTGGCGCAGCGGCCGAACGTCGCCGACGAGGTGCTGGCCGACGGATGCCGGCGCGCCACCGAAGTGGCCGAAGCGACGATGGGACAGGTACGGGAGGCGATGGGGCTTTGAGCACGCCGACCTACACGGTGCGCCTGAACGCCTTCGAAGGTCCGCTGGACCTGCTGCTGCACCTGGTGCGCAGCAACGAGCTCGACATCTACAACCTGCCCATCGCCGAGATCACCGATCAGTACCTGGCCTACCTCGGCATGTTCGAGGAGCTCAATCTGGACGTGGCCGGCGAGTATCTCGTGATGGCGGCCTCGCTCATGTACATGAAGTCGCGCCTGCTGCTGCCGCGCGACGAGGAAGACGAAGAGGAAGAGGACGAAGAGGTCGCGGACCTGGTGCGGCAGCTCGCCGAGTATCAGCGCTATCGCGAAGTCGCCGAGGCGCTGCGCGACCGCCTCCTCCTCGATCGCGACGTGTTCCGGCGCCCGCCCACCGCGCCCGAGCCTTCGCCGCAGGACGAGCCGGCGCCGCTTCGGCGACTCGAGCTGGCCGATCTCTTCGAGGCGCTGCGACGCGTCCTTGCCAAGGCGGCGGCGCGACGTCCGCACACCATTTCGGCAGAGCAGTACAGCGTCTCGGACGCCGTGCGCACGATGGTCGCGAGCCTGCGCGAGCGCGGGCGCCTCGAGTTCCACGAACTGTTCGCGGCCGAAGCGCCGCGCGGCCTCATCATCGCGACGTTCCTGGGCGTGCTCGAGCTGACCAAGCTCGGCGTGCTCATCGCCGAGCAGGAAGGTCGCTTCGGTCCGATCTTCGTCACCCTCGTCGGTGACGACATCGACGAGACCATCGCCGACCTGACCGAGATGTACGGCCCTGCCAGCGCCATGCTCGAAGGGCTGGCAGCGGCAGGCGCCGACGACGACGAGAATCCAACGACGACAAGCGAGCAGCCCACGTGAGCGACGAGCAGGAACAGGAAGCGCAGGAACCGGCATCCAGCGAGGACCAGGCCGCGGGCGGGCTCTGGCCCGTCGATCGGCTGCGTCCGGTCCTGGAGGCGCTGCTGTTCGCCTCCGGCGATCCGCTGGCTGCCAAGAAGGTCGCCGAGATCGTCGAGGGCAGCACCGTCGAGGAAGTGAAGGCCACCCTAGCCGACCTTTCGACCGATCTGCTCACGCGCGGCATCCGTCTGGTCGAGGTGGCCGGCGGGTGGCAGCTGCGAACCGCGCCTGAGCATCAGCGCTACGTGCGCAAGCTCTTCCGCGAGCGCCCGCAGCGACTGACGCGTGCTGCAACCGAGACGATCGCCATCATCGCCTACAAGCAGCCTGTCACCCGCATGGAGATCGAGGCCGTGCGCGGAGTCGACAGCGGCGGTGTGATCGAGTCTCTGGTCGAGCGCCGACTGGTCAAGGTGATCGGCCGCAAGGACGTACCCGGACGACCCCTGGTCTACGCGACCACCAAGGAGTTTCTGGAGATCTTCGGCCTGAAGAGCTTGCGCGACATGCCGACGCTCCCGGAGCTGGGCACCGACTTCGAGCGCATGTCCGAGCAGGGCGGTTTCAACGAGGCAGAGAGCGCGCGTATCCTGCCGCTGGAGGACGACGATGCCGCAGCGGCGGACGGACAAGGGACGCTCGAGCAATCGGGCGGGCAAGGCGCGCAGCTCGAAGGCGATGCCGAGGGCTACGGCCGGCCACAAGCCTCGCGCGAAGACGACGGGCGATCCGGCAGCGAGCAAGCCGCGCGCGAGGACGGCGGGCAAGCCGGCGGCGAGCAAGCTGCGCGCGAGGACGGCGGACAACCTGGCGGAGAGCAAGCTGCGCGCGCGGACGGCGGACAAGCCGACGGCGAGCAAGCCGCGCGCGAGCCCGAAGGATCCGGCCAGGACGAGGCCGTCAAGGCACGCGGAGACGAGGATGCCGCCGGCGGCCAGGAAGCGGGCGGCCAATCCCGGTCAGGCCGCGGCAAATCCAGGCGAAAGCTCGCGCCAGCGGCCGATCCCGAAAAAGACCAAGGCTGAGCCGCGCCAGGGCGTCGCTGCAGGCAAGGGCCTTCGCCTGCACGTCCTGATCGCGCGCGCGGGCGTGGCCTCGCGGCGCGGCGCCGAAGATCTGATCAAGGCCGGCGAGGTGACCGTCAACGGCCGCGTGGTCACCGAGCTCGGCGCGCGCGCCATTGCGGGACAGGACCACGTCAAGGTGAAAGGGCGTCTGCTGACGGCGGAGCGCCCGCGCGAGTACTGGGCCTATCACAAGCCCGTCCATTGCGTGACGACGATGAAGGATCCGCAGGGGCGCTTCTGTGTCGGCGACGTCGTCGATGCGCTCGGCGGCCATGGCCTGTTTCCGGTCGGCAGGCTCGACTACGCCAGCTCGGGCCTGATCCTGCTGACCAACGACGGCGAGCTCGCACAGCGCCTGACGCATCCCAGCTTCCACATCGAGAAGGCCTATTCGGTCAAGGTCAGTCCGGCGCCCACGCGCGAGATGATCGAGCACCTTCGCACCGGCATCCGCCTGCGCGACGGCTACACTGCGCCGGCCTACGTGCGCGAGACCGAGAGGCGCGGATCGGCGATGGCATGGGTGGACGTGCGCATCGGCGAGGGCCGCAACCAGCAGGTGCGGCGCATGTTCGAGGCTTTCGGCATCCGCGTCGAGAAGCTGTGCCGCGATGCGATCGGCCCGCTCTCGCTCGGCGGCCTGCCGGTCGGCGATGCGCGCCGGCTTCGCGCCAGCGAAATCGCCAGTCTTCAGGAGGCCGTCGGCCTGCGAGGCGGCCGTCGCTGAATCGGTGGCATGGCTGACGCCAACGCCTACGAGATGAGCGCCGACAGGCCGCATCGCGATCCGGTCTGCGGGATGAGCGTGGCCGCGGACTCGCCGCGGCGAGTCGAACACGGCGGCCAGACCTACTTCTTCTGCTCCGACAAATGCGCGGCGCGCTTTCGCGACGATCCGCAGGCGTTCCTGGATCCGCAGCGCGTCGAAGAGGCACGCCGTCAGCAATCGGCGGCCGCAGCGGCCGGTGCCACCTTCACCTGCCCCATGCATCCCGAAATCGTGCGCGACGCGCCAGGGCCATGCCCGCTTTGCGGAATGGCGCTGGAGCCGGTGATGCCCACCGCCGAGGAGGACGACGGCGAGCTGCGCGACATGAGCAGGCGCCTGGCCATATCGTCGGTCCTCGCCGGCGCCGTGCTGGTTCTTGCGATGGGACACATGCTTCCGCTCGGCGCTCTCGCGCACGCGCTGGCAGGAAGCTGGCGGGTGTGGGCCGAAGCGGCTCTGGCCACTCCCGTATGCCTGTGGGCTGCCTGGCCGTTCTACCAGCGCGCGCTCGCATCGGTGACTGCACGCAGCCCCAACATGTTCACGCTGATCGGCATCGGCGTGGCCGTTGCTTACGTGTTCAGCCTGGTCGCCGCGCTGGCTCCTGACATCTTTCCGCCTGCCTTCCGCGACGAACATGGCCAGGTCGGCGTCTATTTCGAGGCCGCTGCCGTCATCGTCGCACTGGTTCTGCTAGGGCAGGTGCTCGAGCTTCGTGCGCGCAGCCGCACCGGGCACGCCATCCGCGCCCTCCTGCGTCTGGCGCCGCAGACGGCACGCCGTGTATCGGCAGACGGCCGCGAGCAGGACGTCGCGCTTTCGGAAGTGCATGCGGGCGACGTGCTGCGCGTGCGGCCCGGCGACAAGATTCCCGTCGATGGCGTGGTCGTGGAAGGAAGCAGCTACGTCGACGAGTCGATGATCACCGGCGAGCCCGAGCCGGTGGCGAAGAGGAGCGAGGACCGCGTCGTCGGTGCCACCGTCAACGGCAGCGGCACGCTGCTGATGCGAGCCGAGAAGGTCGGGAGCGAGACTCTGCTCGCGCGCATCATCGACATGGTGGCGCAGGCGCAGCGCAGCCGCGCGCCGATCCAGCGCCTGGCCGATCGCGTCGCGGCCTGGTTCGTGCCGGCGGTGATGGCGGCTGCCGCAGCGACGTTTCTGATCTGGGCAAGCGTGGGGCCGCCGCCGGCCCTGGCGCATGCGCTGGTCAGCGCGGTCTCGGTTCTCATCATCGCCTGTCCGTGTGCGCTCGGGCTGGCGACTCCCCTTTCGATCATGGTGGCGATGGGACGGGGCGCGTCGTCGGGAATCTTGTTCCGAAACGCCGAGGCCATCGAGGCGCTGCGACGCGTGGATACCGTCGTCGTCGACAAGACGGGTACGCTGACCGCGGGCAAGCCGGCGGTGGTCGGCGTCGAGCCCGCACCGCCGCTCGGCGAGGACGACCTGATCGCGATGGCTGCGGCCGTCGAGCGGGGCAGCGAACATCCCATTGCCGCGGCCATCGTTGCAGCGGCCAACGAGCGTGGGATCGCCGTGCCCGCGTTCGACGGCTTCACGGCGGTGGCGGGCAAGGGCGTGATGGCCAGGGTCCAGGGAGCACGCGTGCTGCTCGGCACGGCAGCATTCCTGCACGAGCACGACGTCGAGGTGCCCGGTCGTGTCGAGCAACGTGCCGCCACGCGGCGCACCAGCGGCGAGACCGTGCTCTTCGTTGCGCGCGGCAGGGAGCTTTGTGGTCTGATCGGAGTTGCCGATCCGCTCAAGCACGGCAGCGCTGCCGCGGTGGCGGCGCTGCGGGAGGAGGGCATGCGTGTGCTGATGCTCACCGGCGACAGCCGCGCCACCGGCGAGGCGGTCGCGCGAGCCGTGGGCATCGACGAAGTCCTGGCCGAAGTCCTGCCCGAGCAGAAGCGCGATGCGATCGTGGGACTACAGCGCCAGGGCCGCGTGGTGGCCATGGCCGGCGACGGCATCAACGATGCGCCGGCGCTGGCGCAGGCCGACGTCGGCATCGCGATGGGAACCGGCACCGACGTGGCCATGGAGAGCGCCGACGTCACGCTGGTGCAGGGGGATCTTCGCGGCATCGCGCGTGCACGGCGCCTGAGCCAGGCCACGGTGATCAACATCCGTCAAAACCTGCTGTTCGCGTTCGGCTACAACGCCCTCGGCATACCGGTGGCGGCGGGCGCCCTGTATCCGCTGCTCGGATGGCTGCTCAGTCCGATGCTGGCCGCAGCCGCCATGAGCCTGAGCTCGGTGTCGGTGATCGCCAATGCGCTGCGTCTTTCTCGAACTCGCATCGATTCGTGACGACGGTGCGATGGCAAAAGGGGTGGATGGAATCCTGAACGGCTTCAGCGATTCGGTCCCGGCCCCCTTCGGACTCGTTGTTTGAGCGGCCGAAAAGTTGACAACCTGCGTCGCTGCACCTAAGACGCCTGCGCGGGGTGGAGCAGTCTGGTAGCTCGGCGGGCTCATAACCCGCAGGTCGGAGGTTCAAATCCTCCCCCCGCACCCACTCACTCCGTTTTTTCATTGGACCCCGAGCCGGCCTACGGGCTGGACCCGGACGGGCAATCAGGCATAATTCCTCGGCTCGACGTTGCGGCCAGGCTGGTGTCGCCGAGCGCGTTGCTCGCATGTGCATCGCGCCTCGGCCATGTCTCCTATCGCGCTTCGGGTTTCGAATTGGCCCGCTCACGCTTACGAGGAGGACCTGGCATGAAAGCAACTTCGGCGGCCGTTCTCTCGCTTGGAGTTTTCGTTTCGGCGATGGCCGTACCGGCCGTGGCAGCCGAAAGCCCCGCGGCCGGCACCGTCATCGACCGCACCAACATCGACAAGTACAAGGAGTTCTTCGGCCCCGCCATGCTGTGGTCGATCGACCGCGGCGTGAAGGTCAAGGTCGGCCCCTACAAGAAGATCGAGCAGCCACCGCCCGTTCAGGAAGCGACAGAGAAGTACTCGGCGCAGGTGAAGCTCTCGGCCGACGGCACGCACACCGAGAACTACGTCGCAGGCCTTCCGTTCCCTACGATCGCTGCCGACGACCCGCACAAGGCCGTCAAGCACATGTTCAACTACGAGGGTGCCATCGAGGTCGACGATCTCGACCTTCGCAACTTCGACTGCGACACGGGCGCGGTCGGAAGCGGTGGCGATCCGGTGCGCGTCGAGCGCCACTTCCTGATCGACCATTTCCGCCGCCTCTACTTCACCGGCCGCCTCGAGGTCGATCCCAAGCCGAAGCTGGAGCCGAACCGCGACCAGGTTCGCTTCAAGGAAGCCCTGTATCCGCTGATCGAGCCCTTCGACCTGAAGGGAACGGGCTTCACCTTCAACCGCTACCTCGACCACACTCGCCAGGACGACAGCTGGCTGTACCTGCCACAGCTCCGGCGCGTTCGTCGCCTCTCTTCGGCGCAGCGCTCCGACGCGCTGTTCGGTCAGGACACCGACCAGGACAGCTACGGCGGTTACGCCGGCAACATCGCCTGGATGGGCTGGAAGTTCCTCGGCGAGAAGACGGTGCTGGCATCTTTCCACGCCGAGAAGCTGCCGGTGGTCTGGGGCGAGCCCTCGGGCGATTTCATTCACGCCGACATGTGGGAGCCGCGTGAGGTCTGGGTCGTCGAAGGCACCTCCAAGCTGCCTCAGTACGCCTACAGCAAGCGCGTGATCTATCTGGACAAGGAGAGCTACTTCATCGCGTACTCGGACATCTACGACAACGCGGGCGAGCTCTGGAAGATGTGGCTCAACGAGTTCAAGATCTCGAAGAAGCCGCGCGACGAGGCCGCCTACGCGTTCCCGTACGAGCGCCGCTTCTTCCCGTCGATCACGATGATCGACATGCAGCTCGAGCACGTCACGTTCTGCGCACTGCCCTCGCACCGCTTCCCGGGCGAGCAGGGCTGGTACATCAACGTAGGCGAGAAGGAAGGAACGGTGGAGAGCTTCTTCGAGCTTTCCGCCATCATCGCCGCCGGACGCTAGGCCGTACCCGCTGCCGGGTCCTCGAAAAGGGCCGCGAACCCAAAGGGTCGCGGCCTTTTTCTTTTGGGCCCGCCTCTCCGGCGAGCGCTCGCGCCATTGACGGGATGGCGCAGGAAGCGTAGTTGAGTGGCACTCAAAGAGAGGCGACTCATGAAGCCAAGCACCCACGCCGACTGGCTTTTCCCGTTCCCGGCCCCCGGCAAGCCTCGCCGCGAGGGCGCCGACCGCCTCCCCGCCCGCACGGCGCACCGCTGGCCGTATCGCCCGGTGGATCCGGGCGGCATCGAGGCGCGCGGCGTGGCCAGCCCGTTGCCCCTGCCTGACTTCAAGCGCGCAGTGCTTGGCTGGGCCGACGACGTCGGCGTCATCTCGATCGACGATCCGGCCATCGCGCACGAGGTCGACGAGGTCCGCTACGTCTATCCGCACGCACGCTCCCTGGTCTGCCTGATCGGCGAGGAGAACAAGGCCGCGATGCAGTCGCGCTATCTGCCCACGGCCAATCACGAACTCTACACCTGCGAGGAGCGCATCTTCGAGATGGGCCACCGCACCGTCGGCTACATTCGCACGCTCGGCGGCGAATCGCTGACGACCACGATCGGTTGGCCGCAGGAGGTCAGCCAGCGCTGGGCCGACAAGATCTGGCCGCTCAGCCACAAGCTGGTCGCGCAGGCCGCCGGCCTCGGCGTCATCGGCACCAGCCGCAACTTCCTGCACAAGCGCTTCGGCGCCTACTGCCTCATCGATACCGTCGTCACCAACCTGGAGTTCGCTTCCTACGACGCGCCCGAGCCGTGGAACCCGTGCCTGTCGTGCAACCTGTGCATCGCCTCCTGTCCCACCGAGGCGATCAAGGACGACGGCGATTTCGATTTCTTCGCCTGCTACAACCACACCTATCGTGACTCGATTCCCGGATTCCTCGATCTCGTGCACGACCTGGCGCGCAGCAATCGCAAGCGCTTCTGGAAGCGCTGGACCAACGCCGAGCTGGCGGCGCTGTGGCAGGCGATGGCGTTCAAGGTCGAGTATCGCTGCTTCAATTGCGTGGCCACGTGCCCGGCCGAGATCCATGCCGAGTTCCACGAAGACCGCACGGTGCGCCGCCAGTATCTGGACGAGACTCTGAAGCCGCTGACGCAGTGCCGCAGCCACGACGAGGAGCAATTCGTCATCGACACGCCGAGCGCGCGCCGCAAGTACGGGATCGAGCCCGGAAGCTGGCGCACGCCCACGCACGCCGGCAGGCCCGTCTCGCAGACGGTTCGGCTGGTGCCGCTTCAGCGCGTCTGTTCGCTCGACGTCGATTCGATGATGCGCAACATGCCGCAGTTCTTCCGCAGTCAGGAAGCGCAAGGCATGGACTTCACGTGCCAGTTCGATTTTACCGAGCCCGGCGGCGGGGAGTGGGTGATGCGAGTCCAGGATGGGCGCTGCGCCGTCCGCGCGGGCAGGACCGAGGAAGCGGATCTCGTCATCGCGACCAGCGGAGAGGTCTTCCTGCAGATCCAGCAGGGTGTCCGGAGTGCGCCGTGGGCGCTGCTGACCGGTCGCCTGCGGCTGCGTGGCGCGCGCGCTCTGTTCCTGCAGTTTCCGCGCATCTTCGCGCTCGAAGCAGGCGAGTCCGTGTGGCATCGCGCGAGATGGAGGCTGGCGAGGTGGCGCAAGGGTTCTCGGCGCGGCGCTGCCACGGCCAGCGCCGTGCGCCGTGCCCGGGATGCCGCATCGTGAGCAGGCCCGCACCGGCAGGCGGCATGCGCCAGCGACGCGCGCCGCGAAGCAATCCGCTGTCGTTCCAGAAGGACCCGCGCGGACGGCGCGAGCGCGTGCTGTCGGCGGCCGAGCAGCTCTTCGCCCGAAGCGGCTACGGCGGTGTCACCACGGCGCAGATCGCATCGGCTGCGGGCGTGGCCGAAGGCAACGTCTTCCACTACTTCGGCTCCAAGCAGAAGCTGCTGTGCGAAGTCGGTGCGAGATGGGGACGAGGTTTTGCCGCGGCGATGTTCGAAGGCGCCCGGCCGCGCGCGGGCCGCGACGTGATCGAGACGATGGTGCGGCGTGCATTCGCCTATGTGGAATCCAGCCATGCCGGCTTCGGCCTCTTCCTGCTCAGCAGCGATCCGGCGCTCGGACGCGAAGTCTACCTGGCCAACAGACGAGCCGTGACCTCGGCGGTCGAGAACGCCATCGTTCAGTGGTCGCACCTGCGTCTGGTCCGCGTCGGCAATCCGGGCATCGTCGCCAATCTGCTTTTCGGCCTTGTCGAAGCCGCCTTGCGCGCCTGCTTCGTCGAAGGCGACGGCGAGGGCCCGCCTGCGTCGCGACAGGCCGTCGCCGCCTACAGGGACGAGGTCGTCACCGCGATCGTGCGAATTCTGGAGATCGATGCCTGAACAGGAATTCCCTCCGCTCAGTGCCCTCGAGGCCGCGATGGAGGATCTGGCCTGCGGCCGCGAAGAGACTGCGGCAAACGCCATCGAATCCTTGGCACGGCAAGGCAACGTGCAGGCGCAGGCGATGCTCGGATATCTGCTCGAGCGAGGGCAGGGTCTTGCCAGGGACGAAGGCGTTGCACGGCAGTGGTACGAGCTGTCGGCAGCGGCGGGTGAGCCCAGCGCCAGCTACAACCTTGCGGTGATGCTGCTCGAAGGACGTGGAGGTGCGGCCGACTTCCGGCGTGCGGCCGAGCTCTGCCACGTGGCAGCCGAGGCCGGAGTGGTCGAAGCGCAGGTCCTGCTCGCGCGCCTTCTGTCGCTCGGCCGCGGCGTTCGGCCCGATGCCGCGGCGGCGCGGATGTGGCTCGAGCGCGCTGCGCAGAAGGGATCCGCCGAAGCCGAGCTCGGGCTGGGCATCCTGCACGACAAAGGCTACGGCGTTCCCCGCGACGCCGCTGCAGCCGTCGAGCACTATCGGCGCGCCGCCGAGGGCGGCAGCGTAGCCGCGCAATTCAATCTGGCGCTGGCGTTGGAGCTCGGACGCGGCGTCGAGCGCGACGCAGAGCAGGCTCGGCGCTGGTATCACGAGGCTGCCGAGCGAGGGTTCCCCCAAGCTCAGCACAACCTGGCGGTCATGCTGCTGGAAGCACCCGGCGCCGAGCGCGATTCGGAGCGCGCCTACGTCTATGCCTCGCTGGCTGCCAATGGCGGCATCGAGCACGCGACCAGGCTGCGCGATCGGATCGCACGCGAGCTTCGCCTGGGCGAGCTGGCGCGCGCGCGCGGGAGCCTCGAGCAGTGGAAGCCGCGCAGCAGCTGACTCCTTGGCCGGCGCCACCGGCCGATTCTGCACGTGCTGGTCCGGCCTCGGCTACTCGCCCAGCCCTGATGACTTCCGCTACTTGCCGAGCTTGAACATGCTGGTCCAGCCGCCGCTCTTCTCGCTTCCGCGCGTTTGCGCGTCGGTGTTGAGCGCCCAGTCGCCTGCCTCCATCACGCGCTTGAGCGTGTGCAGGTCGTCCTCGATCTGCTGTCCGGGCTCTTCGCCGAACAGTTTGGCGACGGCCGCGCCGACCAGTCCCGCAGGAGGATCGTACTTGAGATAGACGCGCACGCAGGTCGCTCCGGCCTGTGTGCTCGGCTCGAAGTGCACGCTGCCGGCATGGTCGACGTCGGAGCCGGGAAGCGAGCGCCATGCGATCATCTCGTTTTCCTTCTCGTTGTAGACCTCGGCCTGCCAGTGGAACGATGTTCCCGCAGGCCCGCTGGCGGTCCAGTGCGAGACGCCGTCGGGATCGACGTGCACTTCCTGCAGATGGTCCATGAAGCGCGGCAGGTTCTCGAAGTTGCGCCAGAACCAGTAAAGCTCCTGCGGGCTGCGCTCGATCACGATGCTGCGCTCGACCTTGATGCCGAGCCGGTCGGGGACCGCCACGTTGTACGGGCGCGGGCCTGCATCGGCGGTCGAAATGCGGAGCTTCTCGTAGAGCTCGCAATGGCCGGTGGCGCCGCGTCGAACCAGAGCGCCTCCGAGCAGTCCCAGCGGCACGCCGTTGCGACGTCCCTTGCCGATCTGCGTCAGCCCATAGATGGCCAGCGCACCGCCGCCGACGATCGAAAGCAGCCTGTCGAGGCCGCCTACGTTGATGTCCTTGCTGCTGGGTTGGTGACTGGTGTGACTGGCGCGGTACTCGGAGAAATCCTCGTTGCGAAAATCGGGCTGCATCGCTTCTGCCATGACCTCTTCACTCCTTGCGGTAAACGTCTGCCGGAACAGCGTTGCTGGACCAGCGCGCCTCCGACCTCGACAGAGAACCCGTCCGGCGGTGGCTGCCACGAATCTTCGCATCGATCATGCACGCTTTGATCGGATTCAGCAGCGGTGTTCGTGGGCGTGTTGCGCCAACAGCGATCGGGAACGGAGCAGCGTAGGGTCAGGTCGGCTCGGGGGAGGGCTCGAGATCACCCGATCGGACCTGCTCGGCCGCGGTGCCGCCAAGCTCGGCCAAGCGCGCCGCGGCGATCTTTCGCACGTCCTCGTCGGCGTCATTATGGGTTATCCAGTCGAGAAGCCCGGCGGAGGTCAGCCGGCGCGTAGCGGCGGCGCGAACCTTCGGCGAGCAGTCCCAGCGTGCACGGTTGGCGAGCAACTCTGCGTCGCCCACACGCCGGACCGCTTCGCGCCGAACACCCCAGTCCTCGTCGTTCTTGGCGCGGTTGGCCAGGATGCCCTCGTCATCGAGCTTGGCCACCGCGGTCTTGCGCACCTGCCACGCCTTGTCCCAGCGTGCGCGATGCCCGATCAGCGCCCGGTCGCTCGAGGAGGCGATCGCGGCGCGGCGCACTTCCCACGACTCGTCGCCGCGCGCGACTTCCGACAGCACCGGCTCTTCGCGAAGCCTGTGCAACGCCGCCTCGCGCACCTGCCAAGCCGGGTCGCGGCGCGCCAGTGAGGCCAGCAGCCCCTGGTTGACCACCTTGCGCGCAGCCGCTGCGCGTACCTGCCAGTGGCGGTCTTCGAGCGCGAGAAGGTCGAGCATCTTGCGATCATCGAGGCGCCGGACCGCCTCGGCGCGCGAATCGCCGTGCTCGCCGTCCTTCAGGATGGCCAGCGCCAGATGGCGGCTGCGGATCCTGCGAATGGCGATGCGCCGGACGTGCGCGTCTTCGTCGTGCAGGGCGCGGTCGACCAGAACCGAGGGATCGTCGATTCGCGCAATGGCGCTGCGGCGCGCATCGGCGTGCGCAGAGGAAGTCGCGATGCGGGCGAGCAGCCCGGCGTCCTCGATGCGTTCGAGCGCCTGGCGGCGAAGCGTTGCGTCGCGATCTTCGGCCGCCACGTGCGCCAGCGCCTCGGGGTCGACCAGATTGGCGAGCGAGACGGCGCGCACTTCCTCCTCGATCGTGTCGCCGGTCAGACCCGCGAGCAGCGACTGCTCGTGAATGCGCTCGGCGGCTGCGCGCCGCACTTCGAGGTGGCGCGCGCGTGCAGCGACCTCGGCGAGCATGTCCTCGCCGGCGATGCGCTTGACCGCCAGCCGGCATACGAGCGGACTGGCTTCGGACAATGCGATGGACAGGAGCAGGGCCGGGTCTTCGAGTTCCTTGACGGCGGCCTTGGCAACGACGACGTCGCGCGCGCCCGTTGCCACCCGCACCAGCAGCTCGGTGTCGCGAAGTCGTGCAAGTGCGAGCTGGGCAACGTCGCGGTCACGCGCCTGCTCGGCGATCTCGGCCAGCAGCGACTGCGAGTGGATGCGTTTGACCGCCAGGCGCGCGATCTCCGACAGCGCGGCGCGCGCAGCGACGGTGGCCAGGAGCGGTTCGCCGCGGATGTGCGAGAGGGCGGTTCGTGCCGGCCCGGCCGATACGCTGCAGACTGCGGTTTCGGTCCAGGCCTCTTCGTCCGAGAGCGCAGGCTCGGGCAAGGCCTGCGTCGTCTCGGAGGCGGGCGCCTGCTCCAGGGCCGGTTCCGAAACGCTCGCCTCCATCGGGACCGCCGGGGAGGGCGTCCGCGAATTTTGCTCGGGCTGCGGCTCGACTCTGGCGCCGTCCTCGTTAGCCTGTCGAGATGTCTTCGCGCGCGGGCGGCGCCGCAGCCAGTCCATCAGTCCCATGCGTGGGATTGTAGCGCCGCCGCGCCGCCATCAAAGGCAGAGAAGGGTGATCATGAAATTTCCGCGGATTCTCGTATGCTGCACCTTGCTCGCGTGTTCGACCGCTGCGCTGGCCGCTACCAAGACCAGCCGCTGGGTCGCGCACCCCTCGCAGCCCTTCGAAATCCTTTCCACCGAAGTGACCGTCGCCGACTTCCAGGCGTGCGTCAAAGCGGGCAAGTGCGAGGCCGCCTCCGTCGACGCCCAATGCAACATCTCGGATGCCGCCAAGACCGATCATCCGGTCAACTGCATCAATCATGACGGCGCCAAGGACGTCTGCGAGCATCTGGGAGGACGCCTGTGCACCAGCAGCGAATGGCTGGCTGCATGCCGCGGCGCGGACAACCGCGCCTTCCCGTACGGTGCGGCATTCGATCCGGCCGCCTGTCAGGCAGGTTCGTACGAGAACGCAGCCGCCGGCGGCAAGAACACCGTTGCGGCCGGCAGCATGAAGGGCTGCCAGGGAGGCATGGAAAACCTCTTCGACATGAGCGGCAACGTCAGCGAATGGGTCGCCGACTGCAACGGCACCTATTGCAAGTTCCGCGGCGCGGCCTACGCCGGCAACGAGCCGGTGGAGTACTTCGCCGGCTGCGGCGACGTCTGCTCGGGCAACGAGAACACCCTGCAGTCCGGTACCGTCGGCGCCCGCTGCTGCCGCGACAAGTAGAGCGCGCGACAGCCCTCGCGCTGGCGTCCGGCCGTGACGGCCGCCGCGTCGGCTATTTTTCGTGGTGTGGCCGCGGAAATTCTTCCGTTTTGTAACCGGTTCTAGTTTCGCGCATAACCTCGCCCACCAAGCGAGGTGACCCATGCATTTCGACCTCAGCCCCGAGCATCGCGCGCTTCGTGACGAGCTGCGCCGCTACTTCGACGACCTGATGACGCCGGACCTGGTCCAGGAGGTGGCGCACAGCGAGGGCGGCGGCCCGCTGTTTCGCGAAGCGATGAAGAAGATGGGCCGCGACAAGTGGCTCGGCGTCGGCTGGCCCAAGGAGTACGGCGGGCGGGGGCTCGGGCACATCGAGCAGTTCCTGTTCGCCGATGAGGCCCAGCGGGCCTTCTTCCCGTTTCCCTTCCTGACCCTGAACACGGTCGGCCCCACGCTCCAGCAGTACGGCAGCGAGGAGCAGCGCAGGCAGTTCCTGCCTCGCATCCTTGCCGGAGAGTGCCTGTTTGCCGTCGGCTACTCCGAGCCCGACGCGGGCACGGACCTGGCCTCGCTCAAGACGCGCGCCGTTCGCGACGGCGACGACTGGGTCATCAACGGGCAGAAGCTCTGGACCAGCCTGGCCGATTTCACCGATTACATATGGCTGGCGGCGCGCACCGATCCGGATGCTCCCAAGCACGCCGGCATTTCGATGTTCATCGTGCCCACCGACAGCCCGGGCTTCGGCATCACTCCCATCCGCACCATCGGGAGCGTACGCACAAACGCGACCTTCTACGACAACGTGCGGGTGCCGGCTTCCGCGCTGGTCGGAGGCGAGGGCAACGGTTGGAGCCTGATCGTCAACCAGCTCAACCACGAGCGCGTCTCTCTGATGAGCGTCGGCATCATCGGGCGCCTCTTCGAGGAGACGACGACGTGGGCGCGCGAGAAGCGTCTGGCCGACGGCAGCCGCGTCATCGACATTCCTTGGGTTCGGCATCATCTGGCCTGCGCCGAGGCCAAGCTCGAGATCCTGCGCCTTCTCAACTGGCGGCAGGCCTGGAACATGGAGAACGGCACCTTCAACTTTGCCGAGGCTTCCACGGTCAAGGTCTTCGGCAGCGAGTTCTACATCGAGGGCTACAACCTGATGCTGGAGGTGCTGGGTGCGGCAGGCATGATCCGGCGCGACTCGCCCGAAGCTTTGCTGGGCGGGCGCATCGAGCGCATGTACCGCTCGATGCTGATCCTTACCTTCGGCGGCGGAACCAACGAGATCCAGCGCGACATCATCGCCATGGCCGGCCTCGAGATGCCGCGCTCGCTGCGCTGAGGGAGGGACCGGACATGGACTTTGCCTACAGCGCCGAACAGGAAGACATCCGTACCGTTGCCGAGAAGATCTTCACCGGTCTGTGCGTGCCCGAGCGCCTGCCCGATTTCGAGAAGCCGGCCGAGCGGTTCGACGAGAAGCTCTGGAGCGAGCTGGCCAAGGCCGGCCTGCTCGGCGTGGCATTGCCATCGGACTACGGCGGCATGGGTTTCGGGGTCGGGGAGCTTGCCGTGCTGCTCGAGCAGGCGGGCAGGCATGTGGCACCGGTGCCGTTGCTTCCCACGCTCATGCTCGGTGCGGCGCCGATCCAGCAGTTCGGCACCGAGGCTCAGCGCAAGCGCCTGCTCCCGCGCGTCATCACCGGCCAGACCACGCTGACGGCGGCCCTGGTGGAGGCCGACAGCCGCGACCCGCTGGCACCGACCACCCGCGCCGAAGTGCGCGGCGACGGCTTCGTCCTGGACGGCGTCAAGCTGTGCGTGCCGGCAGCGCGGCGCGCCGAACGCATCCTGGTTCCCGCGCGTCTCGGCAACGGCTCGATCATCGTCGCGATGGTCGCGCCCGATGCCGGTGGCGTCACGCTGGACGCGCAGGAGGTGACCACCGGCGACGTCTTCTACCGCGTCACTCTGGCAGGCGCGGTCGCGTCCGGCGAGGACGTGCTGGCCGGCCCCGACGCCGGCGCGCAAGCGCTGAAGTGGATGGTCGAGCATGCCATCGCGGGCCTGTGCGCGATGGAGCTCGGCGTGGCGGAAAGAGCGCTGCGCATGACCGCCAAGTACACGGCCGAGCGCAAGCAGTTCGGCAAGGCGATCGCGACGTTTCAGGCGGTCGCGCAGCGCGCGGCCGATGCGTACATCGACGTCGAGGCGATCCGCCTTTCGACGTGGCAGGCGATCTGGCGCCTGTCGGCCGGACTTCCGGCCACGCGCGAGCTGGCCATCGCCAAGTTCTGGGCCAGCGAAGGCGGCCAACGCGCGTGCTACGCGGCCCAGCACCTGCACGGCGGCATCGGCGTGGACAAGGACTATCCGCTGCACCGCTACTATCTGCTGTCGAAGCAGATCGAGCTGACGCTCGGCGGCGCGCAGGAGAGCCTTGCCCGGCTTGGCGAGATTCTCGCCGACGGCCACGCATAGGGGCGCCGGCGCGCACAGCGGGCATCTGCTTCGTTGCAGGCGCGGTCGCTCGCCTGCGCCTCGTATCTGGCTCACTCTGCGACCCGCGCTCGAATGTTAAGGGGACTGTCCCCTTAAAGACGCTGGGGCTAGCCGCCGAGCTGGTACATCTGGATTTTTTCGCGTTCGCGGCCCCCGGCGGCGAAGCGGTCTTCGGAGTAGCGGTCCTCGCGGGCGGTCCAGACGCTGCGCAGGAGCGCGCGCAGCTCGTCGTCGCTGGCTCCGCTTCGCATCGGGGTTTTCAGGTCCGTGCCGCCCGTGGCGAACAGGCACGTGACCAGCTTGCCGTCGGTGGTCAGGCGCGCGCGCGTGCAGTCGCCGCAAAACGGCTGCGTCACCGATGCGATGACGCCGATCTCCCCATTGTCGTCCAGGTAGCGCCAGCGCCGCGCAACTTCGCCGCGATAGGTTGCCGCCACCGGCTCGAGCGCGAACTGCGCACCGATGCGCCCCACGATCTCGCGCGCGCTGACGACTTCGCTGGCGTCCCAGCCGTTGAGCGTCCCCACGTCCATGTACTCGATGAAGCGCACGATGTGGCCGCTGCCGCGGAAGTGACGGGCGAGGTCGACGATGGTGTGGTCGTTGACGCCGCGCTGCACCACACAGTTGATCTTGATCGGCGAGAGGCCGGCCGCGCGCGCGGCCTCGATCGCATCGAGCACGAGCTGGGGTTTGGCGTCGCGGCCGGCCATTCGGCCGAACACCGCATCGTCGAGGCTGTCGAGGCTGACGGTGATGCGCTTCAGACCTGCGGCCGCGAGCGTAGAGGCCTGCTCCGCAAGCAGCACGCCGTTGGTGGTCAGGGTCAGGTCGGCCACGCCCTCGATGCCGCTCAATGCCCGGATCAGCGCGGGCAGGTTCGTGCGCACCAGAGGCTCGCCACCGGTCAGGCGGATCTTGACGGCCCCGGCCTCGACGAACAGCCGCGTCAGGCGCTCGATCTCCTCGAAGCTCAGCAGGTCGGCCTTGGGCAGGAAATGGTAGCGCTCGCCGTAAATCTCGGCGGGCATGCAGTAGGGGCAGCGGAAGTTGCAGCGGTCCGTGACCGAGATGCGCAGATCGCGCAGCGGCCGGCCGCGCGTGTCGAGCATGCGTGGTGAGGCCTGGTTCGTGGCGTCCTGCTCGCCCATGCGGGCATCATGGTCGGGGACGCAGCGGGAGTCCATTGCGCCACGCGCGGCTTGTCCGCCGCCACCCGCAGGACTATGCAGGAGCCATGGAACGACTCGATCTGACCCGCGACACCGAGGCCGTACGCATTCCGATGGGCGACCGGATCCAACTCGCCAAGGGCACCGAGGTCTACGTCACCCAGTCTCTCGGCGGAACCTTTACCGTGCAGGCTCCTGCCTACGGCGGACTCTTTCGCATCGCGGGCCTGGACGCGGACGCGCTGGGCAAGGAGATTCCCGAAGAGGCTCGCATGCTGGCCAGCGGCGAGGGCCCCATCGAGGATCTGGTCACCGCCGCGCTCAAGACGTGCTACGACCCGGAGATCCCGGTCAACATCATCGACCTCGGGCTGGTCTACGATACGCGTATCACCGATGCCGGCGAGGGCAGGCACCGCGTCGACGTCAAGATGACGCTCACCGCAACCGGCTGCGGCATGGGCACCTCGATCGCCGGCGATGCCGAGGAAAAGATCCGCAGCATTCCGGGTGTCGCCGAGGCGCATGTCGGAATCGTGTGGGATCCGCCGTGGAACCCGCAGATGATCTCCGAGGAAGGCCGCCGCAAACTCGGAATCGGCTGAGCGCAGAGACCTGCGGTCGCGCGCGGTAAAGGGTCGACACCTATTCGGCAGCAGCTTGGCTCAGCTCTCGAGCGGCGCGCGTGGGAGCCGCGATGAAACGGTCCCTGCCGGGCCGGCCTCGGCTCGCTCCGAACCCTTTCCCATCCTCTTCATTCCAGGCGGCAGGCGCGGCGCAGGGCGGCGAGGTCTTGCGGAGTGGCGCGCATGACTTCGGTGGAGTTGAGGCCGTACATGATCGACTGCGGGTTGTCGTCGTGCTCGATGCCGAGTGCGTGGCCGAGCTCGTGGGCGAGGACGTGGACGAGGTCGCTGGTGCCGGTGAACTCGAAGATCTCGATGCGAGTGCCGTCGCGGTCGCGAACGTAGCGTCCCTGCTTGAACTCCTGCCCGGCGTTCTTGTTGATCGCCGCCACGTTGCTGTTCACCTCGCGTGCCTTCTCGTTGTAGCGCCGCGACAGCTCGTTGGCCTGCTCCGCCAGCTCGTTGATCGCCAGTCGCTCGCGGTTGAGGACTTCGGCCGTCTCCTGCAACTCTTCGGCCTCGTGCCGAAGAGCCTGCAGAGCGGCGCCGCTCGCGCCGCCGCGCGCATTCCACTGCTGCACGTCGCGGTTGTGCTCGGAGAGCAGAGAGTCGTGCTCGGCCTGCGCGGCAAGATACTTCTTGCGTGCCGTCTCGTATTTCCTTCCCGCAGCTTCGTGCTGGCGCCTGAGCTCATCGGCCGACTCGCTGGCGCGCTCGATGTTCTCCTTGCGCCGCGCGATGTCATCGGCGGTGGCCTGGCGACGGTCATACTGCAGGTCGATGACGATCTGACCGCCGGAGCCGTCGTATTCGAACAGGTTGATGGCAAGGTCCTCTTCCCAGATGGCTTCGGCACGCCGCATCGCCGCCAGCAGCTCGCCGTGCGGCAATCCGAAGCGGCCGTCGATGTGGCCGATGCGGTAGGTCAGGGGAGTGCCGCACGGGTCGGCCATCAGCGGCAGCGCGAACAGTCCGGCGGCGAGCACGATCAGGAAGAAGAGTCTGGTGATCACGTGTGCGCCGTTGACGGCGCGGACCCTGGCCGCGCCTTGCGGTAGCGATGGTGCGGGGTGCGGAAAAGTCACGCAAGAGGCGATTTTCCATGTCCGCTCCGCTTGCTCGCCGGCGGGCGCTTCGGTATGGTCCGGCACAGGACGAACGCGCATGAGCCCGGCAACCACCTCCACCTGCTTCTGGTACTTTAGCTCTGGAGAGCTCCCGGGCAGGATTCCTGCGCGTAGACGGCAACCGTAACTTTGCCGCGTGACGCGGAAGACGAGCCCCGGGAGAGAATCTCCCGGGGCTTTTTCTTTTGCGCTCGCGCAAACCTCAAAGGCAGGCGAGCGAAACGATGAAAGAGACATTGGAAGACATCAACGTGATCGGAACCAAGCCACTGCGCCCGCCGAGGGACCTCAAAGCCGAGCTGCCGCTGAGCGAGCGCGCCGCCGAGGTCGTGGCCCGAACGCGCGGCGAGCTGCGCGACATCATCCACGGCCGCGACACCAGGCGTCTGGCCGTGGTCGTGGGCCCCTGCTCGATCCACGATTCGGAGGCCGCGCTCGAATACGCGGCCAAGCTCGGCTCGCTACGTGACCGGCTCCGCGACGATCTCCTCATCGTCATGCGTGCCTACTTCGAAAAGCCGCGCACGACGGTGGGGTGGAAGGGGCTGATCAACGATCCCGACCTCGACGGCTCCTGCGACATCGAGCGCGGCCTGGAGCTGGCGCGCAGCCTCCTGCTCGAGATCAACGAGATGGGCGTTCCCTGCGGAACCGAGGTGCTCGATCCCGTCACTCCCCAGTATGTGGCCGACCTGGTGTCCTGGGCTGCCATCGGCGCGCGCACGACCGAGAGCCAGACCCATCGTGAGATCGCCAGCGGTCTGTCGATGCCCATCGGCTTCAAGAACGGCACCGATGGCGGCCTCGACGTGGCCCGCAACGCCATGATCTCGGCTCGTCATCCGCACAGCTTTCTCGGCATCAACGCCGACGGCGTCACGGCGGTCATGAAGACGCGAGGAAATCGCGACCGCCACATCGTGCTTCGCGGCGGCGGCGGCAGGACCAACTACTCCTGCGCCGACATTGCCGCAGCCGCCGATCTGATCGCTTCCGAAGGCGTTGCCAGGCCGGTGATGGTCGACTGCTCGCACGGCAACTCGAGCAAGGATCCGGCGCGGCAGACCTCGGTGGCCCGCGACGTCCTGGCCACCCTGCATGGCGGCGAGACCCGCGTCATGGGCCTGCTGCTGGAGAGCAACCTGTTCGCCGGTCGTCAGGACTGGAAGGTTTCGGGCAAGCTCAGCTACGGCGTGTCCATCACCGATGCCTGCATAGGGTGGGAGGAAACCGCCTCGCTGCTCGAAGAGCTGGGCCATGCGCTGGGCGGCGGTGCATCGGCGCAGAAACGAGCGGGCGGCGGCCGAAGATAGAGCGAAGCAAGGGAGAAAGCGCGTTGTGTGCCGGCAAGTTCATCGTTAGTCTCGCCGGGGCCTGAGCCTCTATGGCGCGCGTTGCGCCATATGGGTCGGTCCCGAAGCGAGGTCCGCAACGATGTTTGTCGTCACCAATCGCATTCCGGTGGCCGCGGGTCACGAGGCCGACTTCGAGGAGCGGTTTCGCAAGCGCGCCCACCTGATCGACCGCAGCCCGGGGTTCGTCAAGAACCTCATCCTGAAGCCCGTGCAGCGTCGATTCGATCACGCCACCGGGGGCTGGAAGGAATCGGCCGAACAGGGCTACTACCTCGTGCAGACCTACTGGGAGTCGGAACAGGCGTTCTGGGACTGGACCCAGAGCGAGAGCTTCCGTATCGCCCATTCCAATCGGCCGCCGGCCGAGATGTTCGCCGGCCCCAACGTCCTCGAGATCCATCAAGTCATCCAGACGACCGAATCTGCCGGGCATACCCCGGCGGCGGAAAACTGACGGTAGAATGCTTTCATTACGTTCCCTTCTTCGTGCCGCGGCCTTTGTCGCGGTGGCTGGTGCTCGCGTCGCGAACGCCGACATCGTCGCCGACCATGCCGACGACGTGTGCCCGCCCGCGACCGATCCCTGCAACGTCACCCAGCGCATCGAGGTCGTCGACAACGCGACGCTCGATTTCGGCGGCCGCACCCTCGTGGTCAGCGGCAGCGGCGAGCTCGATTTCGGCAACAGGCGCGGAACGGTGCTGGCCGGCACCACCGCCGTCGGCGGCAGCGGCATCAACGCCGATCTGGACGACGTCGGTTTTCGCGCCACCGTCACGGCGCGGCGTCGCTGTTCGAACAACAATGCGGTGGTTTGCCTGCACAACGTCGACTGCGGAGCGGGGACCTGCTCGGTGGGAACGGGCAACCTGAGCATCACCGGTCCCGTCACCGGCAAGACCGGCAGCCCGGCCGACATCATCCTGAATGCAGCGGGCGACGTCTCGCTGGCAGCGGCCATCGACGTCAGCGGCAGCCAGACCGAATCCGACGGCGGCAACCTGTCGGTGCGTTCCTACCTCGGCAGCGTCATCGTGACGGGGCCGATCAAGGTCGAGAGTGGGATCTTCGGATTCGGCGGAAGCATCAACCTGACCGCCGGGCTGGACGTCAATATCCAGACGCCGATCAGCGCCACCGGCGGCGACTTCGACGGCGGCGAGATCACGATCGAAGCAGGACGCGACGTTCTCATCAACGTGCAGATCAACGTCAGCGCAGTGGGCGGAAGTGGCGGTGGCGGCACGATGGACGTGACCGCCGCACGCGACATCCTGCTGTCGGGCGGATCGGGCGCGGACCGCGTCGTCTTCCTTTCGGAAGGTCACGAGGACTCCTTCAGCATCGCGGGCGACGGCGGCGACCTGCTCATGTACGCAGGCCGCGACGTCGTAGTTGGGCAGTTCGTCAGCCTGTTATCGCGCGGCTCGACGCCCGACGGCTACGGCGGTGACGTCACGGTCAACGCAGGACGCGATTCCATCGTGCACGGTACGCTGGAGGCGCTCTCTGCCGGCCAGCAGGGGGACGGCGGTTTCGTCGATCTGCGTGCCGACGGAGAGGTCCTCGCATCCAGCACCTCGTTGCTCAGCGTTGACGGCGGCAACGTCGGACTGATGGACATCGGCTCGGGCGGAGACATGGAGTTGGCCGGAGCGATAAGTCTGATGGGACGCACGGGGGGATTCGGCGGCTTCTTTACCGCTCGCGGCGGTGCCGAGCTGATCGTCGGCGGCGCGCTCACGGCCAATCGCGTGTCGGCCGAGATCGACCTCGAGGCCTGCCGCATCCACTTCACTTCGACGGCGCTGTGGAACAACAACTCGCAAGGCGGCACCAACCGCGTGCTCGCGCGTGAGAGCATGCGCTTCGACGCCGGCAGCTTCCTGCTGGCTCGCACCGGCGCGACGGCCGGCGAGAACATCCTCGTCTACCGCGACGAGGCCAAGCCTCCGATACTTGGCGGAACCATCACCCCCGCACCTGTCCTGGAACTGGAGCCGGAACTGTCGGGCTGCCCGGTCTGCGGCAACGACGAAATCGACGACGGCGAGACCTGCGACGACGGCAACACCGCGGGCAACGACTCGTGCACGGCCGACTGCCAGCTGCTCGGCTGCGTGGAGCAGACGGTCGGAGGCTATCCGGCCAACCCCCTTTGCAACGACGGCAGCGAGTGCACCGTCGACGCGTGCGACCTCGTCAACGAGGTCTGCACGCACGTCACCGACTGCAGCGACGACGTCGCGTGCACGCTCGACGTCTGCCAGGGCACCGTGTGCCTGCATACGCCGAACAACGGCGCGTGCACCGATGGCAACTTCTGCAATGGCACCGAGACCTGCAATCCCGCCAGCGGCTGCGTCGGCGGCGACGCGCCCAACTGCAACGACTCGATCGCCTGCACCACCGACGCCTGCAGCACCCAGCTCGGCGCCTGCACGCACGCTCCGGTGCATGCGATGTGCGCCGATACGTCCTTCTGCAACGGCGACGAGCTTTGCTCGGCCAGCCTGGGATGCGTTGCCGCGCAGCCGGCCACGCGCAACTGTGCCGATGCCTTCGCCTGCACGACCGATAGCTGCAACGAGCTCACCGACGCCTGCGACCACGTTGCCAGCGATGCCGCCTGCGAGGACGGCAACGAGTGCACGGTCAACACCTGCGAAGTGGGCCAGGGATGCGTCAAGGAGCCGAGTGGTCTGCCCGAGTGTCCCGTCACGACCACCACGACGCTGCCCGACGAGCTGTGCGGCGATGCCACCGGGAACGGCGTGGTCCAGGCCAGCGATTCGCTTGCGGCGCTCAAGGCGGCCGTCGGCGCCGGCTCGTGCGCGGTGGAGATCTGCGACGTCAACGGCAGCGGATCCATCACGGCCAGCGATGCGCTTGCCATCCTCAAGGCGGCGGTGGGTCAGCCGGTCGAGCTGAACTGCAGCGGCGCCGCCGCCGGCGCCGAGGCCTCGACGACCACCACGACCACGCTCGGAGAGGAGTGACCGTCGTAGGGGACGGTCCCCTCGACGCCAAGGGTGGCCAGGCGGCTTGTAGCTTCCGAGAAAGGCTTAAGGGGACAGTCCCCTTAAATCCGACCGACAGTCGCCTCGCGAAAAGGGGACAGCCGCCTAGCCCCGCCGGGATGTTCGGGTATGCTGCGACGCCGGAGAGATGGCGATGTCGCAGACGAACAATCACGGCCTGAACCGCAACAGCCACCACATCACCGACGGCGACGAGCGCGCGCCCAACCGCGCGATGATGCGCGCCGTCGGTTTCCGCGACGAGGATTTCGGCAAGCCCATCGTCGGGGTCTCCAACGCCCACAGCGACATCACGCCGTGCAACTCGGGCATTGCCGAGCTGGCCGTGGAGGCCGCGCGCGGACTGCGCGAGGCGGGGGCGATGCCGCAGACCTTCGGCACCATTACCATCAGCGACGGCATCTCGATGGGCACCGAGGGAATGAAATGCTCGCTGGTCAGCCGCGAGGTCATCGCCGACTCCATCGAGACGGTCTGCCGCGGCCAGATGATGGACGGCATCCTGGCCATCGGCGGCTGCGACAAGAACATGCCCGGGGCGATGATCGCGATGGCGCGCCTCGATATCCCGGCCGTGTTCGTCTACGGCGGCACCATCAAGCCCGGGCACCTGAACGGCAAGGACCTGACGGTGGTCAGCGTCTTCGAGGCCGTCGGCGAATTCGATGCCGGCCGCATCTCGCGCGACGACTTCTGCGCCGTCGAGCGCGCGGCCATCCCGGGCAAGGGCGCTTGCGGCGGCATGTACACCGCCAACACCATGAGCAGTGCCTTCGAGGCCATGGGAATCAGCCTTCCGGGATCCTCGACGATGGCGGCCGAGGACGCCGAGAAGGCGCAGAGCGCCTACGACAGCGGCGCGGCGCTGGTGGAGATGATCCGTGCCAACGTCACCTCGCGCCAGATCCTGACCAGGAAGGCATTCGAAAACGCCATCGCCGTCAACTTCGCGGTCGGCGGCTCCACCAACGCCGTCCTGCACCTGCTGGCCATCGCGCATGCGGCCGAGGTGGACCTGAGGCTCGACGATTTCGAGCGCATCCGCCGCAAGGTTCCCGTCTTTGCCGATCTCAAGCCTTCGGGCCGCTACGTCGCCGTCGACCTGCACCGGGTTGGCGGCATTCCGCTCATCATGAAGATGCTGCTCGAGCGCGGCCTGGTGCACGGCGACTGCATGACGGTCACGGGCAAGACCATCGCCGAGAACCTCGCCGGCGTTCCGTCCACTCCGCCCGCGGGACAGGAGGTGGTGCGGCCATTCGACGATCCCCTGTACAAGGACGGGCATCTGGCCATCCTGCGCGGCAATCTTGCCACCGAAGGCGCCGTCGCCAAGATCAGCGGCCTCAAGAGCAGCAAGATCACCGGCCCGGCACGCGTCTTCGATTCGGAAGAGGATGCGATGCGCGCCATCCTGAACGACCGCATCGTCAAGGGCGACGTGATCGTGATTCGCTACGAGGGACCCAAAGGCGGTCCGGGCATGCGCGAGATGCTCTCGCCCACCAGCGCCATCATCGGCAAGGGCCTGGGTGATTCGGTCGGGCTGATCACCGACGGACGTTTCTCGGGCGGCACCTACGGCCTGGTGGTCGGACACGTCGCGCCCGAGGCCGCGGTGGGCGGGACCATCGCCCTGGTGCACGAAGGCGACAGCATCACCATCGATGGGCAGCGCGACCTGCTCGAGCTGCACGTGGACGAGCCGGAGCTGGCGCGCCGCCGCGCGGAGTGGAAAGCGCCCGAGCCCCGCTATCGCACCGGAGTGCTGGCCAAGTACGCCAAGCTCGTTTCGAGCGCCTCGCTGGGCGCGGTGACCTGCTGAAGCCAACCCATCCCGCTTCGCGTGCGAGAAACCGGCGTTTGCGCGTGATGCGCGGGAGCGGCCGGTGAGCGAGGGCGTTCGCAAGCCGTGGTGGTCGTGGCTGTTCCTCTACGCGCGCACGCCGGATGGCGTAACCGAGCGCCACTGGAAGGTACTGGGCGCGCTCGGCGCCACCTACCTCGTCAACTCCTACGACCTCGGGCTGCTCAACCTGGCGCTGCCGCAGATCCAGCAGGGCCTGGGCGTCTCCGAGAGCGAGGTAGGCGGGATGGCCGGGATCGTCCGGCTCGGCGTGCTGCCGGCACTGGTGCTGAACGTGCTCGCCGATCGCATCGGGCGGCGGCGGCTCCTTCTGGTGACGCTGCTCGGTTTCACCATCTGCACGTTCCTGACCGCGTTCTGCCGCACGCCTACCGAGTTCGTCATCCTGCAGCTGCTGGCACGCATGTTCATCTACTCCGAGGAGATGCTCGCCATCGTCGTGGTGACCGAGGAGCTGGATGCGCACGCGCGAGGGTGGGGCATCGGCCTGATGGTCGCCTTCGGCGCCTTCGGTCATGGCTTTGCCGCGCTGTTCTTCTCGGCGGTGGACGTCCTGCCCTACGGATGGCGTGCCCTCTACTTCATCGGTGCCATGCCGCTGCTGCTGATCGTGTGGTTCCGCCGCACGCTCCAGGAAACGCATCGCTTCACCGAGCAGGCCCGCCGCAGGCAGGAAGCCGAGACACCCACGCTGATGCTGGACCCGCTGCGTAAGCTGCTGACTCGTTATCCGATGCGGCTCTTCGGTCTGGCAGCGGCGCTGGCGCCGGTCTCTTTCGCGGTCGGGAGCGCGCTCCAGTTCCAGTCGAAGTACCTCCAGGAGGTCCACGGGTACGCGCCTGGACACGTCAGCATGCTGTTCCTTCTCGGCGGGCTGCTGGCCATCACCGGGGGGCTGCTGTGCGGGCGTGCCAGCGACCGCTTCGGCCGCCGCCGGGTGCTGTCGGCCGCCATCGTCGTCAACGCCGTGGGCATCCTCGGCTTCTACAACACCGCCGGCATGATCCTGCCGATGTTCTGGATCATGGTGATCTTCACCCAGTTCGGCATCGACGTGCTGTTCTCGGCACTCGGCAGCGAGCTGTTCCCCACCTCCTACCGTTCGACCGCCTCGGCTGCCCGCAGCATCGTCTCGACCGTGTCGATCGCGGCGGGCCTGGCCCTGGAAGGCCTGCTCTATGTCTGGCTCGGCAGTCATGCTGCCGCGATCAGCACCATGACCTGGTGCGCCCTGGCTGCACCGCTGCTGCTGCTCACGCTCGTCCCCGAAACGGCCGGGCGCGAGCTCGAAGAGATCGCACCCGACGAGGATTGAAGGTCCGCAAGTGCATCGCGCCCCGCGCGGCCTCGGCGTCTTGTGCGGGACGCCCTCGTCATTAGGATGAGACCGTGGAGTTCCAGGACTACTACTCGGTGCTCGGGGTCGCACGCGAGGCCAGCGGCGACGACATCAAGAAGGCCTACCGCAAGCTCGCGCTCAAGTGGCATCCCGACCGCCACGCCGAGGGCAAGGAGCGCGACCAGGCCGAGCAGAAGTTCAAGCGCATCGCCGAGGCCTACGAGGTCCTGTCCGACCCGGAGAAGCGCTCCAAGTACGATCGCTTCGGCCAGAACTGGCAGCATGGCCAGGACTTCCAGCCGCCGCCGGGTGAGCCGCGCATGTCGCCCGAGGAGTTCGAGGCACAGTTCGGACGCGGAGGCTTCTCCGAGTTCTTCGAGTCCCTGTTCGGCGAGCAGCTTCGCCGCCAGCAGTCTGGAGGCGGTCGCCACGGCCGCTTTCGTCATCGAGGCGCCGACGTTCGCGCCGAGCTGTCACTGCCAGTCAGCCAGGCCCTTGCGGGCGGCAAGAGCCGCTTCGACATCCCGGTCACCAAGACCTGTGATCGCTGCGGCGGCGTCGGCTTCGTCGGCGAGCACGTCTGCCCGGCCTGCGTCGGCGTCGGCCGCGTGCGCGAGCGCCGCACAATCGACGTCACCATTCCGAGCCCGGTGCGCGACGGCACCACGATGCGCCTGCGCGGAATGGGCGAGGTCGGCGACACCGACGGCGAGACCGGCGACCTCTATCTGACCATACGTCTGGTCTCCGATGACGTCTTTCGCATTCACGGTGACGACGTCGAGGCGGATCTGCCTCTGGCGCCGTGGGAGGCCGAGCTCGGAACGCGCGTGGGCGTGCGCACGCCCACCGGAGTCGTACAGCTGACCGTGAAGGAAGGCACCCGGGCCGGAGCCAAGCTCCGCATTCGCGGCAAGGGGCTCGAGAACGCGCAAGGGCAGCGAGGCGACTTCTACGCGATCGTTCGCCTGGCGCTGCCCGAGCTCGGCGACAGCCAGCGCGAGCAGCTTCGCAAGCTGGCCGACATCACTCCGGGCAAGGTTGCGGGCGGCGCCCGCCAGGAGCTGGGATCGTGACGCGCCAGGTCCGCATCGTCATCGAAGGCGAAACGTATCTCACCCTGCAGACGGTGGCCGAGTGCTACCACTGCGAGGTCACCTGGGTGCACGAAGTCTACGAGTTCGGCCTTCTCGGCAGCGGCAGGCAGGTCGGTTCCGACATCGTCATCCCGGCCCGCGTGCTCGACCGTCTCGCTGCCATCATCCGTTTCAGCCGCTACTACGGTCTGAACCTGGCAGGCATTGCGTTGGCACTGAATTTCGACGAACCCTGAGCTGCGCGCACGGTGACAGAGGCAATCGAAGTTTCGGCGTTCACCGACGGCGCCGCCAAGGGCAATCCCGGTCCCGGCGGCTGGGGCGCCGTGCTGCGGGTCGCTCGCGCAACCGTACGCGAACTGGGCGGCAGCGGCGGCTACACCACCAACAATCGCATGGAGCTGACCGCCGCCTTGCGCTCGCTGCAATGGATCGGGCAGGCCGCCGGCAGCTGCGATGCCCGCGTCCTCATCCTGACCGACTCGACCTACCTGATTCGCGGCGTCACCGCCTGGACCAAGGCCTGGAAGCGGCGCGGCTGGAAGACGGCCGATGGCGGCGACGTCGCCAATCGAGACCTGTGGGAGGCGCTGGAGGCGGCCGTGGCAGCCTGCGGCAAGGTCGACTGGCGCTACGTGCGAGGTCACGTCGGCATCGCGGGCAACGAGCGCGCCGACGCCATCGCAACGGGCTTTGCCAGCGGCAAGCATGTCGATCTCTACGAGGGCCCGTATGCGGAATACGGTCACGATCTGGACGCGATTCCGCAGGCCGGTGCGGCGCCGGCGGCGAAAGACAAGAGCACTGGCAAGAAAGTCTACTCCTACCTGAGTGTCGTCGACGGCGTTCCGGCGCGACATTCCAGCTGGCCCGACTGCGAGCGGCGCGTGAAGGGACGCTCGGGCGCACGTTTCAAGAAGGCGGCCACCGCTGCCGAGGAGGAAGCGACGCTGGCCGAGTGGGGATTCTCGCTGCAGGACCTGCCCGGCGGCGCCTTCGCGAGCAAGGGCTGATCGATCGTGCCGCGGTTGCTGCTGCGCGCGGCGATCTTCAGCGCGATCCTGCTGGCCGGTTCCGTCGCTGCCGATGAGCGGCCCACGCGCGACGCGCGCAAGCAGGCACGCGTAGTCGTCGACGCTGCCGGCGAAGACGCTGCAAGGCTTCGCACCCTGCTCGACGCCGGCGCCGACGTCGACGCGCGCGCTGCCTCCCGTCAGACACCGCTTGGCGAAGCCGCCGAACGCGGCAACGTCGAGAGCCTGCGGCTGCTGCTCGAACGCGGTGCGGCTATGGAGAAACCTGCCAAGGCCAATCGCACGCCGCTGGCGCTGGCGGTGCGGCAGGGCCGCGCCAATACCGCATCCGAGCTCCTGAAGGCTGGAGCCAGCGCGCTGACAGGCGGTCCGGACCGCTCCGCCGTGGATATCGCTGCCTCGCGGGCCAGGGAGCGGTCCCTCGATACGCTGCTCACGGCCAGCGCCGGCCTCGTTTCGGCCGGTCAGGTCCGCAACGCGATTCTGGTGCGAGCGGCGGCCGCGGGCCGGCAGGATCGCGTCGAAAAACTGCTCGCGCTCGGGGCCGACCCCGACGCCAGCGTGTTCGGAGACACCGCGCTGTTCGCGGCGGTTTCGGCCAGGCATCCGCCCATCGCGCGCATCCTGCTCGAGAGGGGCGCCGCGGCCGATCGCAAGCTTCGCGACCGTCCGAGCCCGCTCGATCTTGCCGTGCGCCAGGACGACCTGGAGATGGTCGCGCTGCTGACGCTCTCCGGCGCCGATTGGCAGCGCGCCGGCCTGCACACGCAGGACAAGCGCGAACGCATGCGCCTGCGCGGCGCCGACGGCACCATGCTGGCCTCGCGCGATGACGTCGGCGACATCGACCGCCTCGACGGCGAGGGTATGACGATCCTGATGCGAGCGGCGCAGTCCGGCGTGCAGGCCATCGTGCGCGCCGCCATCGCGCGGGGCGCGCGCGTCGACGTGCAGCGTGGAGCGTCGGCTGCCGGCTCGCCGCGATGGCCGCAAGGCGATGGCTGGACCGCGTTGATGCTGGCGGCCGCAGCGGGCCACGGCAGCGTGGTCGCCGAGCTCCTGGGCGCCGGCGCCAACGTCAATCATCGCAACGGCAGCGGCCGCACGGCGCTGATGCTGGCGACGTGGTACGGGCATCTGGCCGTGGTGCGCCAGCTTGTGGCCGCGGGCGCCGAAGCCGGAATCGCCGATGAGCACGGTCACAGCGCCGGCTCGCTGGCCATCGTGGCGGGACGTGTCGAGCTCGGCGAGCCGCTCGGAGTCGTCGTGCCGCCGGTGCCGCCGAAGCCGCAGCCCAAAGCCAAGCCGCAGCCCAAAGCCAGGGCTGCATCCGCCGCAGGTGCCAACGCAGCCGGCGCGCCTGCCAGCGGCGGGTCGAAGCGAGGCACGCCGTGAAGCTCGACCAGATGCTGCTGGCCGCCATCGTGGTCGCTGCCTCGCTGACGCTGCTCATGGCCTACGACATCACCGGTCGCGCCATCCTGGCCGACAATCAGATCTTCTTCTTCCTGTCCGAGCGCGCCGCGGCCGGCGTTCCGCCTCACATCTCGATGGCGGATCCCAAGACCCAGCTCAGCTCGCTGCTGACGGCGGTGGCCATAGGAGCGGGCCACGGCCTCGGGCTCGACACGGTGATGGCGTTTCGCGCCATCAGCATCGTCTCGGTCCTGACCAGCGTATGGCTGGCCTATCGGCTGGCGATCGTTCTTTCGGGCCACGCGCTTGCAGGCCCGCTGGCAGCCGCCGCGCTGTTCGTGGTCGAAGGACTGTTCCTGGAAGGAGCTTCGGGCGGACGCCCGCACGTCTTTACCGTCACGTTCATCCTTGCCGCGCATCTGTTGATGACGCATCGGCGCGACGTGGCCAGCGGATTCGCCGCCGCGTGCGCGCTGCTGTGCTGGCAGCCGTCCGCGATCGTGCTGGGGTCGATAGGTCTTTCGCTGCTGCTCTGCCGCGACGCGCCGATCCGGCGCGCCGTTGGCGTGACTGCCGGTGCGCTGCTGGCCGCGGCAGCCTACGAGTCCTACTTCGTCTGGCATGGCGTAGCCGGCGAGCAGCTCTTCCAGGAGTTCGTGCTCCCCACGGGCAGCATTCACGAGATGGCCAGCCTGGCCGAGAACTTCTGGTTCGTGATCACCGATGCGCGTGCCTATCGCCCGCTGCCGCGCCTGTTGCCGGCGCTGTTTCTCCTCGTCGTGGCGCTGCGCTGGCTTTCGTGGCTGGCGCGGCCGCGAGCTGCGCTGGAGGCGGTCCGGTCACGTCCCGAAGTCACTGCCTTCTGGCTGGCCGCGCATCTCGGCTTCGCGTTCACGGTCTACGAGCATCAGGCCCATCCCGATCTGCTCCTGGTGCAGCCGTACTATGCCGTCGCGTGCGCCTGGCTCTTCGCCGAGCTCGTGATGATGGGTGCACCGGCGCGCGCGCGTCTGACCGCAGCGTGGGTCGTCACGGCGATCGTGTTCGGATGGGGTTATGCGCAGGGACGGCTCATCGCGAGGCTGACGGGGCCCGGCGCCGCATTCTCCCTGCAGGACCAGCGTAGAATGGCCGATGCGGTGCGGCTCTACTACGACCATCGCGGCAGCGTGTGGGTGCTCGGCTCGATGCATCTGCTCGGTCTGCTCCACCGCGACAACTGGACGCAGTATGGGTTCTTCTGGGACGACCTGGATCGCCACATGGACACCAACGCCTATCGTCCCGAGCGCGACGGGCGCATGCCCGAAATCATCCTGAGCGGGCGAGGAATCGTTCCTGGCCAGGCCGGATGGCGCCGCCTGGAATACCTCGACATCACGCCGCCGCGCTTCCAGGTGCACAACGTGCGCGTGTTCGCGCGCCGCATCGACGGCGACCTGCTCGCGCAGGAAGCGGCGGCCAAGGCCAAGGCCAAGGCCAAGGCTGCGCAGCAGGGCAAGGCCACGGTCGAAGGCAGGGCCGTGCAGCCGCGCCCGGGCGCCGCACCGGCCGCACCAGCGACGGCGCCATGATCGATGGCGCCTGCGACGATGCAGGACCGGCCTCGCCCGAAACGATGCGGAGCGATGCCCCCGCCGCAAAGCCGGACTTCAGATCCGCGTGGCCTGTCCGCTCCAGTAGCGGTCGCGCAGCAGGCGCTTGTAGAGCTTGCCGGTGGGGTGGCGGGGAAGCTCGGCCTCGAAGTCGATCGTGCGCGGACATTTGATCCTGGCCAGCTGGCCCTGGCAGAACTCGATCAGTTCGCGCGCCAGCTCGGGGCCCGCATCGGCCATGTTCATCGGCTGCACGACCGCCTTCACTTCCTCTCCGAAATCCTCGTTGGGCACGCCGAAGACGGCAACGTCGGCGACCTTCGGATGCGTGATCAGGACGTTCTCGGCTTCCTGCGGATAGATGTTGACGCCGCCGGAGATGATCATGAAGGCCTTGCGATCGGTCAGGTACAGGTAGCCTTCGGCATCGACGTAGCCGACGTCGCCGAGAGTGCTCCAGCCGCGCTCGTTGTGCGCCTGGCGCGTCTTGTCGGGGTCGTTGTGGTACTCGAAGCGTCCGCCCTCGGCGAACCAGACGGTGCCGGGCTCTCCTGCGGCAAGCTCGCGGCCGTCGTCGTCCAGGATGTGGATCTTGCCGAGGATGGGCTTGCCGACCGAGCCCCGGTGCGCGAGCCATTCGGCCGAGTTGATGGCGCAAAGGCCGTTGCCCTCGGTGCCGCCGTAGTACTCGAACAGCACCGGTCCCCACCACTCGATCATCCGCTCCTTGACCGGGATGGGGCAGGGCGCCGCGGCATGCACCGCCACCTTCAGGCTGGAGAGATCGAAGCGGCGGCGCTGGCCCTCCTCGAGCTTGAGCATGCGCACGAACATGGTGGGAACCCACTGGCTGTGCGTGACGCGATACTTCTCGATCAGCGCCAGCGACTGCTCCGGATCGAAATGCTCCATGACGATGCACGTGCCGCCGAGGCGATGGACCGTCATGTTGAAGCGCAGCGGAGCGGCGTGGTAGAGCGGCGACGGCGACAGGTAGATGCTGTCGGTGTCGATGCCGTAGAGGCCGGCCACGAAGGCGACCATGGTGTTGGGCGTGCCGGCCGGCGCACCGGTCAGCGGGATCTTGACGCCCTTGGGCTTTCCCGTCGTTCCCGACGAGTAGAGCATGTCGGCGCCTTCGAGCTCGTTCTCCAGCGGCATCGCAGGAAACCGTGCGACCGTCTGCTCGTAGGAATCGAAACCGTGTGCGGCGCCATCGACCATCAGGCGCGTGCCAAGATTCGGGCACGAAGCGACGGCCTGCGCGGCCACTTCGCCCTTGGCCAACGATGTGAACATGACCTTGGCCGCGCAGTCGCCTACGATGTAGGCGACCTCGGCCGGCGTCAGGCGCGAGCTGATCGCCGTGTAGTAGAGGCCCGAGCGCTGCGCCGCCCAGCAGATCTCGAGGAAGCGTACGTGATTCTCCATCATGATCGCGATGCCGTCGCCGGGGCGCAGCCCAAGGGACCAGAGCATCTGCGCACACTGGTTGGAGCGCGCATCGAGCTGCCCGTAGGTCACCACCTCGCCGGTGTCGGCCAAGATGTAGGCGGGCTTGTCGGGATGATCGGCGGCGTAGGTCGCTGGGTACACTTCGTTCCTCCTCGGCAGGGGCGCCATCTTCTGGGATCGTCCCCTCCATGCAAGCCGCTTCGGCCACGCGGGTGTCTTCCGCGTCCGGACTCGACTAGATTCGCGCCATCGTGCGATGCTTCATGCTCGCGGTCGCGCAGGCTTCGACGCTGGACCGCTACACCAACAACTTCAGTCTGTTCTTCCTGTTCGAAGAGTTCCGGCCTTCGCATTATCCGGCACGCCTGAGCGTACACAGCCATGCCTTCTTCGAGGTCGATGCCGACGAGGTCGGCGCCGACCTGGAAGTGAGGCTGCTGCTGCTGCGCGGAGCGGAGCCCGTGTTCACCTCCAATCCGGTAGCCGTCAAGCCGGCGGGCGAGCGTCACCGCGTGCGCATCAGCGGACTGGCCATTCCCGAAGCCGGTCAGTACCGTGTGGCCGTCGAATGGAGGCGCTCCGGCTCCGATGGTGCGTGGACGCGCGAAGCCGTGACCTGGCCCTTGAAGGCGAACACGCCGCTTCAGTGAGCTCCATGCGCATCCTCGCGTTCGTCGCCGCCGCGGTCCTGGCCGCATCTCCCGTCCGTGCCCAGCTGCTTGCCCCGGCCGTCCGCGCCGATCTCGAGCGCAGCGGCCGCGTGCATTCGCTCGTGCTCGAGCATCTGGAGGCCGCTGCGAGAATCCGTGTCTTTCTCGAGCTGGATCTGACCGCCGCCGGCGCCCCGGCCGCTCAGCAGCAAAGCTGGGAGCTACGTCGCCCCTGGGTCGCGGCTGCATCGACCGAAGTTGCAGGCAGCCTCGAGCTCGAGGGTTTCGAGCTGACGCATCGGTTCCAGGGCATCAGTGCGGTGGCGGGCTGGATCGATGCGCATGCCATCGAAGCCGCGCTGGCACATCCGTGGGTCGCACGCGTGCTTCCCGACTCGGCCGGACATGCGGCGCTGGAGCAGTCGCTGCCGCTGGCCAACCTGAGTGACACGCGCAGCGCGGGGTTCCATGGCGCCGGCCAGAAGGTCGCCGTCATCGACAGCGGCGCCGACCGCAACCATCCGGCGCTCGATGACGCCATCGTCGACGAGGCATGCTTCTGCTCCGCGAACTGCTGCCCCAATGGACAGGACGAGCAGGAAGGGCCGGGGGCGGCGATGGACGAGAACGGTCACGGCACCAACGTAACCGGCGTCATCGCATCCAGCGGCGCCAACGGCACTCCGGTTGGCGCAACGCCGGCCGTCGACGTGGTGCTGGTGCGCGTACTCGACGAGAACGGATCCTTCAGTACCACCGCCGACATCGCCGCGGCGCTGGATTGGATTCGCGCCGAGCATCCGGATGCGGCGGCGGTCAACATGAGCCTTGCCACGAACACTATCGTGCAATCGCATTGCGACAACACCTTCACGGTCCTGGCACAGGCAGCAGAGTCGGTCCGCGATGTCGGCGTCCTGCCGGTGGCCGCCACCGGCAACGAGGGCAGCGCCACCTCGATGGCAGCGCCCGCCTGCATCAGCGACGTCATGGCAGTGGCGGCGGTATGGGATGCCAACATCGGGACGTCGAGCATTTTCTGTCAGGAAGCGACGGCGCCCGACAAGATCACCTGCTTCAGCAATCGCAACGCGCTCACCGACATCCTGGCGCCGGGAGCGCCGGTGACGTCGACAGGA
Source organism: Binatia bacterium (assembly GCA_035626675.1). Lineage (GTDB taxonomy): Bacteria > Desulfobacterota > Binatia > UBA1149 > CAITLU01 > DASPNH01. Next base: position 62,098 of record DASPNH010000101.1, read on the forward strand.
CTGGGAGGCGGAACCTCGACCTACTACGGCACCTCGCAGGCCTCACCGATGGTCGCCGCCTGTGCGGTGGCGATGCGGCAGTCCAATGAGGACGTCACCACCGCCCAGATGGTCGCGGCGATGAAGGCCTCGCCGACCATGGTTCACGACTCCAAGAGCGGCCAGACGTTCCCGCGCCTGGACTGTCTGGACGCAGTGCTCGACGTCGCCACCACGACCACCACCACCACGCTTCCGATCGAGCCGCTGTGCGGCGATGCCGACGGTGACGGTCAGGTGGTCGCATCGGATGCACTGACGGTGCTGCACGCCGCAGTGGGGCTGGTGGTCAGCTGTCCGCAGGTGCGCTGCGATTTTGACGGAAGCGGCAGCGTCACCGCCTCCGATTCCCTGTCCACGCTCAAGCGCGCCGTCGGTCAAACCGTAGCGACCGGCTGCCTGGCCGAGGCCTGACTCAGGGATAGGCCGCGAAGAGCGCTCTCTGGCTCTCGCCGGCAAACGAGCGTGCCTGCGAGATTTTCTCGGCGCGCGAGAAGCCGTTGTCCAGGATGAAGCGCTTGACCCACTCGTGCGGATCCGGACCCATGTCCGGCATCTTCTTGGCCCAGCTTTCCTTGTGCTCGTCGGACTGCCCCATTTCGAAGAGGCAGACCTTGGCCGTCTTCTGAGCCACCAGTCGCAGGATGCGCTGCGCATACTCGACGCCCTTCTCGTACATCATGTGGTGGATGACCGAGAGGAAGATGACGGCATCGAATTTGGGCAGGGCCTCGAGCAGGTTCTCGTCCACCGGCGACATGAGAAACCCGGCGCCCTGCAGGTCGTTCAGGATGACCTGGCTGGTGCAGGTGAAGATCCGGCGCTGGTCGAAGTCGACACCGACGCTGAAGGGAATCCCGGAGCGCGCGGCGCGAACGACGTAGTATCCTTCGGAGCACCCCAGATCGACCAGGCTCTTGGCGCCGACGGCCGTCAGCACCGGAGCGATGGCATCCCATCGGACTTCGCAGTCTCGCACGCCGAGCATGTAGCCGCCCGGGGTGAAGACCGGCTGATAAACCTCGTAGCTGCGAAGGTGAAGGCGGTGGACGGCATTGGCAGCCGCCGCCAGAAGCGGCTTGACGGGCTTGCGTTTCACGGATCGATCCTCGACAGAGTCACGAATGTTCGAGATTGAGAACGGGGACCGTACCCCGACCCGTGCGTAGAGGCTAATCTTGGCGCGATGAACTCCCCCTTCGACGACGAGGCCCGGTTTCGCGCGGCGCTGACTTGCTGCAGCGAGGATGCGGCCGGCGCAACCGACGTCGGACGAGCACGCCGGCGCAACGAGGATGCGTACTGGGTCGATCCGCAGGAGAGGTTCGCGCTCGTTGCCGATGGGCTCGGGGGTCTTCCCGATGGCCACATCGCCAGTCGCCTGGCCATCACCGCCGCGGTCGAGCTTCTCGAAGGAAGGTTCGCACCGAGCGCCGGCGGCGGAAAACAGGAAGAACGATCGGCCCTGGTGAGCCGCCTCGGCATGGCTCTCGGCGATGCTTTCGAGGCGGCGCAGGCCAGCGTGCTCTCGCAGCAGCGGCCTGCCGCCAGCGATCTGACGATGGCGACGACCCTGATCGGCGTGGCTATCGAGCGTGACCTTGCCGTGATGGTGCACGTCGGCGACGTGCGCGGCTACGTGTGGCGCGCCGGTCGCATCGTGATGGCGACGGTCGATCATTCGCGCCTGGGACATCTGGTGCGCGAAGGTCTGATGCCGCGCGATCAGGTTCGTTTCCATCCCGAGCGCAACATCGTCACCGAGGTGCTCGGCATTCCCGAAGGCTACAGTCCCGACGTCAATGCCATCGAGCTCGAGGACGGAGACGTGCTCGTGCTGTGCAGCGACGGCCTGTGGGAAGCCGTCGAGGAGGACGACGTGGCCAGGCTCCTCGAGCACGCCGGCTCGGCCGGCGAGGCCGCGACCTGGCTCATCCACGCCGCCAATTCAGCCGGCGGCCGCGACAACATCACCGTGGTGGTGATGCGCCACCGTACGCAATCCGCCGCCTGCGGCTGAGCCCTGCCTTGTCTTGCCGCGGCGCCGTTCTAGAGTCGGCCGCGAGGATGCCATGCCAGGAAAACTGACGAGCGAAGAATTGGACGTTCTGCTGAGCGCTCCGGAGATCGCGGTGCTGTGCACGGTCGACGAGCGGGGCCGTCCCGAGGGCTCGCCGATCTGGTTCCAGTACAGCGACGGCAAGATCTACGTGCACGTGGACGGCTCCTCGCGAAAGGCCCGCAGCATTGCGGCCAATCCGCAGGTGTCGCTGACCGTGGACACGCGAGTCGCACCGTACAAGGGCGCCATCCTGCACGGCAGCGCCAGGGTGCTCGCGCCCGACGACGAGATCCGGCGCCGGACCGCGCACCACTATCTGGGAGCCGACATGGGGGATGCCTACCTGGAGATGACCGCCGACGGCTTCGAGGACACGGTGCTGCTCGAGATGACCATCACGTCGCGCTTCACCTGGGACTACGCCAAAGGGCTGGTCTGATGAAGCTGTCCGGCAAGACGGCCTTCATCACCGGCGCCGGCTCGGGGCTGGGCGCGGCCATCGCAAGGCGCTTCGCATCGGAGGGCGCGCGAGTTTGCGCCACCGACATCGACGCGGAGGCCGCGGCCAGGATTGCGGGCGAGTGCGAGGGCGGTCTGGCATTGCGCTGCGACGTCTCGGATTCGCGCTCGGTGGCGGAGGCTTTCGCTGCCTTCGACGAGAAGATCGGCGCGCTCGACATTCTGGTCAACAATGCCGGCATCATCCATGCGACCGGCGAGTACATGCAGCGCGTCCAGAACCAGATGCAGGCGCAGGTGATGGAGCGGATGTCGGGAGCACCGGTGACGACCCACATGGATTGCGTCGACCACATCACCGACGAGATGTTCGACCGCATGCTCAAGGTGCACCTGTACGGCACGTTCTACTGCACCCGCGAGGCGCTGCCGCGCATGCGGCGCCGCGGCCAGGGCGGGCGCATCATCAACATGGCTTCGATCATGGGCACGGCCGCCGGCGCCGGAGCGCCCGACTATTGCGCGGCCAAGGGCGCCATCCTGGCCTTCACGCGCTCGACGGCGCACGAGGCCTCGAGCTACGGCGTGCTGATCAATGCGATCGCGCCGGGCTACATCGACACGCCGCTGCTGGCGCCGTTCGAGGAGCGGCAGCGCCAGTTCATCGCGATGCAGACGCCGCTTGCACGGCTAGGGCAGGCCGAGGAGATCGCCGCCGCGGCCCTGTTCCTGGCCGGTCCCGATTCCACCTTCGTCACGGGTCAGGTGCTTTCGCCCAACGGCGGAATCTACATGTCGCAATGAGCGCGCGACTCCTCGCCATCGCGGCCGCCGCTGTCGTGATGACGGCAGCGCCGGCAGCAGCGGCCACGCTGCTGGTGACGTCGGCCGCCGATGCGGGCCAGGCCACGCTTCGCGACGCCATCGAGCAGGCCAACGCCAGCGACGACGCGGCGACCATCCAGATCCGCATCGGCGCCGACGAGGTCATCGAGGTCGCCAGTGCGCTGCCCGAGATCGCGGCCGAAGGCACCGTGCTCGACGGCGGCGGCGCCACCCTGCGCGAAGGCCCGGGCTGCTCGCGCAGCGGCGGAAAGGAGGGCTGCGACGGAATCGTCGTCACGGGCCCTCGAGTGACGGTGCGAAACCTGACCAGCGCCGGCTTCACGTTCGACGGCGTCTCGGTGCGCGGTGCCAGGGCTTCGCACGTGCGCGTTCACGACGTCGTCGCGGTCGACAACCTCGACGACGGGATCGGCGTCTCCGATGCCGCCGGTCCGGTCCTGGTCGAGCGCTGCCTGCTGATGGGCAACGGCTTTCGCACCAAGGGCAAAGGCCTGCTGGTGTTCGACAACTCCGAGGCGACGCTGCGTGACAGCCTGGTGGTGGCCAACCGCGACGGCGTCACCGTCACCAAGAACAGCGACGTGCGCATCGAGCGCAGCATCATCGTGGGCAGCTTCGACAAGGGGCTGGGCGCGGGAGACGCGGGCATCACCGGCACCGACGTGCTGATCGCGGCCAACGGCACCGGCGACGAGTTCGAGGCCGAGGTTCCCAACGGCGATGGGCTGCGGCTCTCGCTGCGCAGCAAGGCCAAGCTCACCAATGCCCGCATCGACGGCAACGGAGACTCGGGCGTGGTCGCCATCGACGGTTCGCGCGTGGAGCTGAGCGGCGGCAGCATCGCCGGCAACGGCGGCCACGGCGTGCTCGCAGGTCGCGACGCCGTCGTGCGTGCCAGCGGCGTCGTCATCGAAAACAACGCCAAGGGAGCGGTACAGACGACCGAGGGCGGCAAGGTCAGCGTCCCGGAGCCACCCTGATAGCCGAACGGGGTCAGGTCGAGCCGTGGCCGGCTCGACCTGAGCCATCTCGTCGCGGCTCACTCGTTCGCCGCTTGACGTCCAATGGACGGCTCCATCGGAAAGGTGCCCGACCCTGCTAATCCAGCTGCGAGTACACGGCGGCTTCGACCGCCATTGCGGTCTGCACCGCGCCGAGATCGAAGAAGGGCAGGATCTGCGTGAAGAACGCGCCTGCGATGCCGGCGCTGCGGTCGATCCAGTAGTAGGAATTGAAGAGGCCGGCCCAGTCGCCAGTGCCGGCGCGTCGCATGCCGGGAACGTCCTCGAGCACCAGATGAAGGCCAAGGCCCCAGCTCTGGCAAAAGGGCGGGGTTGCCACGTCGTTGGAGAGCTCGGGAACTGCCGAAACGATCTCGGTCGGAAGAGCGATGCCGGCGATCTGATCGGTGAACATCAGGTCGCTCGTCTCCTGTTCCAGGATGCGATCACCGTCGAGCTCGCCGCCGCGCAACAGCGCGCGTTGGAAGCGGCCGTAGTCTGCAGCCGTGGCGTAGACGCCGTGGCCGCCGGGCCAGAACTCGGGAGCCCCTTCGAGCTCGAATCCGTTGAGCATCAGCTCGCTACCGACCCGCTGATGCACGGGCATCAGGCGCTGGCACTGCTCCCTGCTCGGCTGGAACGTTGCCTCTTTCATCCTCAGCGGCTCGAAGACGTTGCGTGCGAAGTAGGAATCGAGAGAAAGACCGCTTACCGCCTCGACGACCAGACCGAGCCAGTCGGTGTTGACCCCGTACTCCCAGCGCGTTCCGGGATCGCTCATCAGTGGCGTGCGGATTCCCTCCTTGCGGCCCGTCATCACCGTCGGCGTGTCGGTGACTTCGTGGTAGCGCAGCAGGTCGGCGTTGCCGAACCAGTAGCTGCAGCCTGCAGTGTGGGTCAGGAGCTGGCGAATCGTGGCCTGACGCGCAGGCGGCCGCAGTTTCGGCCGGTCGCCGTCGAAGCCGGCGAGGACGGGAAGCTGCCCGAACTCGGGCAGGATGCTCGCGACCTCGGCATCGAGGGAGAGCCGGCCCTGCTCGACGAGCTGGAGCGCGGCCACGCTCGTGATCGCCTTCGTCATCGACGCGATGCGGAACATGGTGTCGGTCCCATGCGGAGTGCCGGCGGCCGAGGCGTGCAGCACGCCGTCGCGCGAGACCACGATGGCGACACAGCCCGGCACTGCGCCCTGGGCCGCGGCCGATCGCAGGATCTGGTCGATGGAGCGGCCGTCCAGGCTCGTGATCGTCGTGCTCATGGCGCCTGCATACGCGGCGAACGGGCGCCGGTGCAACCGCGGCCGGCTACGCCGCCTGCTTCTGCTCCAGGATCTCCAGGATGTCGCCCATGATGCGAGTCAGCTCGAAGTTCTTGGGCGTGTAGACGCCGGCCACGCCGCTGGCGCGAAGATCGCGGGCGTCGTCCTCGGGAATGATGCCGCCGACGATCAGCGGGACGTCGGCCATGCCGGCCTTGGAAAGCTGCGAGAGGGCCTCGGGCACCAGCGACATGTGCGAACCGGACAGGATCGACAGACCGATGGCGTCGACGTCCTCTTCCTGCGCCGTGGCCACGATCTCCTCGACCGTCAGGCGAATGCCCTGGTAGATGACGTCGAAGCCGGCATCGCGCGCCCGCACCGCGATCTGCTCGGCGCCGTTGCTGTGGCCGTCCAGGCCCGGCTTGCCCACCAGCAGGCGCGGCACGTGACCGATGCGCTGGGTCAGCGCGGCCACTCGCGCGCGAATCCCTTCCAGGTCCTCGCCGGCCGGCGCGGCCTGACCGGTGACGCCGGTAGGCGCACGGTACTCGCCGAAGATCTCGCGCAAGGTGTCCGACCATTCTCCGGTGGTGACGCCGGCAAGGGCGCAGCGAATCGACGCGTTCATGACGTTGTCGCCGGCAGTGGCGGCATCGCGAAGGGCGCGCAGCGCCGTATCGACGTCGGCCTTGCTGCGCGAGGAACGGAACGCGCGCAGGCGCTCGATCTGCTCCGCCTCTCCCTTGGGATCGACCTTGATGATGGCGCCCTCGGCGTCGGCCATGAGCGGGGAGGGGACGCTCTCCTGGAAGCAGTTGACGCCGACGACCTTCTGCTCGCCGCTCTCGATGCGGCGCACGCGGCGCGCATTCGATTCGACCAGGCGCTGCTTCATGTAGCTGGACTCGACTGCTGCCACGGCGCCGCCGAGCTCGTCGATCCTGGCCATCTCCTGGCGCGCTTCCTCGATCAGCTCACGCACACGCGCCTCGATCACTTTGGAGCCGCTGAAGATGTCCGGGTACTCGAGCAGGTCGGTCTCGAAGGCCATGATCTGCTGCGTGCGCAGCGACCACTGCTGGTCCCACGGGCGCGGAAGGCCGAGCGCCTCGTTCCACGCCGGCAGCTGGATGGAACGGGCGCGCGCATCGCGCGACAGCACCACGCCGAGCATCTCCAGGGCGATGCGAATGGCGTTGTTCTCGGGCTGCTGCTCGGTCAGGCCGAGCGAGTTCACTTGCACGCCGTAGCGGAAGCGGCGCTGCTTGGCGTCCTTGACGCCGTAGCGCTGCTCGCCCATCTCGTCCCACATCTGCGTGAACGCGCGCATCTTGCACACTTCTTCCACGAAGCGGATCGAGGCGTTGACGAAGAACGAGATGCGCTGGAAGACCTGGCCCATCTCCTCGCCCTGGACGCCGCGTGCGCGCACCGAGTCGAGCACGGCCTGCGCATTGGCCAGCGTGAAAGCGAGCTCCTCGACCGGCGTCGCGCCGGCTTCCTGCAGGTGGTAGCTGCAGATGTTGATGGGATTCCACTTGGGAATCTCGCGCACGGTGTAGGTGATGATGTCGGTGGTCAGCCGCATCGACGGCTCGGGCGGAAAGACGTAGGTGCCGCGCGAAAGATATTCCTTGATCAGGTCGTTCTGGATGGTGCCCTGGAGCTCGGCGGGCTTGAAGCCCTGTCGTTCGGCCACGGCCACGTAGAGGGAAAGCAGCCAGGCGCCGGTGGCGTTGATGGTCATGGAGGTGTTCATGCGTCCGAGGGGAATCTCCTCGAACAGCGTCTCCATGTCGGCGATGCTGCCGATGGGAACGCCCACCTTGCCGACCTCGCCGCGTGCCAGCGCGTGGTCGCTGTCGTACCCGGTCTGGGTCGGCAGATCGAAGGCCACCGACAGGCCCGTCTGACCCTTGGCGAGGTTGCTGCGGTACAGGTCGTTGGAGAGCCTGGCCGAGCTGTAGCCCGAGTAGGTCCGGATGATCCACGGAGAGTCTTTCTTCGGGGCCTGGTCGCGTTTTTCCATGACGGTCGCAAGAAGTAGCAGGGCGGTTCAGGTGGCTCAATCAGGCGAAAAAGGTCCGAGCTCAGGCTCCCTTGCGGTGCCAGAGGGCGCGCCGGCGCGGGACGGCGCAGTGGTGCGTGCCGCCAACTACATCGTCTACGGCGGGCTGCGCGCCGCGTGGGCGCTGCTCGGCAGCGTCTCGACGGCTGCGGCGCGCGGCGCGCTGCAGAACATCGCCGACATCGTCGCGCGCTACGACCGCACGCACGTCGACATCGTGCGCGAGAACCTTGCGATCGCGCTCCCCCAGATCGACGAGGCCAGCGCGCAGCATCTGGCGCGGGTGGCGTTTCGCAACTGGGGCCGCATCGCCGCCGAGATCATTCACGCCCAGGAGCTCGTCGCCAGCGCACCGCAGCGACCCTGGGAGCGCGTTGCCGAACGGGCCCAGCAGGCGCGTTCGGCAGGAAAGGGGCTGCTGGTGCTGACGGCCCATACGGCCAACTTCGAGCTGCTGGCCCGGACCTGGGGCGTTCGGATCGGACCGGTGGCCGTCTTTCACCGCACCATCCACAACGATCCCATCGACCGTTTCCTGGTCAAGCATCGCCGTGCAATGAACGTGGTGTCGCTCGGCCGCGGCGCATCGGTGCGCGAGGCGCTGAGGCTGATCCAGGCCGGCACCTGCGTGGCCGTGGCGCTGGATCAGAACCAGCGGCCGGGACACGGCATCTTCGTCGACATGTTCGGGCGTCCGGCCAGCACCTCGACGATGCTGGCCCGCCTCTCCATTGCCACGGGCGCCCCCGTCCTGCCGGTCTTCGGCGCCTGGCACGGTGAGCACACCATCCCGGTCTCGGGACGGCCGATCCATCCGCCGTCCCCGCAGCCGCCTCCGGCCGAGCGTGCCGAGCACATCCGCAGACTTACGCAGCGTTACACAAGTGCCATCGAAACTTTCGTGCGGCGCCATCCCGAGCAGTGGAACTGGGCGCATCGGCGCTGGAAGACCCAGCCGCAGGCGCCCGAGGCCGAGGCCCAGCTCCAGCGCGACATCGAAGTCTTTACCGAATGACCGGGTTGCCCCGGGCAACGGGCTCGCGTACCTGATGCACATGAAACGCACGAATCTTGTGCTTCGTGAGGACCTGCTTCGAGACGCTGTGCTGCTCAGCGGCGAGAAGACGTACTCTCGCGCCGTCGAAGTCGCGCTCGAGGATTTTGTCCGGCGCGCCAAGGCTCGCAAGATTCTCGAGCTTCGTGGCTCGGGAGCCTGGGACGGCGAACTCTCGGCCATGCGCGACGACCGCCCGGACCGGGCAAGGACGTGACGCTCGTCGATACGTCCGCGTGGGTGCAGGTGTTTCGGCGGCAGGATCCGCTCGACCTCAGTGCCGTCGTCCCGATGGATGACGTGGTCACGTGCCTGCCCGTCCTTCAGGAGGTCTTGCAGGGTTTTCGCGAGGAACGGTCATTTCGTCTCGCCCGTGAGGCAATGTTCGCGTTCCCGTGCGTGGAGTCGCCTCTGACATCGGCGACGGTGGAGGAGGCCGTCAGCCTCTACCGGAGCGCCAGGCGTCAGGGGCTCACCATCCGATCTTCCATCGACTGCCTCATCGCGGCTTGCGCGTTACGGCATGACCTCGAGGTCCTCCACTCGGATCGAGACTTTTCGAGCCTCTCCAGAGTTTCGGCGTTGCGCGAGCGGCCGCTCCACCGATTCGACCAGAAATAAGAATCCCTCCAGCTGCGGCCGATCATTCATTGTCGGCCCTCATTTCCGGGCGTACCATTTCGGGCATGGCACATCGCCAGCAGACGAGGTCGAGCCAGCCGGCATAGGAGGCTTCCATGTCGCAGCCATCGAGCGCGCCCCCTTCTCTCAAGGGCGCAGTGGTCGTGGATACCGTGGTCATCCGCTTTGCGGGTGACTCGGGCGACGGGATGCAGCTGACGGGCACCAAGTTCACGACCGAATCGGCGCTTGCCGGCAACGACATCGCCACTCTTCCCGACTTCCCCGCCGAGATTCGCGCGCCTGCCGGGACCCTGGCCGGCGTCAGCGGCTTCCAGCTCCACTTCTCGAGCAAAAAGGTGTTCACCCCGGGCGACCAGCCCGATGTCCTTGTCGCAATGAATCCGGCGGCTTTGCGCGTAAACGTGCAGGACCTGCGCGAAGGCGGCGCGCTGATCCTGGACGCCGACGCATTCAGCAAGTCGAACCTCGCCAAGGCCGGATATCCTGACTCGCCCGTGCGCACGGGTGAGCTGTCGCGCTGGCGCGTCTTCGAAGTGCCGATGACCCGCCTGACCTCGCAGGCGGTGGCCGACATGGACCTGCCCCAGCGAACCGTCGTGCGCTGCCGCAACTTCTTCGCGCTCGGCCTGTGCAGCTGGCTCTACCACCGGCCGGTCGAGGAGACGCTTCGCTGGATCGAGGCGCGCTTCAAGAAAAGCCCTGCATTGGTCGAGGCCAACACCCGGGTCTTCAAGGCGGGATGGAACTTCGGCGAGACCACCGAGCTGTTCGCCACGCGCTTCACCGTGGCGCCGGCGACGATCGAGCCGGGCCTGTACACGAGCGTCACGGGCAACCAAGCGCTGGCGTGGGGTCTGATGACGGCGGCGGCCAAGAGCGGCCTTCGGCTGTTCTATGGGTCGTATCCGATCACTCCGGCCAGCGACATCCTGCACGAGCTGTCGGCGCACAAGCAGTTCGGCGTGGTCACGTTCCAGGCCGAGGACGAGATCGCGGCCATCGGTGCCGCCGTCGGCGCATCCTTCGGCGGCGCCCTGGGCGTCACGGCATCGAGCGGGCCCGGCATCGCCTTGAAAGGAGAAGCCATCGGCCTGGCCGTGATGACCGAGCTGCCGCTGGTGGTCGTCAACGTGCAGCGTGGCGGCCCCAGCACGGGTCTACCGACCAAGACCGAGCAGGCCGACCTTCTTCAGGCCCTGTACGGCCGCAACGGCGAGTGCCCGGTTGCGGTGCTGGCTGCCTCCACGCCGGTCGACTGCTTCGAGACCGCCATCGAAGCCGTGCGCATGGCGGTCCGCTACATGACGCCCGTCCTCCTTCTGTCGGACGGCTATCTCGCCAACGGCGCGCAGCCCTGGCGACTGCCCACCTACGAGGACGTGCCAGGAGAGCCGGTGCGCTTCTGGACGCAGACCGTCGGCTTCCAGCCCTACCTTCGCGACGAGGACACGCTGGCTCGGCCATGGGTCAGGCCGGGAACGCCGGGCCTGGAGCATCGCATCGGCGGCATCGAAAAGGACTACGACAGCGGCGACATCAGCTACGCACCCGCCAACCACGAGCGCATGGTGCGCGTGCGCGCCGCCAAGATCGCCCGCATCGCCGAAGAGCTTGCGCCCACGCGCGTGACCGGCAGCGAGCTCGGCGAGGCCGTCGTCGTCGGGTGGGGCTCTACCTTCGGCGCCATCGAAGAGGCGGTGGCGCGCCTGAATGCCGCCGGCACGGCAACCGGCCACGTGCATCTGCGATGGCTCCATCCGTTGCCGCGCGATCTCGGCAAGGTGCTGCGCCGCTACCGAACGGTGCTGGTGCCGGAGCTGAACATGGGCCAGCTCGTGCGCGTGCTGCGCGACGAGCTTCTGATCGATGCGGTGCCCGTGAGCAAGATCCAGGGCTCGCCGTTCACCGCGGCCGAGCTGGTCGATCGGATCGGCGCCGCGATCAAGGAACGGCGAGGGGAGGCAGTGCGATGAGCGCAGCCGGTAGCGGACCCATCGAAGGCGGAGCCAAGGCCGCGCCGGGAAGGAAGGACTTCGCCAGCGACCAGGACGTGCGCTGGTGCCCTGGCTGCGGCGACTACGCCATCCTTTCCCAGGTGCAGAAGGTGATGCCCGAGCTCGGGGTGGCACGCGAGAACATAGTGTTCATCTCCGGCATCGGATGCTCGAGCCGCTTCCCTTACTACATGAACACCTACGGCTTCCACGGCATCCACGGCCGCGCTCCGGCGCTGGCCACGGGCCTGAAGCTGGCGCGGCCGGAGCTGTCGGTCTGGATCGTCACGGGCGATGGCGACGGCCTGTCCATCGGTGGCAATCACCTGATCCACATCCTGCGCCGCAACCTCAACGTCAACATCCTGCTCTTCAACAACGAGATCTACGGTCTGACCAAAGGGCAGTACTCTCCGACGTCCAAGCTCGGGCTGACCACCAAGTCGAGCCCGATGGGCGTCGTCGATCCGCCCTTCGAGCCCGCTGCGCTCGCGCTCGGTGCGGGGGCGACGTTCATCGCGCGCACCGTCGACGTCGAGACCAGGCACCTCCAGGCCATGCTGCTTCGCGCGGCGGCCCACGAGGGCACCTCGTTCGTCGAGATCCTGCAGAACTGTCCCGTCTTCAACGACGGCGTCTACGACGACCTCAGCAACCGCGCCGTCAAGAACGAGCATCAGCTGCTGATCGAACACGGCAAGCCGCTGCTCTTCGGAGAAGGCCTTCGCAAGGGAATACGCCTGCGCGCCGACCTGTCACCCGAAGTGGTCTCGCTGGATCAGTGCGACGTCTCCCAGCTGGTCGTGCACGACGAGACCAATCCGGTGGTCACGCAGCTGCTGTCGCGGCTCGGCCACGAAGGGCTGCCGATGCCGCTCGGCGTCCTGCGCTGCGTCCAAGGGGAGGGGCACCCGCGGTACGAGCAGAGCGTGCACGCGCAGATCCAGCAGGCGCGTGCTGCCAAGGGCGAGGGCAGCTTCGATCGCCTCTACCGCAGCGGTGAGACCTGGACGGTGTCCTGAAATGGCTCGCCCGGCCGATCCGGTCGACAGCTTCATCCGCGAAAGCATCGCCGAGCTGGAAGTGGGCGACGGCGTCAAGGCGTTCGACGAGAACATGCTGCGCCAGCCGCTGTCGATCCTGCCGCCGGCGGTGCCGGTCACGGTCGAGACTCCCGCCTCGGCGCTCGAGGCCATCGAGCTGATGCACGAGCGCCACATCGGATGCGTGCTGGTGGTGCGGGCCGGCAAGCTCAAGGGCATCTTCACCGACCGCGACGTGGTCTCGCGCGTGGTCGCTGCCGGCATCGATCCGGCCAAGATCGCCGTGCGGCGCGTGATGACCGCGCGGCCGGAGTGCCTGCGCCCGAGCGACTCCATCGCCTTCGCGCTCAACCTGATGGGGCTCGGTGGATACCGACATATCCCCTTGCTAGACAAGGTGGGCGCGCCGGTCGGCATCGTGTCCGTCAAGGACATCGTCGGCTACCTCGTCGGGTTCTTCCCGAAGAGCGTGCTCAACCTTCCGCCACGGCCGCGCGCCAACTATGCGCGCGAGCGCGAGGGCGCCTAGAGGGCACGAGACGCGCGCCATCGTGCGCATCGCGATGGTCGCGTGCTCGCGCGAAGCTCGAGCCGCGTCGATCGCGCCAGGCTCGAGAACGCGTCCGATCGCGACGCTCGAGCGAGCGTAGATGGCACCCCGTGGCGACACGGGCCGGGCACGATCCATGGCGCAGGCGGCATCGGACAAGGACAAGAACTCGAGCTGGCTCGATACGCTCGCAACCGCTGCCGCGCAGCTGGGAGCGGGCCAGGCTCTTGCCGAGCTGCGCACGCAGGCGAGCGAGCTGGTCTCCGAGGTCCGCCGCGCGGCCAGTGAAGCCGCGGCCGACGTCCACGTAGCGGAAGAACGCGCCGCGGCCGCAGGTTCGGCTCCTTCGGAAATCCCCGCCGAGCTGTCCGGCAAGATCGACGCCCTGACTTCGTCGCTCGAAGAAGTGGCTGACCTTCTCGATGCCGGGCTGGAGCGGCTCGAAACCGTCGAGATGCAGCTCGGCGATCCCGACGACTCGGTCGATGCCCGGCTTCGCAGCGGCATCGAGAGCTGCCAGCGGCGCCTCGGCGGCATCGAGCAGCAGATGCGCGATCTGGCCCGCGCCGCCCAAGCTGCGCCGGTTGCGCGCGCCGCCATCGTCGTTCTGGTGGTCGATGGCGACTGTCGCCGTCGCTGCGATCTTTGCGTGACACTGGAGCACCGCGGTCTGCACACACTTGCTGCCGGTGATGCGGCGGCCGCTACTCACATGCTGCGCCGCCGCCACGCCGACGCCATCCTCGTGCGCAGCGATGCAGGTCCCGAGCTGGCCCCGGCCATCGAAGCGGCCGCAGGCGAGGACGCCGCGCC
>DASPNH010000102.1:0-68081 GCA_035626675.1 Binatia bacterium
GATCCTCCAGCGAGTGGTAGGTCAGGAACGCCAGGCGTCCGCCCGGCGACAGCAGCTCCCACCCGTCTTCGAGGAGCGTCTCGAGCTGCTCGAGCTCGCGATTGACGGCGATGCGAAGGGCCTGGAACGTTCGCGTGGCCGGATCGTGGCCCGGCTTGCGGTGAACGCCGGCGGCACGCACGGCCGCCCGCAAATCGCCGGTGGTTGCCAGCGGCGCCGTGCGGCGGCGCGTGACGATGGAGCGGGCGATGCGGCGCGAGGCCCGCTCCTCGCCGTAGCGATAGATGACGTCGGCAAGCTCGCCTTCGTCCGTCGTGTTGACGATGTCGGCGGCGGTGACTTCGCCGCGCTGATCCATGCGCATGTCGAGCGGTGCGTCGTCGGTCTGGAAAGAGAACCCGCGCACGTCCTTGCCCAGCTGAAGTGTGGAGACGCCGAGATCGACGAGGATGCCGTCGGCGCCGCCGTTCCAGCCCGCACGCGACAGGATGCTGCTCATGTCGGCGAAGGAGTCACGAAAGAACTGGACGCGCGCGGCAAACGGCGCCAGGCGCGCGCGCGACAGTGCCAGGGCGTCCTCGTCCCAGTCCACTGCCACCAGCAATCCATCGGGCGACGAGGCCTCGAGCAGCCTTTCACTCATACCGCCCTCACCGACGGTCGCGTCCACGTAGCGACCTCCCGGCCGAACTGCCATCGCCTCGATCACCTCGTCCACCATCACGGGGACGTGACGACCGAGCCTGTCTCTGTCGAAAGTCATGGGGTCAGGTCTTGGATTTACGGGTTCTCACGCGAAACCCTCAAATCCAAGACCTGACCCCATTGCCGAAGCTGCGGACTCTGCGTCGTCCGCCCACCGCACCACACACTTCCATCTTCGCGCGGCGCACCACCGCCGCTCACAATCCCAGGTCGTCGAGCGAATCGCCCTCGGCGGCGCTCGTCTGATCGGCGCTCTGCTGGGCTTCCCAGTCGCTGCGCGACCAGATCAGGAACTTCTCCAGGTCTCCGGTAAAGACCGCGTCCTTTCCGAGGTCGATGTGTCCGCGCAGGTCCTGCGGCAGCAGGATACGGCCCTGACTGTCGAGTGAGAGCTCCTGGGCCGGATGCAGATAGAGACGCTTGAACTTGCGCGTGCGTTCCTGGAACTGCGGCATCTGCCGGATCCGCTCTTCCAGGGCCTTCCACTCTTCCATAGGATAGACGTCGAGAGTTCGCGGCGGCGGTCCGGCCGACTTGGTGACCACCACGCGAGCCTCGCCTTCTGCGGCAGGCAGAACGTCGCGAAACTTGCGCGGGATGGCGACTCGGCCTTTGTCGTCCAGGGTGTGAAAGAACGTGCCGCGAAACATGGAGCGTCCAATCGTCGTGAAAGAAACCGGCGGGTAGCCACATCCACCATCACTTGCTCCCACTCCCTCGAGCGGGAGCCGGTACCCCGACCGACTCGCAATAGGACAGGATTACACCGCACCCCACTGCTACCCACCGGCCCACACGGTGTAACCCAACGTCCCCACAACGGTCAAGCAGAATGCACGTGTGCGCGTGCGTTTTCGCGCACGCGCATCCCACCGCGGCCCACTCGTCGGAGAAGTCTTCTCGCGAGCGTGAACTCGTGCGGAGACGAAGAAACGTCGAAGGTCGGGATGCGCACCGGCGGCGGCCACGCGTCTCGTTCCGCGCGGCGGTGACGCGCCTCGAAGATCAGCGCATGAGGACGGACTGACGCGCCAGAAGAACGCCGGCCGACAGAATGCTCGCGGCGAGGATCGCTTCCATCAGGCCCGAAACACCACGCCCCATGCTCTCGCCGAGCACATAGCCGGCAGGCGGCATCACCACGAAATAGGCAACGATGTGGCTGGCGGTGGGGAACCAGTTGTCGCCGCGCGCGCGCAGCGCGCTCGCGATCACCACCTGTCCGCCATCGGGTAACAGGATCGCGGCGGCAATCGGAAGCATGGAAGCGATGAGCGCCGCCAGCGCGACGTCGGCGGTGAACGCGTGCGCGATCGGCATCGCAGCCGTCAGCAGCACTGCCGACGAAGCCAGCATCGCGATCGTGTTGAGCGACAGGCCGGTCCACGCCGCATGCCGCGCCGATTCTTCGTCGCGTCCGCCCCATGCCTGCGCCACGGCGACCGACGTGGCCGCGGCCAGGCCGAGCGCGATCATGAAGACGACGGCGAGAACGTTGAGCAGGATCTGATAGGCCGCCACCGCATCCTGGCCGATGCGGCCCGCGATCATCGTCATCGCCGAAAATGCTCCGGCCTCGGCCGCCTGGCTGACGCCGGCCGCAAGGCCGACGCCGTACAGCATTCGATAGCCCGGCGCGGCCACGTCGAAGCTGCGCACGCCGTACTGACGCCCGAGAGCGCCGAACGCGACGTAGCCGACCAGGACCACGACCATGAACACGCGCGCAGCCACCGTTGCCCACGCCGATCCGACGGCACCGAGGTCGGGCACCAGCATGAGATTGACCACGAGATTGAGCAGGTTGGCGATCCAGATGACGCCAGTGCTGACGATCGGACGCCGCACCGCCTCCAGGAAATAGCTGCACGCGACGTAGGCGAAATGCAGCGGCAGACCCAGGGCCAGAACGCGCGAGACCTCGGCCGCATGGCGCGACAGCTCCGGCTCGATGCCGATCAGCAGAAACATCGGCTCGGCAAGCGCGAACAACGCCACGGCCGCAGTCCCGCCGGCTGCCACGCCGACGACGAGCCCCTTGCGCCAGACTGCTCCGGCAGCCTCGGCGCGGCCCTCGCCGATGACGCGCGCGGCCAGCACCTGGACGCCCATCAGAAGTCCCATGCCGGTGACGATGAGAACGCCGGTGGGAGCCCAGCCGAGCGCGAGATACGCAAGGGATGCGGGAGCGAGCTGACCTACGACGATGGTGTCGGTGACGCCCATGCCCATGACGCCGAGGCGCGCCAGGGCAACCGGACCTGCAATGCGAAGCAGAGAGCGCACGAGCGCTCGTGTGGACTGCGATAGGAACATGGGACTCGCACCGGCAAGCCCGTGTCCTATCGCTCACGGCCTGCGGCGCAAAATCTCCGCCAACCGCGGAGGTGCAAGCGGCTTGACCGCATGCTCGTCGAAGCCCGCGCGCAGCGCGCACGCTTCGTCTTCGGGCTGGCCGTAACCGGTCACTGCCACCAGCAGGATGGCAGAGCCGAGCTTGCGCCGAATCTCACGCGCAACCTCGTAGCCGTCCATCACCGGAAGTCCGATGTCGACGAAGGCGATCTCGGGCTTTTCGCGAAGCGCGACCTCGACGGCCTCGGCTCCGTCGGCAGCCTCGTAGACCTCGTGGCCCTTGAGGTGCAGGACCATCTTGAACATCTCGCGCGTATCCTCGTTGTCCTCGACGACGAGAACGCGGCGCGGGCCGGAGGCTGCCGCGGAAGCGACGGCCGAAGCGGCCTTATCTGCGGGAAGGCGCGGCACGCGCACCGTAAAGACGCTGCCCATGCCGGTGCCGGCGCTGGACGCCGAGAGAGATCCTCCGTGCAGCTCGACCAGCTTGCGCGCCAGCGTCAGCCCGATACCGAGCCCGCCCTGCGAGCGGTCGGCGCCGCGCTGTCCCTGCACGAAAGGATCGAAGATGCGCGGCATGACATCGGCAGTGATGCCGACGCCTTCGTCGGTGATCTGGACGAGCGCGTGGTCGCGCTCGCCATAGCATCGCACGCGGATCGCCTTTCCGCGCGGTGTGTACTGGATGGCGTTCTCGAGCAGGTTGACGAAGACCTGTCGCAACCGGTCGCGGTCGGCCCGGACGGTGATGTCGTCGTCGACGTCGAGCTCGACCGCATGACCGCTGATGCCCACGGCCGAAAGGCTCTGGCGCACGACCTCGCCGATGCGCACTCGGTCGAGCTGAAGCTGGACCTTGCCGGCGTGGATCTGAGCCGCATCCAGCAAGTCGTCGACCAGGTGCGAGAGTCTCTCGATCTGGCGTTCGATGACTTCGCGCGGGCGATGCGTCTCGTTCATGTCGGCCGCCAGCCCGATGGCCTGGGTGGCGCCGCTGATGGCCGCCAGCGGATTGCGCAACTCGTGCCCCAGCATGGCAAGGAACTCGTCCTTGGCACGATTGGCGGACTGGGCCTCCGCAAGCAGGGTCGAGCGTTCCTGCTCCAGTCGTTTCCGGTCGGTGATGTCGCGCGCGATCTTGGAGGCGCCGACGATCTCGCCGTTGCGATTGAGTACGGGAGAAATCGTCAGCGAAACGTCGATACGCCTCCCATCCTTGCGAAGTCGTACCGTCTCGTAGTGCTTGACCGGCTCGCCGTGGCGGATCCGATTCAGTACCTCGTCCTCTTCCCGCTGACATTCGGGCGGGACGATCATGCGGATGCTGCGGCCGATGGCCTCGGCGGCGGCGTAACCGAAGATGTTCTCCGCCGCTCCGTTCCACGACGTGATCACACCGTCGAGATTCTTGCTGACGATGGCATCGCTGGAGGACTCGACGATCGCGGCGAGGCGGGCCGCAGCCTCTTCGGCCTCGTCGGTGATGCCATCTGCGCGCGCCTCGATTCCGGTGTCAGGCCGCATCCCGGGCTCCTTTTTCGAGCCGCGCCGCCAGCTTCGGGGAAGGCCTGGTCCACCCCGCCATCGATGCATGCGCGTGCGTCACACCTGGACGTTAGCAACCGCCGCGACCTGCGCACAACAGCGTCAGCGACGATTCACCGCGGCTGCGTCGACCTGTCAGCGTACGGAACGCGCCGAAAGAGCTTGAGCCGGCCTGTAAGCCGGATTTTGTCAGGCCGTCGGTGACGACCCGGCGATCATTCCTCTAGGCCGCCGGTTGCCCGGCGGCTCGAGCGACCGTAACCCGGAGGCATCGGACGGGCCGTCCGCCTCCCTATTCGGTCTTGCTCCAGGTGGGGTTTACCTAGCATCCGCCGTCACCGGCGGATCTGGTGAGCTCTTACCTCACCGTTTCACCCTTACCGTGGCCTCGCGGCCGCGGCGGTCTGTTTTCTGTGGCACTTTCCCCGCCTCGCGGCGGGCCGCCGTTAGCGGCCACCCTGCCCTTTGGAGTCCGGACTTTCCTCCCGCGCCGCATCGCTGCGGCGCCGGCGACCGCCCGGCCAGCTCAAGCTCTCGGGCAACCTAACAACGAACGTCCCGGGTTGCGACGCAGTTCGCGAGGGACTGTTCGGTGCAACCGGCCGAGGCGGGCGGAGCAGCTGCCCGCACGACTAATCGACGGCGGCCGGGACGCCGGGAAACAGGATGCGCTGGCACATCGGACAGACGCGCACCGCGCTGGTCTTGCGCACTTCGATCAGAGTCTGGGGCGGGATCTGGACGTGGCATCCTACGCAGCAGCCGGCGGCGTCGACTTCGACCACGGCCAGCCCGTAACGACGCGTCAGGATCGTCTCGTACTTCTTGCGCAGGCCCGACTCGATGCCGTCGGCCATCTGGTTGCGCTCGGCGCGCTCGCCTTCGAGTTCCTTGCGCAGGCCGTCGATGCGCGCCGAGGCGTCACCGACGTGGCGATGGTCGGCCGTCTCGAGGTCGGCGTACTCGGCCTTGGCGGCTTCGATGCTCGCTTCCAGATCCTCGACCTTCTGCATGAGGTCGAGCTGGCGCGTCTCGGCTTCGCGAATCTCTTCCTGGATGGAGGTGACTTCGTCCTGGCCCGCGCGAAGCTCGCGTTCGTTGCGGACCTTCTGCAGTCGCTGGCGCCGGTGCTTGAGGCTCTCCTGCAGGTCGGCGACCTTGCGCTCGGCGAGCGCGCGCTGCGAGACCAGGTCTTTTCGCTGCGCCGAAAGGCCATCGATCTTGGCCTGGGCCGCATCCATGGCCTTGCGGCGCTCGGCAAGCTCGGATTCGTATTTTTCGACGGTGCGTTGCTTTTCGAGCAACCGCGTATCGATGCTCTGCAACCGGAACAGGGACTCGAGCTGACTCGTCAAGGCTGCCGCATCTCCCCGCGCTCGCGAATCGCTCGCGGCCGCTTCTGAAGTGGGCCCACCAGGATTCGAACCTGGGACCAAGGGATTATGAGTCCCCCGCTCTGACCGACTGAGCTATGGGCCCCGCAGGTTGGAATCACGAGATGAAACCCTTGAGTTTCTTGCTACGCGCCGGGAGCCGCAGCTTGCGCAGCGCCTTGGCTTCGATCTGACGGATGCGCTCGCGCGTCACGGAGAAACGGCCCCCGACCTCTTCCAGGGTATGGTCGGTTTTCTCCCCAATGCCAAATCGCAGGCGCAGCACCTGTTCCTCGCGTGGCGTGAGCGATGCCAGCACCTGTCGCGTGCGCGACTGCAGGTTGCTGTTCACCACCGCATCGGCCGGCGAGATCGCCTTCTGGTCTTCGATGAAGTCACCGAGATGGCTGTCTTCCTCGTCGCCGATCGGCGTCTCCAGCGAGATCGGCTCGCGCGCGATCTTGAGCACCTTGCGGACGCGGTCGGGCGGCATGTCGACCAGGGCCGAGAGCTCGGGCGTGGTGGGCTCGCGGCCGTTCTCCTGCACGAACTGGCGTGTGGCGCGGATCAGCTTGTTGATCGACTCGATCATGTGCACCGGGATGCGGATGGTGCGGGCCTGATCGGCGATGGCGCGAGTGATGGACTGGCGGATCCACCACGTCGCGTACGTGGAGAACTTGTAGCCGCGGCGGTACTCGAACTTGTCGACGGCCTTCATCAGGCCGATGTTCCCTTCCTGGATCAGGTCCAGGAACTGCAGGCCGCGATTGTTGTAACGCTTGGCGATCGAGACGACCAGGCGAAGGTTCGCCTCGATCAGCGCCTTCTTGGCCTCGACCACTTCCTGCTGGCCGATGGTGATTTCGCGCACCAGCTGCTCGAGCTGCTGCGCGCCGAGGGCAAGGCCCGAGAGCATCTCTTCGACCTCGCGCGAGGCGATCTTGATCTTCTCGGCAGTGGTCGCGATCGTCTCGGCGTTCATGCGCAGCGTGCCGCAGATGCGCTGATCGGCGGTGCGATCCACGCCGAGCCTGCTGGCATATTCTACGATCTGGTCGGCTCGCCGCCCGCTGCGGTCCTCGGCCTGGCGCAGCACCTCCAGGCGCTGTCGCACGAAGCGGTGGCACTCGTCGATGCGCTCGACGGCGGCAGCGATCTGCTCGGGATTCAGGGGAATCTCGAGCAGCAAATCAATGAGCTTGCGGTCGAGCTTGGCGGCGGTGGCGGCGTCGCCGGCAGCGTGGGCGGCTTCGATGTCGTCCGAGTACTTGGACGCCTTCTCGAGCTGCTTGAGCACGCGCTTGAAGGTGGCGAGCTCGTCTTCGGCCGTTTTCTGCGCCTGAGCCTCCTGCTCGGCGGCGTCGTCGACTTCCTCCCCTGGCGCGGCCTCGCTGAAGTCCCCGTCGCCGGTGGGCTCGGGCTCGGTCTCTTTCAGGACGTTGCGTACGCGGATGTCGCCGTCTTCCAGAGCCTTCTTCATCCAGCGGATGTGGCGGCGACCGAAGGCGGATCGGAAGACCAGGCCGAAGACGCGCAGCTCGGCGTCCTCGATGCGTTTGGCGATGACCACTTCGCCTTCGCGCGAGAGCAGCGGCACCACGCCCATGTCGCGCATGTACATGCGCACGTAGTCGGCGACGTGATCGGCCTCGACCACCTCGCGCTCCTCGGCCGGAGCTGCCACCGACGGCTCCACCTTGGGCAGCACGTCGGCGTCGGCGCGCACCTCGACGTGCCCTTCCTTGAGGGCCGACAGCACGCTTTCGATGTCTTCCTGATCGACGACCTCGGGATCGAGGACGTCGTTGACCTCGTCGAGGGTGACGAAGCCCTTGGTCTTGCCGAGCTCGAGCAGCTCACGGACGCCGGCGACTTCTTCTTCGCCTTCGGCCTCGGGCTCGTTTCCTTCGGCATTCTCGTCGCGCGGTTTCTTATTCTTCATCGCTGTTCCTACGCGCGTTCCAGTCAGCCAGCAGCGCGGCGGCCCCCGCCTCGTCGCCCATCTCTTCGAGATGACGAAGCTGCGAGAGCATTCTTCGCCGCTCCTGCATCTGTCCGGCAGCGGAAAGGCGCTCCAGGCAATCGTTCCAGACTCGTTCGCGAGCCGAATCGTCGGCAAAGGTCGGATCATCGAGCAGGCGCATGGTCAGGCGCGATCGCGCGGGCTCCTCGATCTCGGCCAACAGCTCACCCTGGTCCACTCCCTGGGTCGAGCCGTGCCGCTGGACGATGCTCTGCGCGATGCGTGCCCATGGCTCTTCCCGCATCCTCCCTACGATATCCCGGCTCACGACCCGTTCAACGGCCCGCGCATCGGCGAGCATCAGCGCAACCAGAAGTTCCTCCGCGCCCGGAGGCCCGCTGCGCATGGGTCCGGCGGCCGCGGGCGGTGGCGGCGCCTTTTGCGGCGCGCGGGCCTGACGTCGCAGCACGTCCTCGGAGATGCCGGTCCAGTGCGCGGCCTTCTTGACGAGAACGTCGTGCTCGAAGGGGTTCTCCACTTTGCGTAGGACCTCGGCCATCTCGGCCCCCACGCGGGCTGCGGCTGCCGTGCCCGTGACGCCGCTCGAGATGTGGCGGACGTATGCGTCCACCAGCGGCACCGCGGTCGAGATCATATGCCGCATCGCGTCGGCGCCGCGCGCTCTCACGAACGAATCCGGGTCTTCCCCTTGTGGCAGGAACACGCCTCGGGCCCACAGGCCAGCTTCGAGGAAGACCGGGAAGCTTCGCGCGGCCGCGCGGCGTCCGGCATCGTCACCATCGAAGAGCGCGAGCGCGTCCTCGCCGTGGCGTCGCATGAGCCTGGCCTGGTCCGGTGTCAGGGCGGTGCCGCAGGTGGCGACGACGTTGGTGAGGCCGGACTGCGACATCGCGATGACGTCCAGATAGCCCTCGACCAGGATCAGGCTGGTCGGCCGTTCCTGCGGCGGCAGGGTGCGCGCGGCCTCGCGCGCTTCGTACAGCCCATAGAGCACTCGGCTCTTGTGATAGACGCTCGAGTCGCTCGAATTCAGGTACTTGGGTCCTTCGCCCTCGCCGAGGCGGCGCGCGCCGAAGCCGATGGTGCGGCCCTGCGGATCGCGGATCGGAAACATGAGCCGATCGCGAAAGCGGTCGTAGGCCGACCCGCCGCGCAGGCCTACCAGTCCGACGCGCTCGGCAATTGCCAGGTCGTGGCCGTCGCGCCGCAGATACTGCGCCAGGCCGTCGCTCGAACTCGGCGTAGCGCCGAGCGCGAAGCGCTCGATGGCCGCGGCATCGACGCCGCGGCGTTGGAGATAGTCGGCCATCGCGTCGCCGACGCCGTCCTTGGCAAGCGCCGCGCGGAAGTAGCGCGTGGCCGCCGCCAGGATGGCCAGCATCCGGTCGCGCTCCGAAGCCGGCCCCGCGCCCGCCGATTCCGGCACGTCGATGCCGTAGTGCGCGCCGACCTTTCGCACCGCCTCCGGGAACGTCAGGTTCTCCATCTGCATGACGAACTTGAAGACGTTGCCGCCGGCGCCGCAGCCGAAGCAGTGGAAGAAGCCGCCATCGTCGCTGACGGAGAAGGACGGGCTCTTCTCGCTGTGGAAGGGGCAGAGGCCTGAAAGGTTGCGGCCGCTGCGCTTGAGCGTGACGTAGGGCGAGACGAACTCGGATATGCGCGCGGCCTGCCGGATCTCGGCGATCTTTTCGTCAGCTATCACTCGTTTCCGGCGCGGCCGAAGCGGAGCCGCCGCCGTCGCCGGCATTTTCCTGGACCGGCGCCTCGCCGCCTTGCGGCGTCGAAAGCGGCACCGAAACCGGGAGCTGAGCGGGCACGTAGGGCATGGCCTCGCTCAGCGCCATGCTGGCAAGCGTCGCAAGGCGCGGTCCGAGCACCGATCCGCTGACCTGCTGATCCACACGTGTCAGAAGGTCGGCGACCGGAGCGGCAACCAGCGCCTCCGCCTCGTCGCGGCCGGCAGTATGCGACGGGATCAGCGAGCGAATCAAAATGATCGTGAAGCCGATGACGAGGGCCGCCATGACGCCGCTGAAGCCGGCCGCCACGATGCGGCTGGGAAGCGACAGACCGAAGCCGAAGATGCGCGCCAGAAAGCCCGCGATGATCCGCACGATCACGATGACGGCGACGAACAGCAGCGCCTGCGCGAGGAAATCCAGAAGGAAATCGGGAACCGGAAGCGACTGCTCCAGATAGCCGGCGACGGGATCGGACCAGTCGGCGGCGATCATGAACGCGAGTACTGGTGCAGCAAGGCCGGCCAGGACGCCGAAGAGACCGCGCCCATAACCGCGCACGACGGCGAAGAGCAGAGCCAGGATCAGGATGATGTCGACTGTCGTCACTGCGCACTCGCGCCGCGTTCATGGCGCAACGGCAATGATCGGGGCGGCAGCAGCACGAGTCAACGTAGGCGTGGCGCTGGTGAGATTGACGTCAGCGCTCGTCGTGTCAGGCTGTCCCGACATCCTCCACGAGCGAGAACATGAGTCATACCGATCGCGAACCTGCGTCTTCTCTCCGACCCGATCGCGAGCCTTCGAGCTCGTCCGTACCTGCACATGCTGCGGCAACGCCGCGGCGCGCGGCAGGTTTCTTCCGACCTTTCGCCGCTTTGCTGTCCGCACTGCTGCTCCTGAACGGGTGCCGTACCATGAACCAGTCCCTTTCCACCGACTCCGTGGCCAAGAAGTCCAAGACCGAGATCTACAAGCTCGACAACGGGCTGCAGGTCGTGCTTCGCGAAGATCATTTTGCCCCGGTGGTGGCCCAGCAGGTGTGGGTCAAGGCGGGGGGAGCCGACGAAGTCGACGTCGAAGCCGGCATCGCTCACGTGCACGAGCACATGCTCTTCAAAGGCACGGCGCGCCGCGGTGTGGGCGAGATCGCAGGGGCCGTCGAGTCTTCGGGTGGCAGCATCAACGCGTGGACGTCGTGGGACCAGACCGTCTATCACCTGGTGCTGGCGTCGCGCTTTGCCGCCGAGGGCATCGACATCCTGGCCGATGCGGTGCAGTTCTCGTCCTTCGATCCTACCGAGCTGGCCAAGGAGCTCGACGTCGTGATGGAGGAGTACAAGCGCGGCATGGACTCGCCGAGCAACCGCATCTACGACACGCTCTTCGAAACCGCCTACACCGCGCATCCCTACAAGCGTTCCGTCATCGGCACCGAGACTTCCATCAAGGGCCTGACGCGCGACATGATCCTGGACTTCTACCGCCGCTATTACACGCCGAGCAACATGACGGTGGTGGTCGTGGGCGATTTCGATTCGCGCGACATGCGGCGCGAGATCGAGAAGCGCTTCGGCGATTTCAAGGACAAGCCGGTGCCTCGGCCGCAGCGCACGGTCGAGCCTGCGCAGAACGAGACACGCATGGCAAGCGTCTCGATGGAGATCCAGGAGGCCCAGCTCGCGCTCGGCTTCCACATTCCCGACGCCAATCATCCCGATACGCCCGCGCTGGACATGCTCGCGCACGTGCTCGGCGGCGGCGAGAGCTCGCGGCTGTACCGGCGCCTGGTCGCCACCACCGGTCTTGCCACCAGCGCCAGCGCGTTCGCCTACACGCCGCCGGACCCGGGGCTGTTCCTGACCACGGCGTCCTTCGAAGCCGACGACGAGGACAAGGTCCTGGCCGCGCTCATCGAGGAGGTCGCGCGCATTCGCGACTATCCGGCCAGTGCAGACGAGATCGAGCGTGCCCGCGCCAACCTGGAAAGCGACTTCGTCTACCGCCGCCAGACCGTGCAGGGGCAGGCTCGCGAGCTCGGCTACTCGATCGTCGTGCACGGCGATCCCGACTATCCGGATCGCTACATCGAGAAGATCCGCGCCGTCGGCGCCGCCGACCTGCAGAGAGTGGCGCGCCACTATCTGACCGACGAGAACCTGACCGGCGTAAGTCTGCGTCCCAAGGGGGAGCGCGAGCGCATCACGCTGGCGCGGCTCCAGCAGGCTGCCAGGCCGCTCGACAGCAAGGCGCCCAAGGTAGCCGCATCGACGGATGCCGGACGCGAAGCGCCTCCGGTCACGCCGCGCGCACTCGGACAGGTCAAGGACACCGAGCCGCGGCTGCACACGCTTTCCAACGGCGTGCGCATCATCGTGCAGGAGCATCATGCCGTGCCGCTGTTCTCGGTACGGGCTGCCGTGCTCGGCGGACTGCTGTCCGAGACGCGCACCAACAACGGCATCTCCAACTTCGTGGCCGAGATGCTCACGCGCGGCACGGCGAGCTACTCGCGTGAACGTCTGGCATCCGAGATCGAGTCGCTGGCCGGCGACGTCAGCGGCTTCTCGGGCCGCAGCTCTTTCGGCGTCTCGGGCACGTTCCTGTCTGAGCACCTGGCGCAGGGCATGGACCTTACCCTGGAGGTGCTGCTGCGGCCCGGCTTTCCGGCCGACGAGGTCGAGAAGACGCGGCGTGAGCTGCTGCTGGCCATCAAGAACCGCAACGACGAGAGCGCCCAGCGTGCCTTCGATCTGGCCTACCACACGGTCTACCCGACCCATCCCTATGGTCTGACGGTGCTCGGCGAGGCCGACAGCATCGGCAAGCTGAAGGCCGACGACCTGCGCCGCTACTATCGCGAAGTGCTCGATCCGCAGAGCCTGGTCGTCACGGTCGTCGGCGACATCGACGAGCAGGACGTGGTCGCGAGGCTGGAGCAGAGCCTGGGAAGCCTGCAGGGCGACGGCAGAGTCTTCGAAGCCCCGCCGCCGGCACCGATCCCGGGCGCACCGCAGCGCGCGCGCATGGACAGCATCCGCAAGCAGTCGCACGTGGTCGTGGCCTTCCCCGGCGTTGCCGTCACCGATCCGGACAAGCATCCGCTGTCGGTGCTCGACACCGTGCTTTCACGCCAGGGCGGGCGCCTGTTCTACGAGCTGCGCGACAAGCAGGCGCTGTGCTACTCGGTGACCTCGTTCTCGAGCGAAGGTTACGCGCCCGGCCTGTTCGGCGCCTACATCGCCACCGATCCGGCCAACGAGCAGCGCGCCCTGGACGGCCTGATGGTCGAGCTGGAAAAGGTGCGCTCGGAGCCGGTCAAACGCGAGGAGCTCGAGCGAGCGCATCGCTACCTGATCGGCAACTACGAGATCGCGCTGCAGACCAACAGCGCCATCGCCGAGAACATGACCTTCAACGAGCTGTACGGACTCGGCTACCTCGAAGGCCGCCGCTACGCCGACAAGATCCGCGCCGTCGACACCGAAGACGTGCAGCGCGTCGCCCAGCGCTTCATCGACCTGAACGCACGGACGGAAGCCGTAGTTGGACCGCCGCCCGCAAAGGCGGCCGCTTCTGGCGGCGGGCGTCGCTAGTGGTGCAGATGCAAGGCCGACACGCCCGCGCGCGCGGAAGCGCGCTCCCTGCCCGCTGAGCGCACGCACGGCGCACCCAGACGCAGCAGATGCGCCGCTAGTGACGTCCGCCGCGCGCGAAGCGGGCTCCCTGCCTGCTGAGCACGCACGGGCGTGTCCAACGCAGATGCGCTGCTAGCGGCGTCCGCCGCGTGCGGCCACGACGCGATCCGGAAAGTCGGAGAATATTCCGTCGATGCCCATCGCGCACAGGCGGGCAATCCGGCGGGGGTCGTTGACGGTCCACGCCCACACGGCAAGGCCGCGGTCGTGGGCGCGTTGGAGCAGGCCGGCGGTGACCAGAAGCGCGGGCGGATGCAGGTTCTCGGCGCCGATTTCGCTGGCGCAGCGATAGGCGCCAGGCAGCTCGGTCAGATTGGAGAGCACGCCGATGCGGGCCTGAGGCAGCAGGTAGCGAAGCAACCGAAGCGCCTCGTGGTCGAACGACGAGAAGACCACGCGATCGAGAGCGCCGCGTTCGGCGACCGCCGCTGCACAAGCATCGACGATCTCGGCCCGGCGCCGTGTCCGCTTGATCTCCAGGTTGAGGATGGTGCGATCCGCAAAAGCGTCGAGCACCTGACCGAGCAGTGGCACCTGTGCCGGCACGCCCTTCCATGCGCCCGCATCGAGCCGGCCGAGCTGCTCGACGGTAAAGCTGGCGATGGTGCCCGAGCCGTCGGTGGTGCGGTCGAGCGTATCGTCGTGGATGACCACCGGCTCGCCGTCGCGGGTCAGTGCGACGTCGAACTCAAGGGCATCGGCGCCCAGCTCGAGCGCCTTTTCGAAGGAGGGCATGGTGTTCTCGGGCATGACGCCGGCGGCGCCGCGATGTCCGATGGCCAGAGGCAGCCCAGGCATGATCCGGCAAGCTGTCCGGATTACGGTGCGCGGTCCAATGGAACAGAAATGGTACGAGATCGCGCTCCCCGTTGCGCCTGAGCATGGCGAGGCCGCCGCTGCGATGCTGACGGCGCGCGGCGGCTTTGCGGGCTGCGAGCTGCGTGAGCGCGGCGCCGCCGTCCATGTCGTGGTCTTCGCGCAAGCAGCGTCGCTCGAGAATGCGCGCGCTGCTGCCGACGAGGCTGCAACGTTGCTGAAGGGCCCGGCGCTGCTCGAAGGAAGCGCCGAGACCATCATCACCGAGCTCGACCCGGAAGTCTGGACGCAGAACTGGCGGCGGCACTTTGCGCGTCACACCATCGGCGGGCGCATCGAGATCGTTCCTCCGTGGGAGGAGCCGTCGCCGCCATCGGCAGGACTGATCTCGATCGTCATCAATCCCGGCATGGCCTTTGGCACCGGGCTGCACGAGACCACCTCGGGCTGTCTCGAAGCACTGATCGCGAACGTTCGCGGCGGCGAGCGCGTCCTGGACCTGGGCTGCGGCTCGGCGATCCTCGCCATCGCCGCGGCGCGTCTGGGAGCGCAAGAGGCGCTCGCCCTCGACAACGATCCGGTCGCCGTTGCCGCGGCCGAGGAAAATGTCGCAGCCAACCGCATGGGCGGCGTCGTGACCGCGCGGCTTGTCGCCTCGCAAAGCGAAGCGGTCGGCACGGACGTCGCAACAGAGGGCCAGGCGCAGCGATTCGACCTGGTGGTGGCGAATATTTTGGCGGAAACGCTGGTCGAGATGCAGGACCTACTTACTGTAAGCGTCGAGGAGAACGGCGTGCTGATCCTTTCGGGCATCGAGGCGAGCCGGCTGCACATGGTGCTGAAGGCGTTCGTCCGTCCCGGCTGGAGCCTTGGGGACATCCTCGAACGCGGCGAGTGGGCAACGGTGGTCCTGCACCACGGGGCCCTTGCGCCGAGAAGCAGAGAGTCTTAGGCAGGAGGCAGATGCTGACAGCCGTCGCCACGCATGCACTTCCCAAGACGCGGCTCTACGTCGAGCCCGAGCGTCTCAGTGCCGACCGGGCGATCGTCGTCGGTGCGGGCTGTCATCACCTTCGCAACGTTCTCCGTTTCAAACCCGGCGACGAGCTGATCGTTTTCGACGGCGCCGGTCGCGAGTCCATCGGTGTGCTCGAGATGTTCCAGGGAGAGAGCGCAGTCGTGCGCATCCTCGGCGACACCGGCACCAGTACCGAGTCCTCGCTCGACATGACGATCGCGCCCTGTCTGGCCAAGGGCAAGAAGACCGATCTCATCGTCGAGAAAGTCGTCGAGCTCGGCGCGGATCGGATCTGCGTCATCAACTCGGAACGAAGCGTGGGTCGTCTGGATGCGGCGCAGGCGATGGACCGCGTCGAGCGCTGGCGACGCATCGCCAAGGCGGCGGCCGAGCAGAGCGGACGCACGCTGATGCCGGTGGTCGAGCGGCTTCGGAGCTTCTCCGAACTCGTCACTTCCAAGCCCGTCGACACGCTCGGCCTGCTCTTCACCGTGGGCGCCGACCCCGAGCCTCCCGCCACCCTTCGCCAGCGCTATCCCGACACCGACAAGGTCATCGCCGTGGTCGGGCCCGAGGGCGGGTTCTCGCGCGAGGAGATCGATCTTGCTCGCAAGCACGGCTGGGTCGACGTAGGTCTGGGCCCGCGCGTGCTGCGCAGCGAGACCGCGGCCATCGTGGCCGCCGCCGTCTGCCAGCATTTGTGGGGCGACCTCGGCCGCCGCCCTCCCGAGCGCCACGAGCCGAGCTGACGAATAGAGGCGACGCGGAGATCGTTGGCAGCCAACGGTCGCCGTGGCGTCCACGGAGGGCGCCGGCGTGAAGCTCCTGCACGTGATGGATCCGATCGAACGGATTGACATCACCAAGGACACATCGTTCGTGTTCATCCGCGAGGCTCAGGATCGCGGACACGACAACTACATCTGCGGCATCGCCGACCTCGCCTTTCAGGACGGCGCCGTGCTCGCGCGGGCAGCCACGCTGAAGGTCGCGCCGGTGCAGGGCAGCCACGCCGAGGTAGGCGACTACCAGTGGCGGCCGGCGCACGAGTTCCAATGCGTGTTCATGCGCAAGGACCCGCCCTTCGACACCGACTTCTTCTTCTCGACGCACCTTCTTTCGCTCATCGATGTCTCTCGCACGTTCGTGTTCAACGATGCGGCCGGACTCCGCGAGGCGAGCGAGAAGCTGTTCATCCTTCGCTTTCCGGATCTCATCGCCGAGACGATGGTCTCGGCCAGCCCCGACGCCATTCTCTCTTTCCGCGACAAGGTAGGCGGTGACATCGTGGTCAAGCCTCTGGACGGCTGCGGCGGCCTCGGCATCTTCCGCATCGCGCCCGGAGACCTGAACACCTACTCGATCCTGGAGACGTCGACGCGGCACGGAATGCGGCCGGTGATGGCACAGCGCTTCCTGCCCGAATCGCGGGCCGGCGACGTGCGGCTGCTGTACCTGGACGGCAAGCCTCTCGGCGCCATCAAGCGCGTGCCGCGTGAGACCGACCTGCGCGGCAACATCCACGTCGGCGGCACCGTGGTTCCGACCGACATCGGAGAGCGCGAGCGCCGCATCTGCGAGCGGCTGGCGCCCTCGCTGGACGCGCTGGGAATCTACTTTGCCGGTCTCGACGTCATCGGCGAGTACCTGAGCGAGGTGAACGTGACCAGTCCTACCGGCGTGCAGGAGGCCAATCGCCTGGGCAGCGCGCGGCTGGAGTCGCAGGTCATCGAGTTCGTCGAGAGGAAGTGCGCCGGCCTGAAGCGCTGACCGAAAGGGGTCAGGCGCCTTCGTCCGAAAGGTGCCTGACCCCTTTTCCGGCGCGCCGCGGCGCCGCGGCAGCGGAAATTTGACCGCACCGCATCGCGGCTGTACACGGGAACCCGTCGCGCCGGGAGGCGCCGCGCGTTCTCTCCTTCCTCGTGCCCAGGTAGCTCAGTTGGTAGAGCAGGAGACTGAAAATCTCCGTGTCGCTGGTTCAATTCCGGCCCTGGGCACCACTTACTTTTCCAGCATTTCCTAGCAAATCCCGTACTCTCCTTTGCATTGCGGGGCTTATTACAAAGGTCGCCATTGCGCGTCGGTGTATCGCTGGCTCGGTTCATGCCCGCTTCCGCTTGAACCAAGCGTCGCGTCGAACAACTGGCCGGCTCGGCTTGGATGGTGACGAGCTCCGATCCCGCCCCCTCGTGGCCCCTAAGCCCACGCGCACTCGCAGCGTCTGCCGCGCGTGGCACGAGAGTACAGAGGTCCCCGCACCGCCCGGCAACGGCAGCGGCGCCGCAAAGCCGCCGCGCTACACGATCCGAAACACCCGCCACTTCCCCGGCAGCCCCGCCAGCTCGTGCTCCCCGTGCTCCTGGAACGTCAGCTCCGAGCCCGCCACCAGATCGCGCACCGTGCTCGACGCGAACACTTCACCCGCTCCCGCCAGCGAAGTGATCCGTGCGGCCGCGTGCACCGCCACGCCGCTCAGGTCGTCGCCGCGGATCTCGCACTCTCCGGTGTGCACGCCCGCGCGAATCTCCATGCCGAGCTGGCGTGCGCCGCCGACGATCGCCGCCGCGCACTCGAGCGCACGCGGCGGGCCGTCGAAGCTGGCGAAGAAACCGTCACCGGTGGTGTTGATCTCGCGGCCGCGAAAGCGCGCGAGCTGGCGGCGCACGAACGCGTCGTGCGCGTCGAGCATGTCGCGCCATTGCCGGCCGCGCGTCGCGTCCAGGCGCGTGGAGTCGACGATGTCGGTGAACAGGATCGTCGTCAGGATGCGGTCGATCTCGACGCTGTGGCGCTCGCCGGTGACGAACTCCTCGATCTCGTCGAGAATCGTGTCGAAGTTGCCGGCAAAGAACAGATGGTCGCTGCCCTCCAGCTCGACCAGGCGCGCACCCGGAATATGCTCGGCCAGATAGCGGCCGTGCTCGATGCGAACGAAGCGTTCGTCCTTGCGGTGCAGGACCAGTGTGGGCACGCGGATGGACGGGAGCACGTGCCGCACGTCGACGTCCGCATTCAGACGCAGCAGCTCGGCTGCGGCGCGCGGGCTGGCCGCCAGGCGCTCGTAGCGCGCGGTGGCCTGCACCATGGCCGGGTCCTCGGCCATGCTCGGGCCGACGAAGTTCGCCAGATAGCCCTGGCCCCACATTTCGGTGACGCGGCCGAGATTGGCCTTGGCAATCTCCGGATCCAGTCCGATGTCATAGCCTTCGCCCGCCAGAATTCGTGCGAACGTGCCGAACAGGACGAGCGCGCTCGTGCGTTGCGGATGCGTGGCCGCGAACAGGATGCTCATCGGCCCGCCTTCGGAGGCGCCAAGAAGCGTGGCGCGCTCGCTGCCGACGGCGTCCATGACGGCGCGCACGTCGTCCATCCGCTCTTCCAGCGTGGATTGGCGATGGCGCGGCAGCGGGTCCGACATCCCTGTGCCACGCTTGTCGAGCAGCATCAGGCGCGAGAAGCTCGCTAAGCGGCGCAGGAAACGCGCCAGCGGCGGAACCTCCCAGGCCATCTCGACGTGCGTGATCCAGCCGGGAACGAACAGCAGGTCGGGGCCCTCGCCGAGAACCTGATAGGCGACGTGGTCGTCGCCGGTGCGCGCGTAACGGGTCTTCGCCTCCATCGTCATCAGAACGTGATCTTGACCGACTGCGCCGATCGCTGGGCCGGACCATGAAAGACGACCTCGATGTTGTTGCCGTCCGGGTCCAGCACGAACGCCGCGAAGTAGCCTGGGTGGTAGCTTCGTTTGCCGGGACCGCCGTTGTCGGTCCCGCCGGCGGCAAGTGCAGCCGCGTAAAACCGCGCAACGGCCGCTTCGTCTGGCGCCTGGAACGCGAGATGCGTACGGCCGGTCAGCTCTCCGGCCGCCGCGACGCTCTGGCGAGAGCTGACGAAGAGCTCATCACACCAGAAGTAGTCCTCGCCCTCGCCTCCGAGCGGAATGTCGAGTGCGGCGAACACGGCCTTGTAGAAGGCCTTGCTCCTGGCCAGGTCGGCGACGACGAGCTGGATGTGATCGATGAGCCTGCCGCGATGCAGCTCGTGGGTTTCCATCGGCCGAGCCTGTTACGGCCGGCGGAACATCGCAAGGCGACTGCGGTCGCATTCGGCGCGCGTCGCGACGCCCGCGACCTGCGGCAGCCCGCGCCAGACGCGACGCCGCGCGCCTACTCGAAAAGGTCGCCCCGCTACGGCAACCCGACCCACTCGTTCCCGAGCACTCTCGCCACGAACGTGGTTCCGCCCATTCCGTCCGGCTTGAAGATCGCCGCTTCCGCCCACGCCAGGCTGCCGAGGACCGCGCAGGGCGATGGAAAGCCTGCATGTCCGATCAGAGCGGTGTTGGTGCCGGCCGCCGGCACCTGCTCGAGAAAGTCGTAGGAGTTGGTGCAGCGGTTGGCCTCGTCGTAGACGAAGAACGTGATCAGCGGCGACTCCTCGACCACCGGTCCGAAGTCCATCAACGCGGCAGTCTCGAAGTTGCGACAGAACTCGCTGCTGACCACGCGGCCGATGGTGATGCCACGCGCTGCGAGCGCATCGCCGATGGCGACCGACTCGTTGCGGCCGGTCGTGTTGAGCTGACGGGCAGTGGTCGTGGCGCAATTCGAATCGCACGTTCTCCACCAGTTCGGCGAAGAGGTGGTGGCCGCTGTGCCGAGGCCCGTGCTGTCCGCGCACACATCAGCGGACGAATGACGCCAGTGGATGACGTAGCCGCCGCCTTGCAGCGCCTGCACCAGCGATGGCGTAACCGTGTCGTGGCTGCCGGCGGCGTCGCATTGGCCGGAGGGCGTGCACGCGTAGACGGCATAGTGATAGGTGCGCGGCGTCGTCGAAGTATCCGGAAGCAGCGCCGTCAGATCGTCGGCCGCAGCCTCGCCGACGCCGAAGAACACCTCGGTCGCCGCCGGGTCCTGCGGATCGGTGGGCGCCGCATCGAGCCGGCGCAGCACGCGCGCGTGGCTCAGGCCCTCGTCGGGATCGGGATGCGTCCAGGTCAGGTCGATCTCGTCGTCGTCGACGACGGCGACGAGGTTCGTCGGATGCGGGCCGGCGACGATGCCGTAGATCTCGGCCGAGACGTCGACGGCGAAGGATTCGATCAGGTCCTCCACATCGTCGGCGTCACCGACGGCCGTGCAGGTCTGGTTCTCTTCGACGCGCTGGAACAGCACGGATAGGCGGCTGGCGGCTTCGTCGATGCAGCCCTGCGCGACCGGAACCTGCGCGAGAGCAGCCTCGGCGTGGCAGTCCATGTATGCGGCGGCCGTGCGCGCCGAGAACTTCAGCTTCAGCGCCGCGCACCGGTCCTTGCCCGAGCCGGGATCCAGGATCGCGGCCAGATCGTCGGCCAGCCCTGCAATGATCACCTGCATGGCATCCGCCTCGCCGTCGACGTCGCAGCCGCCAAAATCCTCGGCGGCAGCGAACCTTCTCTCGAACGAAATCGCGGCGCGCTCGGTGCACCGGGCCGAAGGCTCGATCCCCGAGCCGGCTGTCCGGCCGTGACAGAGAAGGAGGAGGGAAGCCGATCGCCCCGCCGCAGCGAACTTCATCCTCTCGCACACACCCGATGAGGTCGAGCCGGCAAAGGCCGGCGTGCAGGCGAGCACCAGGGCAACAAAAACATTGGAGGCGGCAATTCGTGGACGCATCCGCACTCCCTAGACCCCTGCGTGAGCAGAGGCAATAGCGTTTCCCCCGCCGGCTGCCGGCTCGCGCTGGTGCGAGCGTGGTTCCCGGACGTTGCCACGCTCGCCGGGGCTCCTATGCTCGCAGACGGATCTCGCGCGCGCGGGTCACGGAGGCTTCATGGCTGATTCATTGCACGTGGTTTGTCCGAGTTGCGAATCGATCAACCGGCTGCCGACGGTAAAGCTCGGCGATCGTCCTTCGTGCGGCCGCTGCAAGAAGGCGCTCTTCGACGGCCATCCCGTCGAGTTGACCGCCGGCAACTTTCAGCGCCACATCTCCTCCAACGAGATTCCGGTACTGGTGGACTTCTGGGCGCCCTGGTGCGGGCCGTGCCGCATGATGGCTCCGCAGTACGAGCAGGCCGCCGCACGCCTGGAGCCGCGTTTCCGTGTGGCCAAGCTCAACACCGAAGATGCCCAGCAGATCGGCGCGCAGCTCTCGATCCGCAGCATTCCCACGCTTGCGGTCTTCCGCGGCGGTCGCGAAGTCGCGCGCCAGGCAGGTGCGATGAACGCGGCAGGAATCGTGGCGTGGGCGGAGTCGCACGCGTAGCGGGCGGCGCACGACGTCAGCGAATCGCGCCGTGATGCACCCACTGCGCGAGCTCGGGCGAGACCAGATTGGCCACGCGCGCCTCGTAGCGACGCATGCCCTCCTCATCGAGCAGCTCACGCCACTGGCCGCTCTCGCCGCTGCGGAAGAACTGCCGGTTGCTCTGCCAGATCGATTCGGTCGAGCCCGGCACGATGCGATCGGCGCCGGCGCGCATCGTCTCGAAAGTGGCGGCCTCGACCAGCTGCGGCCACAGCTTCTCCTCGATCGCGATGCCGAGCGTGGCGGCCAGCGCGCGCATCTGGCCATCCAGGTCCCCCTTCAGGTCATGGTAGTGGAGGAGAACGATGTTGGGCTCGTGACGGCGCTTCCAGAAACTTTCGAGATGATTGAGCACTCCCCGCAGCGAGCTAGGCGCACCCTCGACCGGCTCGTCGTCGTCGACCCACAGCCAGAACCGTTCGGCCGGCGTCGCAGGCATCTCCGGCAGGCCCTTCTCCAGCATTTCCTGGATGTCCTCGTTGCCCACTGCGGCCTCGCGAGCGGCGAACAAAGCGGGCACGTCGGCATTGGCAATGTGGCCATCCCACGACAGCGCCACGTCGCGCGGGTCGCGCGCCACGCAGATGTAGGTGACGCGCGGATCCCACGGCAGGCCATCCAGCGGGGTGTGCGTCTTGATGAAGCGCCGGTGCTGCTGGCCTTCCAGGTCCGCGATCACTTCGGCAAGCGGCCGCGTCAGCATGTCCACCCACGGCGACAGGATCGACAGCGGCAGCTCGAGCTCGGTCGTCTGCAGGATCAGCAGCGAGCAGATCCGCTGCGTCCACGTCGTTCCGCACTTCGGAGGCGTGCTGATGACGATGTCGCCCGCGCGGAAGCGAAAGCCATCCCATCGCGAGCTGTCGTAGACGAAGGTGCGATAGCGGACCGGAGCATTCTGCTGCATGCGCGCCCCATAGCAGCGTTGCGGGCCGGGCTGCAACGCCGCGCTCAGCTGCGGAAGATGAAATAGACGGCGCCCATCAGGCACAGGCCCGCCCACAGGAAATCGAGCTTGATGGGCTGGCCCATGTACAGGACGGCGAACGGAACGAAGATCGCCAGCGTGATCACTTCCTGCATGATCTTGAGCTGCGGCAGGGTGAGGACCGCAAAGCCGATGCGATTGGCCGGCACCTGCAGCAGATACTCGAAGAACGCGATGCCCCAGCTGGCGAACACGGCCACCAGCAGCGGCCGCGTGCCCAGGTCGCGCAGGTGTGCGTACCACGCGAAGGTCATGAACACGTTGGAGCAGATCAGCAGCAGGACCGTGGTCAGGACTGGCGGCATCGACGTTCTCGTGTCGCGGCGGCTCAGCCCGCCTTCCAGTACCGGCGCATCAGTTCGGTGGCCCAGCGCGGCTGCCGCACCGGCGTGCGCGGCAGGAACTCGACCATCACCGGCTTGATGTCGACCACCGGCGTGCCGTCGATGGCATCCAGACCCACGACCTCGAGCGTGCGGCCGTTGCGCGCGCGAATCTCGACGACCGTGGTGCCGAGACGGTTGGGCCTGTCCTTGCGCCGCTGAGCGAAGATCCCCACGCGCGGCCATTCCGTGTTGCCGCGAGGATGCCGGGCACCACGCTCGATCTTCTCTTCGGCGGCGCGATCGAAGTGGAAGAGAATTTCGGCGTGTGAGAAATCCTCCAGGCCTTCCAATGCCTCGGCTCCAAGGCCTTCGGCGAGCTCGATGCGTGCGACGACCTGCCCCCAGTCGTCGTCGCTCAGATCGTTGCGGACGCTGCGCACGTAACCGATGGGCTCCACGGTAATCATGTCTTCCCTCCCTTGATCCCTGCGCGGCGAAGCATCGTCGCGGTCAGCGAGCGCGACTCCTCGATGCCCAGCAGCCACGTCGACAGCAAATAGACTGCGGCGTAGGGCGCCAGCACCGCGCCGGCAACCAGCACCGGATGCAGCTCGGTGACGAGCGCGCTGCGCACGAGCCAGCCGGCGGCCGCACCGGCTACCGCCGCTGCGAACAGGCGCAGCATCAGCGCGCGCGGCAGCTGCACGCGGCCGACTCGCTGTGCCAACGCGCGTCGCAACAGCACCAGTTCGACCCAGCCGGCGATTCCCGCCGATAGCGTAAGGCCGGCCGCTCCCCACTTCGCATCGATGCCGAGCATCGCTGGCAGCGGCAGCGCGAAGAAATAGCCGAGAACGGTGGCGAGCACGACGTGCACGATGGCGTAGCGAAGCGGCGTGCGCGTGTCGCGCAGCGCATAGAACGTCGATGCGTAGAGGCGCCCGAACGTCACGGCCAGCAGCCCGAGCGCCGAGCCGGCAAGGATGCCCCATACCCAGATCGCATCGGCGCGGCTGAAGCGTCCGGTCTGGTACAGCGCGGCCGCGATCACGTCTCCGAACACCAGAAAAGCGGCCGACGACGGCACGATGAAGAAGGCGATGCGGCGCAGCCCGCTCGACAGCCGTCCCCGCAGGTACTCGGCGACCTGCTCGTCGTCGCCGACCATGCTCGACATCGCCGGGAGCTCGGCTGCCGAGACAGCCATGCCGAACAGGCTGACCGGCAGCGTGTAGAGCGTCTGCGCGTTGGCCAATGCGGTCACGGCGCCGCTTGGCAGGAAGCTGGCCAGGATGGAATCGATGTAGCTGCTGATCTGTACCACGCCGCGCCCGATGAAGACGGGCACGAAATTGCGCACGACCACTGCGGCGTCCTCCGATCGCGTGAGCGATGGCCGCACGCCTCGCGCCAGCTTCCATACGAACGGAAGCTGAATGGCCAGCTGCAGCGCCGCGCCGAACACCGATGCCCAGGCGATGACGATGGCCAGGCGCGGCAGTTCCACGCTGGCGCCGTACCAGGCCATCGCGGCGATCATGACCACGCTCCAAAGGACGGGCGCGGTATAGGAGACAAAGAACTGCCGGTGGCTGTTCAGAATCCCCAAACACCAGGCCGACAGCACCAGGAGGCCGGTCCCCGGAAAGACGATGCGCACCAGGATGATGGTCAGCTCGCGCTTCTCGCCCGTGAAGCCCGGGGCGATCCATTCGACCAGGAACGGGGTTGCCAGCACGCCTGCGGTCACGAGCACCGAGGTCACCAGGGCCAGCAAGGTGGCGACGACTCCTGCCAGCCGCCGTGCCTCTTGGTGCATCCCCTGGGCGAGAAGACGCGAATAGACCGGGATGAAGGAAGCCGACAGGACGCCTTCGCCGAACAGGTTCTGCAGGAGGTTGGGAATCTTGAAGGCGGCGTTGAAGGCGTCGCCGGGATCGGACTGACCGAAATAGTGCGCGAAGACGCGCTGCCGCATCAGGCCTGCGATGCGGCTGAGGAAGATGCCCGCTGCAACGAGGGCGGCGTGCCTGCCCGTGCTCAAACGTACGTCCGCAAGCCGATGTTCACGTCGTCCGCCACTGCCTCCTCCCTTGCGCGCGCGCATGATATCGGCCTCGTCGAAGTTTTGCACAACGCCGACGGGTGCTGCCGCGCTGGACACGCACGCATTCCCGTCACGTTCTGCGCCTTTGCGCTTCGCCTTTACCCCCCATGGACCGTTCATTGGCAGTTGCCAGGAACAAATCACAGAGCGCGAGCGTCGAAGAGACTGAGCCGCGGCACCGGACGGGGTGCCGCCCGCAAGACAACGACATCAGACCCAGGAGCCAACGAGATGGATATCTACAACGCCCTGCACCGGGACCACGAGGAGCTCAAGCAGCTGCTCACCGACCTCGTCGAGGCGACCCAGTTCAACGACGAGACCACGCATCTTCTGCACAGCGTCCGCAACCTTCTGGTTCCGCACTCACGGGCCGAGGAGGAGGTCTTCTACAACTCGATCCGCGACCTCGAGCCCGGCAACGACCAGGTGATGCACGGATTCAAGGAGCACATGGAGGCCGAGGCGTTGCTGCGCAGCCTGATGGGCATGTCGGCAATCGGCATCGAATGGACGGCCGCGGCCGAGAAGCTGCGCGATGCGGTCTTCCACCACATCGAAGAGGAAGAGACGCAGATCTTCCCCATCGCCCAGCGCCTGTTCGACCACCAGGAGTCGCACGACATCGGCGTGGCCTTCGTGTCGCTGAAGCCGCAGGTGGCCGAGGAAGGCATGATCAAGAATGCCGTCCATCTGGTGTCCAACCTGATGCCGGCCCGCCTCCGCCGCGAAGGCGACCAGCCCACCCTGCGGCGGCGTACCGCCTGAATCGCAGAAAAGGGGTCAGGCACCGTTGCCAAAAGGTGCCCGACCCCTTTTCCGTAAGCGTTCACAATTTCCCGCGATCGGACTAGGGTCGCGGTCATGGAGACGACGGCGCGCGACCCCGAATCCTTCCGCATTGCGACCCAGACCGGTGCTCCCAGAATCGCCATCATCGGCTCGGGTTTTTCGGGACTGAGCCTCGGCATCCATCTTCGCAAGGAAGGCATCCGGTCGTTTCGCATCTACGAGAAGGCCTCGCGCGTGGGCGGCACCTGGCGCGAAAACACCTATCCGGGCTGCGCGTGCGACGTCGCCTCCTTCGCCTACTGCTTCTCGTTCGAACAGAAGACCGATTGGTCGCGCAAGTGGTCCCCGCAGGGCGAGATCCTTCAGTACATGGAGCACTGCGTCGACAGGTACGGCCTGAGCGAGCACCTCCGCTTCGACAGCGAGATCGCCGGCGCGCGCTATGACGAGGCCGCCCACGTCTGGCACGTGCGGGCAGCCTCGGGCGAAGAGTTCGTTGCCGACGTCGTCGTGAGCTGCGTCGGCCAGCTCCATCGCCCGCACATTCCGGACATCGAGGGCCTTGACGCGTTCCAGGGAAAGGTCTTTCACTCCGCGCGCTGGGATCATCAGCATGATCTTGCCGGTAAGCAGGTGGCGGTGGTCGGCAACGCTGCCAGCGCCATCCAGTTCGTCCCGCATGTGGCGCGGCAGGCCGCCAGGCTCCACGTCTTCCAGCGCAGCGCCAACTGGATGATGCCCCGAGGCGACCGCGCCTATACGCCGGCGGAGAAGGAGCGCTTCCGCCGCTATCCGTGGCTGGCCAGGGCCTACCGGTGGTGGATCTGGTTCGCCCACGAGCTGTGGTTTCCGATCTTCCGCCGCAACGCCTTCCTGTCGGGGCAGTGGGAACGCGGTGCCGTCAAGTACCTGGAAAGCGTCGTGCAGGATCCCGCTCTTCGCCAGGCGCTGACCCCCGACTATCCGATCGGCGCCAAACGCATCCTGATCTCCGACGACTACTTCCAGGCGCTGACCCGGCCCAACGTCGAGCTGATCCGGGACGGTGTGGCGCGGCTGAACGCGAACAGCATCGTGACGCGCTCGGGCCGTGAAATCCCCATCGATACGCTGATCCTGGCCACGGGCTTCCGCACCACCGAATTCCTCGTTCCGATGCAGATCGAAGGCTGTGGCGGGCGCTCGCTGCACGACGCATGGAGCGATGGAGCACGAGCCTACTATGGCATGACCGTCTCGGGCTTCCCGAACTTCTTCATGATGTACGGGCCCAACACGAATCTCGGGCACAACTCCATCATCTTCATGATCGAATGCCAGACCACCTACATCATGGACCTTCTGCGCAAGATGCGATCGCAGAACATCGCGGCGGTGGATCTGCGACCCGAGGTCATGGAAGCCTACAACCGCCGGCTCCAGGAGCGGCTGTCGCGCACGGCGTGGGCTGCGGTCGACAAGAGCTGGTACAAGGACTCGGCGGGCCACATCACCAACAACTGGTCCGGCACGACCACGACGTACTGGTGGCACACGCGTCAGGCCAATCTCAGCGATTACCGGACCACCGCAAGAACCGCGATTGCCAAGCCGGCCACTGCTGCCGACGCCGAGTCCTCGCGAGCCGCAGCCTGAACGAAGCGGTCAGGCAGATTGTTCGCGTGCGAAATTTGCGCGTCGCGATCCGATGACGGACAAGGAAGGCCGATCCGACCGGCCGCCCGCACAAACCGTTCGCAGGAGGGGATCATGAACCGCACATCGTTCCGGGCGGCCCTCGCCGCCGCCTTCGTCTTCCTGATCGCGCCCGCCGCCGGTGCCGACGAAACGTGCATGTCGCCCTACATGGCCAAGATCGTCGGTCAGGAAGACTTCGTCTACGTCTGGACGCTCGGACTTCCAGGGGTAGGCGACGAGCAGGACAAGCTGGTCACGATCGACGTCAATCCGGCCTCGTCCAGCTACGGCAAGGTCGTCGCATCCTCCTCGGTGGGGAGCCGCAACGAGGCTCATCACTCCGGCTTCACCGATGACCGGCGTCATCTGTGGGCGGCGGGCCTGGACTCGAGCCGCATCTTCATCTTCGACGTGCACACCAATCCGTCCAAGCCCAAGGTCGTGCAGACCATCCAGGACTTCACGCCGAAAAGCGGCGGCGTGGTCGGCCCGCACACGCTGTACGCCCTGCCCGGCCGCATGCTCGTCACGGGACTTTCGAACGCGGCCGACAAAGGCGGGCGCACCGGCATGGTCGAGTACACCAACGACGGCAAGTACATCACCACGCACTGGATGCCCAACGACATCGACCTGCGGGGTGCGAAGAAATCCGGCCAGTTCGCCGACGGTTACGGCTACGACTCGCGCGCGCTGCCACGCCGCAATGCGCTCATCACCTCGTCGTTTACCGGTCACACCAACTACATGAACGAGCTTTCCAAGGTGATGGCCGATGCCGACGCGATGAAGAAGTTTGGCAACACCGTCGTCGTCTGGAACCTGCACCAGCGCACGCCCAAGGTCGTCCTGGACGTTCCCGGCGCGCCGCTCGAGATCCGCTGCGCGTGGGGCGCCAACAACGACTACTGCTTCACCACCACGGCGCTGACCTCCAAGATCTGGCTGATCTCGGCCGATGCCGCGGGCAACTGGAAGGCCGAGGCGGTGGGCGACATCGGCGATGCCACCAAGATTCCGCTCCCCGTCGACATCTCGATCAGCGCCGACGACAAGCTGCTGTGGGTCAACACCTGGAACGACGGCATGACGCGTCTGTTCGACGTCTCCAATCCGCGCGCTGCCAGGCAGATCTACGAGAAGAAGATCGGCCCGCAGGTGAACATGGTGTCCGAGAGCTGGGATGGGAAGCGGCTCTACTTCACCTCCTCGCTGCTGGCCAAGTGGGACAAGACCACCAGCGACGACGGGACGCCGCTGCAGTTCTTCAAGGCCTATGACTGGGACGGCAAGGAACTGAAGGAACGTTTCGCCATCGACTTCGTCAAGGACGGCCTGGGTGCGCCGCATCAGATGCGCTTCGGCGCGCGCGCTCTGTATGCGAGCCCTGCGCGCGCCAGCGGCGACGCTTCGGCAGCGGCGGCGCCGGCGAACTGATTTGCACGCGGCATCCAGGGCGGCCGTGGCCACCGCACGCACCGCGAACGCGCTGGCCACCGCACGCACCGCGAACGGCGTTGCCGCCGCACGCAACGTGAAGGCGCTGGCCACCGCGCGCAACGTGAAGGCGACTGCCGCCGCAAGGCGGCTCTCGTTCGTGCTGCCGCCACGCCGCGCTCGGGCGCGGGGCATGGTCGCAGCCGCGGTCGGCATCGTGCTGAGCGCGGGCGTTGCCGCGGCCAACCCGCAGGTCCGCACCAACGACCCCATCGCCGCGCCCGGCTGGGAAGAGCTCTCCTTCCCTGCGCCGCTTCCTGGAACCTATGAGCTTCCGCCGCTCGGCGATGCCGCCGGCGGCAACGTGGTCGACAGCGACGGAACGCGGCGAACCCTGGCCGAGCTCATGGCGGGACGGATCGTGGTAATGGCCTTCGTCTACCGCTCCTGCCCCGATCGCAATGGCTGTCCGCTGGCCAACTTCGTCATGTCCAAGGTGCGCGACGCCGTCGGAGCCGACACCGGCCTGCAGCAGCGCGTGCGGCTTCTGTCGCTGAGCCTCGACCCGGCTCGCGACCGTCCCGAGAAGATGGCCGAGCTCGCCAAGGCCCTGGTGCGGCCGAGCGTGAGCTGGCACTTCCTTACCACGGATTCGCCCGAGGCCCTGGCACCGATCCTGGAGTCCTACGGTCAGAGCATTCGCCACGACGTCGACCAGGACGGCAAGCCTCTGGCTACCATCTCGCACGTCCTGCGCGTGTTCCTGATCGATGCGCGAGGACGGATCCGCAACATCTACTCGTCCTCCTACCTGCACGCCCAAACCGTCCTGGCCGACATTCGAACGCTGGCGGCGGAGTGAGGCAGAGGCGGGCCGAGCGCACTACTGCCACGTGCCTTCGCCGCCATCGGCCGTACGGTCGTTGCCGCCTGGCCGAACCGCGCGTTCAGCGCTTTGTGCGCTCGTGCACCGATTCGACGTCCGCCAGCGTGTCGCTCATGAACGAGAGCATCTGTTCACGGCCGGCAAAGCGCGCCTGCCGGCCGGACACCAGATGCTCGATCTGGCCGACCAGCATCCCGGCGCCAAAATCGGTGTCGCGTCCCAGCTGGACGAGAAAGGCGTAGTCGGACGGGAGCGGCGCCAGTGGCCGAGCTTCGAGCGCGCCTGCGTCCGGTGAGACCGGTTCGGCAAGGGTGTCCGGCGCGCTATCCGCGGCTGCGACAACGTTCTTGGCTTCCATGGCGCGGGTGTAACCCGGAGACGGCCACGCAGTCTCGTAAGTCCGATATAAGTTTTCTATAAGGCACCGATGAAGACGCCGAAGGCCCGGCTCGCGCGCATGCCCGACCAAGCAGCCGTCTTCGGCCCGTTTCGCCTCGATCCCGGCAGCGGGCAGCTGAAACGCGGAAGCGAGGTCCTGCACCTTCGGCCCAAGAGCTGGGAGCTGCTGTGCCTTCTCGTCGCCAATCCCGGCGTTCTGCTGAGCAAGGAAGAGATCCTGGCCGAGATCTGGGAGGACGCGGTCGTCGGCGACACGATGCCCAGCATTTCTGTGGCGGAGCTGCGCCGGGCATTGCGCGACGACGCCAGGCATCCCGCCTACATCGAGACCGTCCATGGTCGCGGCTTCCGATTCGTCGGCGCGCTCGCTGCGGCGACGAAAGCGCGGCCGTCGCCGGATGTCGCCCAGGAATCTACTGAAGCAGGCGCCGCGGCCGCCCCGTTCGTCGGGCGTCGCGGCGAGCTCGCAAGCCTGGAGGCGCTGGCATCGCAAAGCGACCCGGGATGCCGCATCGCGCTGGTTTCGGGCGAGGCCGGCATCGGCAAGACGACACTGGTCGAGCAGTTCGCGAATCTCATGCAGATCGAGGGCGCCAGATCGCAGCGTCCCTACCTGTTCGGGCGCGGCCAGTGCCTGGCCCATTTCGGCCGCGGCTATCCCTACCTGCCGGTGCTCGGTGCGCTTCAGACCATGAGCCAGGCACGCGCCGACGTGCTTCCGCTGCTGCGAGCCGTGGCACCGAGCTGGCTGTCCCGCTTGCCATCGCTGATGACGGCGGAGGATGGCCAAGAG
Source organism: Binatia bacterium (assembly GCA_035626675.1). Classification (GTDB taxonomy): domain Bacteria; phylum Desulfobacterota; class Binatia; order UBA1149; family CAITLU01; genus DASPNH01. The sequence goes on from DASPNH010000102.1 coordinate 30,936, forward strand.
CTGCGCTCGCGCACTGCCGCCGCTTCACCGGGAACGATCGTCGAAGAGATGCTCGCGCTGCTTCGCGGTCTTGGTCCGGTGGTCTGGATTCTCGAGGATCTTCACTGGGCCGACGAGGCCACGCTCGAGCTCATCGAGATGGCGGCGGAGAACTTCGCGCTCACCGAGTTCCGGCTCATCGGTACGTTGCGTCTGGCCGAAGCGGTTGCCGATGCTCGCGGGATCGCGCGCACTCGCCGCGAGCTGAAACGGCGCGGGCGCTGTCGCGAGTTCGTCCTGGATGGTCTGACCGAAAGCGACGTCGCGCAGTTCCTGGCCGAGCGCTTTCCTGGCATGGCGTATCCGCTCTGGCTCGCAGGCCGGCTTCTGGCGCATACCAACGGCAATCCGTTCTTCCTGGTGCAGACAGTCAACCATCTGATCGCCGCCGGCGTGCTGCCGCTGGCAACGAACTGGAGCCCGACGCACGAAGCGGACCTTGGCCGGGCGCTCGATTCGATTCCGGAGACGCTCCGCGAGCTGGTGCAGGAAGATATCGCCGCGCTCGCCGAGGACGAGCGCAGGGTTCTCGGCGCAGCCAGCCTTGCCGGCCTGGAAATGGACGCCGCCACGGTGGCGCTGGCTCTGGATGCACCTGTTACCGATGTGGACGTGACGTGCACGGAGCTGGCGCGGAAGAGCGCGCTGCTGGTTCGTCTCGGCGACAGCGACTGGCCGAACGGCATCGTCAGCGGTCGCTACGGTTTCGGCCACGCCTTGTACCAGAAGGTTCTCTACGAGGATCAGGCGCCGTCGGCGCGAAGGGCCGCGCACTGCCGCATCGGCGAAGGCCTGGCTGCGGCATTCGGTGAGCGGGCCGTGGAGATCGCTGCCATCCTCGCCGACCACTTCGAGCGCGGCGGCGACGCGGGTCGGGCGGTGAGCCAGCATCGTATGGCGGCGCGCGATTCGAGCCGGCGCCACGCCTCGCGCGACGCCGCATTCCATCTTCGCCGCGCGCTGGCGCTACTGCCCGGGAGCGCGGATCTGCAGGTGCAGGAAGGCGCCATCCTGCGCGAGCTCGGCACGGTGCTGCCGGCGCTGCAGGGATTCCGTGATCCGGATCTGACCGCGCTGTACATGCGTGCGCGCACGCTGCAGGCCGCCGGCGCCGATGCCAGCGGCGAGCTCATGTCGATGGCGGGCCTGCTGCTGGCCAACCTCATGCAACGCAGGCCGCAACCGGCCGAAGACATCGCACGCGAGCTCCTCGAAATGACTGCCACTCGAGCTGACGCAGGCAACCGTGCTTACGCCGAGATGCTCATGGGCGCCGTGCTGTATCACCGCGGAGACCTGCCGGGCACCATCGATCACGCGCAGCGTTCGATCGATGTGGCGCCGCCGGGCCTGACGCTCGGGCCGATCGACCACGCGTGCTCGGCGCTGAGCATGGGCGGAGCCGCGCTGTGGCAGGCCGGCAGACCCGACGATGGCCTGGCCAATGCGCTCCATGCTCTGGCCAAGGCTCGCAACGCCGACCCGTTCAACCTGGTGATCACGCTCCAGCCGCTGGCGGCCATCCATCACTGGCGCGGCGACGCGGCAGCGCTCGAAGCGGTCTGCGCCGAGCTGGCGCGATGCGTTGCCGAACAGGGCATCATCCAGGCGCAGGCCTGCGCGGATCTGCTGGTTGCCTGGGTGCTCATGGAAGCGGGCCAGGATGATGCCGCCGCGAACAAGGCGAAAGACGGCCTGGCGGCACTGCGCACCCACGGGACGATGATGCAGTCGGTGTACCTGATCACCGTGGCCGTCGACGTTTTCGTCGCTGCCGGCCGCGCGATGCAGGCCCTGGCGCTGCTCGACGAGGCCGCTGCCCTGATCGAAGAGGGCGCGGCGCGCTGGTGGGAACCGGAGCTCTACCGGTGGCGGGCGGTCGTGCTGAACGTCGCCGATGGCCACGGCGCGCGCCAGGAGATCGAGACGTCGCTGCAACGCTCGCTCGACCTGGCGACCGAGCAGGGGTCGCGCTCGCTACGGCTGCGTACCGCGATGACGATGGCCGAAGTCGGGCGGCCAGGCAGAGGCAAGCGTGAATCGCGCCAGCGAATCGAGACTGCGCTTCAGGCGATCCGCGGCGGGGAGACCACGCGCGACGTCCGGCGCGCGCGCGCGATGCTCGCCTAGCAGGCTTGTACGAAACTTATACGAGAGTTTCGAGACTCCCCTGCGATGGCCGCGTTAGAACGCGGCTTGCCGTTCGCGTTCCGTCAGTCATTTCGTCGAACGGCCGTGGGGAGAAGTTCATGAAGACTTTCGCCGGCCTCGTCTCGTCCGTCCTGCTGCTGAGTTGCGTCGATGGTGCATCTGCCCAGCAGACCAAGGATCAGCAGAAGTGCCTCAACCAGATGAACGGCGCCGGCATCAAGCTGGCCGCCCAGGCCGCTGGCGTCACGCGCGGCTGCATGGCCGCCTACTCGGCGATCGGCAGCGGCGGCGAGGGCGGCCCCAGTGCCGAGGCCTGCATCGCCGCCGACGCCAAGGGCAAGATCGCCAAGGCGCAGGCAAAGGTCGCGGGCGCGGCGGACAAGCACTGCACGACCGAATATCCGACGATCGCCGAGCATGCCGGCCCCGACTCGCACGCAGCGGCGGTCAGCGCAGCTGCAACGGCCGCGGTCGCCGACCTGCACCACGACCTCTTCGGAAGGTCGCTCGATACCGGGCTGTTCTGCGAGAACGGTGACGATGCATGCAAGTGCAGAGGGCAGATCGCCACGCAGGCCGGCAAGCTCACCTCGGCCATGGGCAAGGTCTGGCTCGCCTGCAAGAAGTCGATGCTTTCCGAAAAGGGGCCGGTGCCCGGCGGGGCGACCTCGGACTCCGACATCGCCGCCTGTCTGACCGGAAGCGCGGCCGATCCGGATACGGCCGGATCCTCCGTGCACGAGAACTCCGTTGGCGCCGACTCCACCATCGGCGCCGTCGTGGCCAAGCTGCAGGACAAGGCCGCCGACGTATGCGCATCGCTCACGCGTGATCCGTTCGACGGCGACGGCGCCACCGGCGACTCGGTCGGCAGCGATACCGACTGTGCCGGCTTCGCGGGGCCCACGGGCTCGGAGAATTGGGCCGCCTTCGCTTCGTGTGTGGAAGTGCGCGCGCGCTGCCGCTTCTGCAGCATGGTCAACGCGTTCGACAATCTGACGGTCGATTGCGACCTCTTCGACGATGGCGCCGACAACGGCACCTGCGGCCAGTGCACCCAGCCCGCCGATCCCGTTGGCGGCTCCTACGAGGACTGCGATCCGACCGGGAACGGCGGCACGTGCGCCCTGACCTGCCATCCCGGATACGTGCTGGCACCGTCCGGCAACGGCCAGAACGAATGCGCCAGCGGCAACTGGTCAGACGACGAGCACTGCCAGGCGGCACTGTACGTGTTCGTCACCTCGGTGGAGATGACCAACGGAAATCTCGGCGGACTGGCCGGCGCCGACACTCGATGCAAGAACCGCGCGGAAGCTTCGTCCCTTACCAATCTGCATGGCCGCCAATGGGCCGCCTGGCTGAGCACGAGCAGCGTCGATGCGAAAAATCGGGTGGAGAACCTGCCGTACGTGCTCGTCGACGGCACGACCGTCGTCGCGCACGACCTCTTCGACCTGATCGACGGGACCCTCGACAACGGCATCAGCAAGACGGAGCTCGGGACGACGGTGACCAACGCCTTCGTCTATACCGGAACGCTTTCGAACGGCCGCAAGTACTATGACGAGCTCGAGACCTGCGACGACTGGACCTACAGTGCCCACACCTCGCCCCCCGTCGCCTGGCGCGGCACCAGCGGCGCCAGCGACGCAACCTGGACCGACGACACCGCCACCGCCTGCGACACACCCAACCGCCTCTACTGCTTCGAGGTCATCCCGTAGCCCTGCGCAGCCGGACCAGCCGCAAGCGTGCGGGCCCGCTGCGAAAGCCATTGAGCCGCTCGCCAGCGATCGGCGCCCACGAAGACGGGCCAGCCGAGGCGCCGGGTTCAGGATGGAGTGACGCGGGCTGGGCCCGCCGCAGCGACCCGCAACGCCGCGGACGCTTCGGGCGCGTTCGGAGCGGTGGGGGCCGGGCGGCGAAGCGGGTCCAGCCGCAAGACGCCCGGCGATCGAGGAGCGACGCCCATGCGCGTGCAGCCGGACGCGGAGAGTGGGTCAGCCGCAAGGCGCCCGCGATCGAGGAGCGAAGGCGGGCTGGAGGCCCGTCATAGCGACGCGGAGCCGGGCAACGCCGCCGATGGCCGGCTATCCCCGTCCGGCAGGGTACGGCTCGACTCGACGCGTTACCCTGCTATAAACCCCCGCCTTCAATCCCGTTTCTTAGCATAGAGGACCAGAACCAATGGACGTAACCGTACGCGCCCTCAAAGGCCGCGCCGTAGTTCTCCGCACGGCCCTGCTCGCCGCCGTAGCCTGCCTGCTCACTGGCCTTACGGCCCTGCCCGCCTTGGCAAGCGAAGCCGACCTCGTGCTGCCCAGCTTCGACCAGCCCCTCTTCTTTGGTGGGAGCGTCAGCGGCTCCACCATTCTCGGGCTCGGCATCATCGTCTCGGCCCTCGGCATGGTCTTCGGCCTGATGCAGTACCGCGCGCTCAAGAACATGCCGGTGCACCGCTCCATGCTCGAGATCTCCGAGCTCATCTACGAGACCTGCAAGGAGTACCTGATCACCCAGGGCAAGTTCATCCTGATCCTGGAGGTCTTCATCGGCGCCGTCATCGTCCTCTACTTCGGCGTCCTGACCACCAACGAGAACATGACGGCCTTCCGCGTCGTCGTGATCCTGCTGTTCAGCCTGATCGGAATCGCGGGCAGCTACGGCGTGGCATGGTTCGGCATCCGCGTAAATACGTTCGCCAACTCGCGCACCGCCTTCGCCAGCCTCCGCGGCAAGCCCTTCCCGACCTACGACATTCCGCTGACCGCGGGCATGAGCATCGGTCTGGTCCTGATCTCGGTCGAGCTGATCATCATGCTGGCCATTCTCCTGTTCATTCCGGGAGACTTTGCCGGCCCCTGCTTCATCGGCTTCGCCATCGGCGAATCGCTCGGCGCCTCCGCGCTGCGTATCGCGGGCGGCATCTTCACCAAGATCGCCGACATCGGCTCCGACCTCATGAAGATCGTTCTGGGCATCAAGGAAGACGATGCCCGCAACCCGGGCGTCATCGCCGACTGCACCGGAGACAACGCCGGCGACTCGGTCGGCCCCTCGGCCGACGGCTTCGAGACCTACGGCGTCACCGGCGTGGCGCTCATCACCTTCATCCTGCTGGCCACGCTCGGCCTCGGCGAGGAAGCGCCGCGCATCCAGGTTCAGCTCCTGGTCTGGATCTTCGCGATGCGCATCATGATGGTTGGCGCCAGCTGGGCTTCCTACATGGCCAACAACGTCATCGCGCGCGGCAAATACGAGAACGCCTCGCACATGGACTTCGAGGCGCCTCTGACCTTCCTGGTCTGGCTGACCTCGCTCGTCTCGGTCGTGCTGACCTACCTGGTTTCCTACTTCCTGATCGGTGACATCGTCATCGGAGGGCAGACCGACACCTCGATGTGGTGGAAGCTCTCGACCATCATCTCGTGCGGCACCCTTGCCGGCGCGCTCATTCCCGAGTTCGTCAAGATCTTCACCTCCACCAACTCCGGCCACGTGCGCGAGGTCGTGCAGGGCTCGCGCGAAGGCGGCGCGTCGCTGAACATCATCGGCGGCCTGGTCGCCGGCAACTTCAGCGCCTACTGGCTCGGCATGCTGATCGTCGCGCTGATGGGCATGGCTTACGGCGTCAGCACCCTGGGCATGGGCGCGCTCTTCCCGGTGCCGGGGAGCTCGCTGGATCCCTCGCCGATCTTCGCATTCGGCCTGGTGGCTTTCGGCTTCCTGGGCATGGGCCCGGTCACCATTGCCGTCGACTCCTACGGCCCGGTCACCGACAACGCGCAGTCGGTCTACGAGCTGTCGCTGATCGAGAACATTCCGGGCATCGAGAAGGAGATCCAGAAGGACTTCGGCTTCTCGCCCAACTTCGAGAAGGGCAAGGAGTTCCTCGAGGAGAACGACGGCGCCGGCAACACGTTCAAGGCTACGGCCAAACCGGTGCTCATCGGCACGGCGGTCGTGGGCGCCACCACGATGATCTTCTCGATCCTGTTCATGCTGACCGACGGACTTACCGAACAGGTCGAAAAGATCTCGATCCTGCATGCGCCCTTCCTGCTCGGCCTGGTCACCGGCGGAGCGATGATCTACTGGTTCTCGGGCGCCTCGATGCAGGCGGTGTCGGTGGGCGCATACCGCGCCGTCGAGTTCATCAAGAACAACATCAAGCTCGAAGGTTCCGACAAAGCCTCGGTGGCCGACAGCCGCAAGGTCGTTCAGATCTGCACCCAGTACGCTCAGCGCGGCATGTTCAACATCTTCCTGGCCATCTTCTTCGGCACGCTGGCCTTCGCGTGTCTCGAGCCGTTCTTCTTCATCGGCTACCTGGTCTCCATCGCCATCTTCGGTCTGTACCAGGCCATCTTCATGGCCAACGCCGGCGGCGCCTGGGACAACGCCAAGAAGGTCGTCGAAGTGGACCTGAAGATGAAGGGCACGCCGCTGCACGAGGCATGCGTGGTCGGCGACACCGTCGGTGATCCGTACAAGGACACCTCGTCGGTGGCCATGAACCCCGTCATCAAGTTCACGACTCTCTTCGGCCTGCTGGCCGTGGAGCTGGCGGTCGAGCTCTCCCACGCCAACGCCGGCCTGACCCTCGTACTGTCGGCGGTGTTCCTGGCGATCTCGATGTTCTTCGTGCATCGCAGCTTCTACGGCATGCGCATCGAAAGCTCGCTGACCGCGGCGCCCGAGCCGGCAACGGGCAAGGCGCGGGCGGTGGCGTAGAGGGCGCTGGGCGCGTCGGCTCAGAACACCGCATTGCGGACGATAGAGCGGCGGTCTTCCCCGGGAGGCCGCCGTTTTTTTCATGTCGGCCCTCACTCGCTTCGGCTCGTGCGCCCCCATAAGGACGGGACGAAAGTAAAGGAGGCGAGTCGATGGTCCGGTCGCGTACGCTTCTGACTCCCATGTTTGCGCTCACACTCCTGTTGCCGGCAGCAGGATCTTCCGCACTGACCCCGGCCGGAGGCGAGATTGCGGTCCGCGCCGTCCCGCACGACCATTTCTACCCGTCCGGTCGTCGCCACCGCCGACAGCGGCCGCTTCCTGGTGACCTGGCTGGAGCAGGACACCTCCGTCACCGCGCGATTGTTTTCGCCCATCGGGCAACCGCTGACAGGCGAGCTGGCGATCGGTGGCGGCGCCTTCTGGGATGGGCCCGAGGCCGCCGTGCTTGCGGACGGACGCTTCCTCGTGGTCTGGGCCGACGGCGAGCTCAAGGCACGCATCATCGATGCGAACGGCCAGCTCGTCGGCGGCACGCTGACGCTCGGCGATGCCGGATCCGGCACCGAATACAGATGCGACGTAGCGACGCTCAGCGAGGAGCGCTTCATCGTCGCCTGGAACCGCGAGCTCGGCGGCCAGATCTCGGTGCACGCCAGAACGGTGGATCCTGACGATCCGCTGGCCGCCAGCGAGCTCGAGGTCTTCTCCGCCCAGCAAAACGGCGTCAACGACACCATTTACGCTCCCGAGGTCTCGGTCTCGGAGACGGGAGCGTTCGTCGTGACGTGGATCCACAGCCCCATCCCCGTCCGCAACCGGCATTACATTCCGTACGCGAGGCTCTACGACGACGATCAGCAGCCGGTAACGGCGGCCATTCTTCTCGGCGGTCCTGACGACATCACCAATCGGCCGATGCTGGTGGCCATGACGGCATCTGGCGGCTTCTACGTGCTGACGCATGCAACCTCCGCGCTGCCGCCCGTCACGCTTTCGCACTACGATGCCGCCGGTGCACTTACCGATGGCCCGGACGCCGTCTGCAGCGCCGATTGCGGGACGCTGCTTGACCTGCGGCCCGACGGCTCGTTCTACCTGGCCGGCCGTACCGACTACCCGAGCACGTTCGCGCAGGCCTACGATGCGGCCGGCGTGGCCCAGGGTGAGCCCTTGCCGCTCAGCGACGACCTGACTTTGCGGCTCGAAGATCTGAACCTCGAGTTCTCGCAGCAAGGCAGCGTGATCGCCTCCTACGTCGGCTTCGGCGATGGCACCGAGGAGGCGCTGGTGCGGCGCTTCTGCGACAGCAGCGATTCTTCGTGCTCGATCTGCCCGGGCTTCGACGATTCCATCGATACCGACGCCGATGCAGTTCCCGACGGCTGCGACCCGTGCACGAACGTCGACGGCCAGCAGACGGCATCGGCGGCGCGCACGGTCGCCTCCACCATCTTCCTTGGCCAATCCATTCCCAAGCGCGACGACCGGCTGGAGATCCTCATGGGTTTCGAGCTTCCCGACGGCGCCGGCGGCATCGCCGACCTGCCGGTGGCCGCTTCGGGAATGCGCGTCCGCGTCGAGTCGTTCAACGATGCAGCGGTTGCCGACCTCGAGCTGCCCGGGGGGACCTTCGCGGGAGCCGGAACGCGCGGCTGGCAGACGCGTCCGACGCGCCTGCGGTATCTCGACCGCACGACCGCGCCGGTCAACGGAGTGCGCAAGGTCGTCCTCACCGAGTTGCCGTCGCTGACCAGCCGGAGCCGCGTGCGCCTCAAGCTCACAGGGTACGCGGGCCGCTACGCCGAGCATTCCGACCTGATGCCGCTTCAGACGATCGTTTCGTTCGGCGGAACCGCCGGTGCCGAGTGCGCCGAGGCCGAGTACGTCGAGGAGCAGTGCAGCGCGGAACTGGCGATGCGGTGCGCGTACTAGACGCCGACTGAAAAATGGGGTTTCGTTGCCGCGCGCGAGCCGGTGCGCGGTGAATGATGTCCAAACGCACCAGCCGAGACCTCAACCACGCTTCCTATGACGCCATCGTCTCGGACTGGGATCGGGCGCGGCGCGCGTTCCATGGCCGTGACCGTGAGTACCTGGACCTGGTGCTGGAACCGCTTCGGCCGGGCTCGCACGTCCTCGATCTCGGCTGCGGCACTGGCCGTCCCAATGCCGCCTACATCCTGGCGCGCGGACACAGGATGACCGGCGTGGATCAGGCCGAAGCACTCCTGCAGCTCGCCCGCGAACGCTTCCCTGCCGCCGCCTGGGTCCATTCGTCGATCGAGGACTTCCGAGCCGCGAGCAGCTTCGACGCCGTCGTGTGCTGGGACGCCCTGTTTCACATCGAGCGCGACAGTCACGAGGATCTGATTACGCGCATGGCCCAGATGCTCGTGCCCGGCGGCCGCCTGCTTCTTACCGCCGGTGGTTCGGTGAATTCCGCCTTCACCGACACGATGTTCGGACAGACGTTCTTCTACGACAGCCATCCGCCGGGCGTGGAACGCGAGCTGGTCGAACGTGCTGGATGCGAAATCGTGCTCGGAGCGTACCTGAATCTGCCGACATCGGGGCGGGAGAAGGGACGCTACGTCATCGTTGCGCGGCGCATCTGACGTGAATCGGCGCCGGACACTTTCGGACGGATCGCGGCGAGCGTTCAAGCCGCGCGGATCGCCCACCGCATCGGCGCGCGCTTGATCCCGCCGACGAACGACGAGCGCGCGCGCTCGACCGGTCCGGAAAGCTCGGCATGCTCCAGACGCTCGAGCAGATGTGCGAACGCCGTCTTCAACTCGAGCCGCGCCAGGTGGGCGCCGAGGCAGACGTGCTCGCCGCGGCCGAAGCCTACGTGGTCGTTGGGATCGCGATCGATGCGGAAGACGTCGCCGTCGGGAAACACTTCCTCGTCGCGATTGGCCGAGGGATAGAGGAGACAGCACGGCTGGCCGGCGCGAATGGTCTGCCCGCGCAGCACGTAGTCCTGCGCGGGCGTGCGGGTGAACTGGATGACCGGGGTGGTCCAGCGCACGATCTCCTCGATGGCAAGGTCGAGCAGCTGTGGGTTGGCGCGCAGCTTCTCCCATTCTGCGGGGTGTTCGAGGAACGCGATCATCCCGCCCGTCATCGCATTGCGCGTGGTTTCGTTGCCCGCCGCCACCAGCAGCAGGTAGTACGAGAGCAGCTCGAAGTCGGGCAGCGGCTCACCGTGCACGGCTCCGTTGGCGACCGTGCTGACGATGTCGCTGGTAGGGTTCTTTCGACGCTCGTCGGAGAGCTCCTTGAAGTACGTGAACAGCTCGATGCGAGCCTTCTCGAAAGTCTGACCAGCGTTGCCGTGCTGGAACTCGGGATCCTCGGGCGCGATGACCTCGTTGGTCCAGTGGAAGAGCTTGTCGCGATCGGCAGCCGGGACCCCGAGCATGTCGGCGATGACTCCGATGGTGATGGGCGCCGAGATGTCGGCGACGAAATCGCCGCCTTCCTTGGCAGCCGCCGCATCCAGGATCTCGCGCGTCATGTCGTCGACGTGCGGCGCCAGCTCCCGCACCGTGCGCGGCGTGAAGCGGCTGGCCGACACGCGGCGGTAGGCGCCGTGATCGGGCGGATCCATGTTCAGGAGCGAGCGCGGCCGCGTGGGCGGCTCGGTGCGGCGCGGAAACATCGCCAGGCGCGGCGCGATCTGGAAGATCTCGGGCTGCTTGGACAGCTCGATCACGTCTGCATGTTTGGTGATGGCCCAGAACGCATCGACGTCGGGACGCACGTCGTACCAGTGCACCGGCGAATGCCTGCGCAGGTACTTCCACTCCGCATGCGGATAGCCGTGGGCGACGTAGTGGTCGGGACTGAAGATGTCGATCGTGCGAAGGTCGAATGCCGGCTCGCCCATCCTGCGCGTTCTCCTGTCGTCGCCATTGGGCGGTGCCGCCAGGCAGCGTGACGCGTCCAGCATGCACTGCCGGGCAGGCCGTCATGGCACCGGTCGCGCCCTTGGAGGTCTCGCGTGCCAAGTTCCGGCCAGACATGCAAGGGCAGGCCGGCGGCAAATGTCGGCCTGCCCTCGATGCGGATCCGAACCGCCGGCATGGTCCATGCGAAGCCGACCACCGCCTGCAGGCCTTCGGCCTTGCAAGAGCCGGGGCGGCGACCTCCACTGCACGCATGCGCGAGACGACGTCGGCGGCCCTGAAGACGGTGGTGTTCACCGTCATCGTCCCGGGAACGGTGACGATCTACTTGCCGCTGCTGATCCTGTCGCGCACCGGGACGGAGCTGCGCATCGATGCCAGCGCCTTTTCGTGGGCGGGACTTGCGATGATCGGCGCCGGCGTGGCCGGCTACTTGTGGTGCGTCTACGACTTCACCCAGAAGGGACGCGGCACGCCGGCTCCCATCGATCCGCCCAAGGAACTGGTTGCCTCCGGCCTGTACCGCTACACGCGCAACCCGATGTACGTCAGCGTCCTGACGATCCTGCTGGGCGAGGCGGTGCTGGTGCAGTCGCTCTGGCTGGCTCTCCATGGCAGTTTCGTCGCCGCCGCGTTCCAGAGCTTCATCGTGTTCTACGAGGAACCCGCACTGCGGCGCAGCTTCGGCTCCGCCTACGAGCGCTTCTGCGAAAGGGTTCCTCGCTGGCTCTTCTGACTGCACGGACGCGCGCGCGACAGGATGCGCCTGCCTCGAGTTCTGCGCCTTCTCCTCATCAACGCCGCGCTGGTCTGCGCTGCGTGGATGGCGCTCGTCCTGATCACTGCCGCCGCCGGCGACGTCGTCAACCTCGGCCGTCGCATCATCCCCCGGCCCGACGCGCGCGCCGAGCTTCCGAACTATCCCGACAAGAAAGCCTCACGAGCATTGTTCGCCGACCTCGGCCGAACGGTGGAAGACTACGTGCCGTTCGTCGAATGGCGGCGCCTGCCGCTGCGCACCGACAACGTCACCATCGACGAGCGCGGCAATCGTACGCATCGACGAGGGACCGAGAACAATGCCGAAGACGCGCGCACGCTCGGGTTCTTCGGCGGCTCGACGATGTGGGGCCAAGGCGCCTCCGACGACGAGACCATCGCGGCCTTCTTCGATCAGAAGACCACCGAGTTCGTCGTCACCAACTACGGCGAGGGCGGCCATACCTGCCGCCAGCAGCTCGATCAGCTGCTGAGCCTGATCAGCACCGGAGAGATGCCGCAGGTGGTGGTGTTCTACGGCGGCTTCAACCACGTCTGGACGCACTGCAACTATGGAGTGACTCGCAGCCTGAACGGCCACATGGTCGAGAACAAGCTGCGCCGCGCGCTGACCGAATCTCCCGCGCTGGGGTTCCTGTATACGGACGTGGTCCGGCCACCCGTGGATTTCTTCCGGCGCCTGATCGGCGAGAAGAAGTTCGTGCGAGACCAGTTCTGCTGCCACGACGAGCCGGCGCGCGCCAGCCAGGTAGCCGACTCGCTGCTTTCGATCTGGCAAATGGCCCGCGACGTTGTCACGGCCCGCGGCGGTGCGCTCTTCGTCTTTTTGCAGCCGGTCGCCTACCTGGGCAGTCCGCGACTCGATCATCTGAAGCTGGACCGGGTTCTTGGCGCCGAGCAGTTCCGAACCGTCTACCCGCTGCTGCAGGCACGGATCCGCGAGCGCGGCCTCGACTACGTCCATGACCTGACGAATGCCTTTGACGGCCAGCAATACATCTACATCGACGACGCCCACGTCAGCCCGAACGGAAACGCCGTCATCGCCGATCGCATCGTCGAGACGATCCGCAGCTCCTCCTCGCTGGCACGGCGTTAGCGCCCATGGAAGTTCGTGCCCGAGCGCGTCTTGACCACTCCGCCGGCGGCGTGATTCCCTGAGCCGATGCTGGCCACCCTGCGCACCCCGCGGCTGATCATGCGTCCGTACTCGACCGACGACATCGATCCTCTTCATGCATTGTGGACGAGCCCGGGCGTGCGCCGCTACCTGTGGGACGATCGCATCATCGAACGCGAGACTGCCGAGCAGGTCGTGATGGCGAGCCTGACCGACATGTCCGTGCACGGCTTCGGCCAATGGACGCTGCGGCTGGCCGAGGACGGAAACCAGGTCATGGGCTTTTGCGGTTTCCGCTCCTGCGACGACGCCATCGAGCCCGAGCTTCTCTACGGCATCGCCGAGCCGCAGTGGGGAAAAGGTCTTGCCTACGAGGCCAGCCGTGCGGCGCTGCTGTATCTGGTGCGGACGACGCGCGCGGTAAAGGTGCACGCCGCCACCGATGAGCCCAACGTGCAATCCGCGAAGGTGCTCGAGCGTCTGGGCATGAAGCTCATCGGCAAGCGCCCCGGCCCGGCCTGGCCGAACTTTCATTACGAGCTCGTCGATTTCGAGAGATTGCTGCCGTTCGACGCGTACACGATCGCCGACTGAGAGTCTCAGAGCAGGCGTTCCCAGATCCTGGCCGAGAATTCCTTGATGCGGGTGGTCGGGCCTCGGCGTTTCCAGTCGTGGAGGGTGATCTCGACGGACTGTGCGAGGTCGTCCCGGAACATGGCTTCGAGCTCGGCGGCGAAGCTCTCTCCGAGGACGACGGCGTTGATCTCGTCGTTCTTGGCAAGACTGCGCCAGTCGAAGTTCGTCGACCCCACCGTCGACCACACGCCGTCGATGACGGCGGTCTTGGCGTGCAGCATCGGTCCCGTGCGTTCGAAGAGTTTGACTCCCGCTTCGAGGAGGTCGCGGAAGTGCGACCGCCCGGCGAAACGGGTCATCCAGAACCCTCCTTCGCCAGGCAGGATCATCTGTACGTCGACGCCGCGCCGGGCGGCCTCCTTTACCTGATCGACCAGCTCCTGGTCCGGGACGAAATAGGCCTGCGTGATGAAGATCGACTTCTCGGCGCGGCGGATCGCCGAAAGAAAGGTAGTGTGAATGATGCTGACCTCGTCATCGGGAGTCGAGCCGATGGCGCGAACGATCTGATCGCCGGCCGAGGCGGTATCGGCGAAATAGCCGCCGTCCCAGTTTACGGCCTCGCCGTTCTCCTTCTCCCACTGCTCGCGAAAGAGCTTCTGGAACTCGGCCACCACCGGTCCTTCGATGCGTACGTGCGTGTCACGCCAGGCCTCCTTCGGCGACGGCCTGCTGCCATCGCTCTCACCACGCGAGGTAGCGGCAGCGCTCATGCTGGTGCTTCCGCCCGAGGACTGCCCCGACGAGGATCCGCCCCCGCTGCGAAAGGAGCCTCCCGAGTAGTCGTCCGCAATGTTGATGCCGCCGGTAAAAGCGACCCTGTTGTCGACGATCAGGAGCTTGCGGTGGTCGCGATGGTCCAGCTTCCACTCGTCGCGCACGCTGGCGGGCGAGACCGGATGATACTCGAGCAGTCTGGCACCTTCGCGGCGCAGGCCGTCGAGGAACTCCGGACTGGTGCCGATGCAGCCGACGCTGTCGTAAATGACGTTGACCTCCACTCCGGCGCGGAGGCGCTCCACCAGAGTGGAGGCGATCTCACGACCGGCCTGGTCGTCCGCGAAGGTGTAGACCTCCACGTTGATGTGGTGGCGCGCGCCGCGCATCGCCTCGTCCATCGCCCGGTAGGTCTGTGCGCCGTCGCGCAAAAGCGTGACGCGGTTGCCCGTCACCAGCGGGCTGTCTGTGTAGGCCTCCTCGACCGCCACGTGACGCAGCAGGAACTGGTTGACGCCGGCCTGGCGCGACAGCGCTTCGAGGATCCTGCGGCTGTGCTGGGCGGAGAGTGTTCCCTGAGAACTTTCCAGGGCGGGCGAGGCGGCAGCGTTGAGCTCGTCGGCCTCTTTCAGATCGGCCGCGGGCGCACATGCCGCGAGCATGGACGCGAGCAGCGCCGCACCAGCGCGGGCGAGTGAAGAGCTTTTCGGGATGGCGATGCGCATCGGCGTCCGCGACCCGTCGCCATCAGGCCGCGATGCGTCACGCGCAGATGGCGACGATGCTCGCGTGAACGCCTAGGAACTATTCCTCACAGCCTGCCCCTTCGTATCTAGCGTCGATCACGGAGTTGATCCAGTCATCGACGACGGCCAGCGCTTCCTCGTGCGCAACGCTGCGCGCCATCGGAGGCATCTGCGTTCCGGGAATGACCGAGTGCGCGCGAAACGAAAGGATCGACGTAGCCGCGCTGCCGGGAACGATGTCGAAATCGTGGCCACCCGAGGAGCTGCCGGCAGTGGTCGGACGCTTGCAGATGCCGAAGTTCAGGTCGACCTCCCGGAAGACGTCGAAGAACACGCCGGTGCTCTGCGCCAGGCCGTCGCGGTTGTGGCAATGTGCGCAGTTGGTCTCGAGCCATGCGCGGGCACGCATCTCCTTGTCGATCTCGCTCGCGCTCATCTGATCCAGACGTCCCTGCTCGCTGGCGGGAACGAGGAACGCGTCACCGGGAACGTTGAAGCGGGGAGTGCGCAGCACGTTGGTGGCGATGCCCGCGCCATTGACGGTCAGGTCGGGAGCGCCGGCCAGAAGGCCGAGATCCTTCCAGTGCTGGAGCTGGTTTTCGGGGCCGGATCCGTAGCTCATCGGGCGATTCAGGAGCCGCACCTTGGGGCCGATGGGCGCATCCCCGGGCTCGAGGTCGTCGTTGATGTGACAGCTGCCGCACTGGTTGGCGTGCGGGATCGAGTAGCCGGTCGTGCTGCCGGTGTAGGTCTGGTTCACGTCGGGATCGGGATCCTCGAAATTCCACGACACCGAGGCCGTGCCGCCGCCCACCGCCAGGCGCGCATCGGTGCGGTTTCCGTCCTCGTCCTTCTCCCAGATGAAGGCCATGCCTTCCCAGAACGACGCGCCGCCATGGCCGCTGCGGTGCATGAGCAGTCGCGTCTCGACCACCTCTTCGTCGGCGCCGTTGCGGAACGCGAACGTCTTGGCGATCACCGTGCCGACCGGGAACCCCAGCGTGGCATTGGGCTCGGAGATGCTGCCTTCGTGCCACTGCGCCTTCTGTCCTGGTGGCAGGAACGCGAAGCGGTACTTGATGGCATAGTCGGAGAACAGCGGCGTGGTCAGATCGAACGGGACGCCGCCCTCGTTGGGACCGCCGCGCGGATCGGTGGGGTCGGCGAACAGATTGTACTGCGACAGCCACTGGCAGTTGTACTGGATGGCCTCGCGATTGATCTGGCTGCCGCTGTAGTCGGCGCAGATCGCCGCGATCTCGGCCTGCGTCGGGGCATCCTCGCCGCCGGCGCCGGGAACGTATTCCTCGACCACCGCCGCCGACAGCGATGCCAGCTGCTCGCCGAAGAGAGTCGGACAGTCGTGCGTGTTCACGTCCACGATCGGAGGATCGGTGGGATCGGTGTTCTCGAAGTTCATGAACTTGCGGCCGTCGGCGCTGAAAGTGTTGCCGCCGGGGTCGGCGGTATCGGCGATGCACATCCAGTATTCGGGATGGCGGCGCGTGGAGGGCTGGGCAGGATCGTCGAACTTGTACTGGTTGTAGCGGCAGGCCGGGCTGTGCGCGCCGGTGTACTGCGGCTTGCCGCGCTCGTCGACCAGCGCGGCCAGCTCGGGCGTCAGATCGCAAGCGTTGGCCGACTCGTCGTACATGCCGTCCCAGACGATGTGCGCGCCGGTGGGGCCGTAACCGTCTGCCGCCAGAGCTCCCTTGATCTGGATGAGAGCGGTCAGCAGCGAATCGTGCCCGTCGTTGACGCCGGTGGGAATGCAGGGCAGCCCGGTGTCGCCGCCGGTTCCCGGCGCGCAGAGGATGACGCCTTCCTCGGGCGGCTGCGGCAGCGTGCCGTTGGTGGTGAAGACGTTGTCGTGGATGTGGATGCCTTCGGGATACAGATCCATGCGGCGGTCGGCATTGTCGGTGCCGCCATCGAGCAGCTCGTGGCTGGCGGCGACGAAGCCGACGGTGCGGTTGAACTCGATCGTGTTCTCGAAGATCTCGACGCGGTCGTAGCCGAGCTGCAGCATGCCCACGCCCTGCGGGACGCCGGTGACGACGCCGCCAGGCGCGAAGTTGGCCGTGTTGTTGTAGCCCGAATAGTTCTGGAACACGCGCGTGCGATCGCCGTACTGGTTCAGGCCGGGCAGGTCGAAGACCAGGAAGCCGCCGGTGTTGCAGTGCGCGACGTTGTCGAACATGTCGGCATCGTCGGTGTTCTCGATCTCGTATCCGGCCACGTTGAACAGCGCTTCGCTGTTCTTGACGATCACGTCGTTGGACTGCCCCACGTAGATGCCGGCGTCGGACGCGCCGAGCGCCACCACGTTGTCGAGCAGGACGTCGTCGGAAAGCACCGGATAGATCGCGTAGCCGCCGTTGCTGCTGTCGGTGACGTAGTTGCGCGCCACGCCGTCCTTGTCGGTGTAGGTTCCGGTGCTGGTCGGGAACGACAGCTCGCGCGCGCAGGCGACGTCCAGGGTCGAGGGGATCTTCGGATCCATGCCGCCGCGATCGTCGACACCGTCGCCCGTGTTCGAGTCCGCGCTCGACCACATCGCGCGCAGGTTCCTCATCACCACGAAGTCGGAGTCGGAGACCTTGATCGAGAATCCTGGCGTATCGATGACGGTCAGGTCCTCGATGACGATGCCGGTCATGTGCGACAGCGAGATGCCCTCGGGCGAATTGCTGGTCAGGAAGTCCAGGATGGTCTTGTCGCTGCCCTGGCCACGGATGGTAATGCCCTGCTTGTGGGCCATGATCAGCGTGGTCGTGAATTCGAAAGCGCCTTCGCTGAACTCGATCGTGTCGCCTGCCGCGGCCGCGAAGAACGCCGCCAGCGTGCGCGACTGCTCGTCGGGACCATCCTCGATCAGCCACGTCACGCTTCCGGGGCCTTCGATCGGACATGCCGGCGGGGCCGGCGTTCGCGCCGCCTCGAAGCGGCCGGGAACGTCCGCGCGAATGCCCGCATCGAACAGGGAGCAGAAGCGCGTCTCGCCCACCGACAGGATCAGGCCGACCCATTGCTGCGCCGGCTCGCCCAGGCTGATGCCGGTGGAGGCGGCCCGGACCGCGATCCGACCGGCGCGAAGGCGCGCGATCCGGACCGGCGACGGCGAGCCCGCACGAAAAGCGAAGCCGCCGTTTCGCATGCGGCGCCAGCCCTCGGCCGGAAGCTCGAGCGTGGCCGTCTCGCCGCTGCTCGACAGAACCTGCAAGGCCGCTCCGTCCAGCGTCGGGTCGTCCTCGCCCTGGGGCGGAGCGACCTCTTCGCCCCTGCCTACCCAGAGGAGGCTCTGCCGGCCTGCGTCTGACGAACGCATCGAAAGGCGCTGCCCGGAGACGAGCTGGTCGGCGGCATGAGTCTCGGAAACGATGGCGGCGAGGATGGTCGCCAGGAAAAGTATGGGCGTTCTCATCGAAGGCCTCGGTCTCGCGCTGCGATTGGCCGCCAGCGTAAGTCTTTTGCGGTAAAGCCGCGTTCCGGAGGGCGTCCGCCAGAAAATTCGGCTGGAGGCTGCATCCCGTGGAGACGGGCTGACTGGACGACGGTAGGCTTACCCCAGTGTCAGCAGCAAGAGGGGTGGCGAAAAAGCGTCAACGTCTCTTCCCAGCCCGGACGGGCGGGTCCACGGTAGCGACACAGGAGAACACTCATGAAGTTGCATCGCATACTTTCCCAAACGTCGGCATCGGTCGTCTTCGTCGGCCTTTCCGCGCTCGCCACCGATGGCGCCGCAAGCGACCTCGTAGGCACCGTCGTCTTCACCGGCCAGGTGACGTTCCAGGCGCCGATCCCCGGCATCACTCTCGATGAGATCGAGGTCACGCCCGGCACCGCCGCCGAGCCCACCGGCAATGGCGAGCAATGCGAGGTCCTGGCGGTCACCTCCGACTACGCCGATATCTCCGGCGTCTATCCTGAGGCCGGAACCGTCAGCGCGCAGATCAACCTGTCACGCGGCGGCCCCACCGCTCCCGATGGCAACTGCATTCTGACGCTGAACGGACAGGGCAACGACGGAGCCAGCATCAGCGCGCGCGGTACCGTCAGCGTCGTAGTGACGGCCGCCGACATCGCCGCCAACGGCACGGTGGCTGTCAGCGACATCGTCCTGCGCCCGTCCAAGACCCAGGCCGGTCTGAGCTCGGATTGCCTGAAGTGGATCAAGAAGGAGCTCAAGCTGCGCAACAAGTGCAACGGCCTGCTGCTGCGTCTGGGCTCGGCAGCCGCCGACAAGTGCAAGCATGCCGATCCGGAGCCGGCCGATTGCGACGACGGCGACTACGTCGCCACGGTCCTGGCACTGGCGCATGGCGACAACGACCAGCAGACCGATCCGATGGTCGCGATGGCCGTCGATCGGGAGCTGCTCTCCGACCAGGTAAGCTGCCAGAAGTATCTCGGCAAGGCGGCGGTCGCGTTCACGGCGGTGCGGTCCAAGCTGGTGCAGGCGCGCTGCGTGGGTCCGGTCGCTGACACCCAGGCTTGCCGCGACCAGGCCAGCCAGGATGCATCGGCCAAGCTGTCGGTGATCGACAACTGCTCCACGCAGCAGCTCGTCGACGTGGACTCGGGAGCGACGGTGCCCGACCTCGGCGAGCCATGCGACAGCCAGTGCATCTCGGGCGGCGAGCTGGATCGCCGCTGCATCAAGTCGTGCTTCGAGCTCGAGCTCTCGGCCTACACCGACGGCATGATCGGCGACATCCCGGAGTGCGGGAATTCCATCGTCCAGGCCGGTGAAGCCTGCGACGACGGCAACCTGACCTCGATGGACGGTTGCAGCCCGACCTGCCAGCTCGAGCCGTAACGACGAGAAAAAGGGGTCAGGCCACCCTCTCGGAAAAGGCGCCTGACCCCTTTTAGCCTCCGCACGCTGCGCCGGCATGGCGCAAGCGTTGACCGCCGGCGCGGCTTCCTCAGGCTGCTGCGACCAGCCCCGCGACGGCGAGGCGAGCGCGCTGCGCCGCGCTTCCATGAAACCGCCGGGCATGCGATTCTCGCCCGATGGCGGGCGCTGGGTGGAGCGCCCGCCAAATCCACGAAGAAACGAATGGGGTCAGGTCTCGCATTCGAGCATTTCGGGTTGCCCGACCTGCGCGAGCCAGACCCTGACCGGCGGAGGGACCTGATGAAGAAATTCTGTGCGGTGCTGCTCAGCGCCGTGATGCTCACTTCCGTGCTACCGGCCCCGGCCTCGGCGCTGTGCCTGTTCAACTGCACCTACACCAAGACGAAGTATCCCATCGTGCTGGCCCACGGCATGGCCGGCTTCAACACCCTTTTCGGCGTCCTCGAATACTGGTTCGGCATCCCCGGCTCGCTGCGCGATCGCGGCGCCAAGGTCTACGTGACCAGCGTCAGCCAGTTCAACACCACCGAGGCCCGCGGCGAGCAGCTCCTGGCGCAGGTCAAGACCATCGCCGCGCTCAACGGCGGCAAGGTCAACCTGATCGGTCACAGCCACGGCGGCCTCGACGTCCGCTACGTGGCAGCCGTGCGCCCCGACCTGGTCGCCTCGGTGACGTCGGTGGGCAGCCCGCACAAGGGCGCCGCACTGGCCGACTATCTGCGCGCCAACGTCTCGGGCGGCAGCTTCACCGAAAGCGTGCTGGCGTTCTTCGCCAACAGCCTCGGCACGGTCCTCGGCATGCTGTCGGGCAAGAGCAACCCGCAGGACGCCATCGCGGCGCTCGGCTCGCTGACCTCGGCGGGCATGGCCACCTTCAACGCCAAGTATCCGCAGGGCGTGCCCTCCACCGCGTGCGGCAGCGGCGCGGCCACGGTCGGCAGCGTGCGGTACTACTCGTGGTCGGGCACCGGCATCCTGACCAACGCACTGGACTCGTCCGACAACCCGTTGTGGCTGAGCTCGACGTTTTATCCGGAAGCCAACGACGGCCTGGTCGGAAAGTGCAGCTCGCATCTGGGCACCGTCATTCGCGACAACTACTTCCACAACCATCTGGACGAGGTGAACCAGACAATCGGTCTGGTCTCGATCTTCGAGAGCAACCCGAAGACGCTGTTCGACAACCACGCCAATCGTCTGAAGAACCTCGGCCTCTGAGCCGGGGCTCTCGCGACCGAACCGGACGGCGAGCCGCGTTGCAGCGGCTCGCCGTCCTGCTTAGAGCGCTTCAATGATCCGTCAGCTCGGGCTCTTCCTCGTCGCCGTCGTCCTGGGTGCAGCCCTGTTCTGGATGGCCGGCGGCGGCGGCCCTGGCCAGAAGACGGCCTCGACCCACGATGTTGCCGCCGAGGTCGCCGGCGTCGCACCCGAAACAGCACCCGATCCCGGCGCTTCGCCCCGCCAGCGCCTGCGCATGTCCTCGCGGCGCGAGCAGCCGCGCGAGCCCGAGCTGTCGCTCCAGGGCACCGAAGTCGGCGGCGGTTTTGCCGTCGATGCGGCCGGAAACTTCGTCGCCACCACCGACGCCATCGCCGTGTTCGAGTATTTTCTTTCCACCACCGGCGAGCTCTCTCCCGAGGAAATCCTGCGCCGCATCCAGGCCGAGATCGGCAAGCGCCTCGGGCCGCCTGCCGATGCGCAGGCCACCGAGTTCCTCGGCCGTTACATGAGCTATCGCGATCGCGCGCGTGCGCTCGGCGCGGGGCACTCCGAAGAGGCCGGCCTGCGCGAGCGCTTCCAACGCGTCCGTGACCTGCGCCGCGAGATGTTCGGCGAAGAGGTGGCCGATCGCCTGTTCGGCCAGGAGGACGCGGCTGCCGAGATCGCCATCACCCAGCGCGAGATCGCCGAAGATCCTTCGCTGTCGGACCAGGAGAAGGCCGCGCGCATCGCCGAGCTCTACGACGACCTGCCCGAACCCATGCGCAAGGCGCGCGAGGAATCGATGGCGGCCATCAAGCTGCGCCAGGACGAAGAGAAGATGCGCCGCGACGGCGCCGACGAGGAACAGATCCGCCGCATGCGAGTGGAGCGCTTCGGTGAAGAGGCAGCCGACCGTCTCGACGCGCTCGACCGCGAGGACGCCGAATGGAGCTCGCGACTCCTCGCCTTTCGCCAGGAACGCCAGCGCATCCGTTCCGATTCCTCGCTGACGGCCGAGCAGCGCGAGGGCGCCGTGGCGCGCCTGATGGAGGAGTTGTTCGACGAGCGCGAACGTATCCGCGTCCTGGCCCTCGACGAGATCGGCGAGTGAATCAGAGCACAGAGGGCGCTACTCTCATCCGACCGACGTGACGACGATCGACACCGACATCGAGGCGGGCGTCGTCGAGCAGCGGCGCCGCACGCTGACCTCGCGCTTTCGCATATTGGCCTGGGTGACGCTCGGGGTCGCGCTGCTCTTCATCATGATGCGGCCGTCGGCTAGCCAGCAGATGGCACCTCGCTATGCCGTGCTGCGCTGGTGCGCGGTGGTGCTGGTGGCGGCGTTCATAGCCTGGACTCATCGGCCCGGTTACCTGCGTCATCAGCTGCTGTGGGGACTGCTGCTCAGCTCGGGCATCGCGATCCTCGGCACGATCGGCGGGACCCTGCGCCAGGACATCGGCGTCAGCGCCTCGCTTCACATCATCATGATGCTGACGACGGCCGCGGTCCTGCCGTGGGGCCTGCGGCCGCAAGTCGTGGTCGTGGCGGTCTGCGGCGCGCTGCTGACGGTGTCGGTCCTGATCATCGGTGCACCGGCGGCGGGCCAACCGGCGATTCCGACGCTGATCAACGCGTTCGCGGCGGCGCTGCTGTCGCTGTTCGTCGCCTACCACACGCGCAGTTCCTACGACCAGTCGGTGCGCGAGAACCTGCATCTGCGTGCCGCCGAAGCTCGCAACCGCGCGCTCAACGAGGAGCTGGAGGCGATGGTGCGGGCGCGCACGGCCGAGCTCGAAGCGGCATTGAGCGATCAGCGCGCCGTCACGCGGGCGATCTCGCACGACATCCGCCAGCCGCTGCGCCACATCCACGGCTTCACGCGCATGTTCGAGGAAGAGTTCGGCGAGACTTTCGGGCCGCGGCATCGCGAGCATCTGGAGCGCGTGCGCATGGCCACGCTGCGCATGGACCGCATGGTCGATGCGCTGCTCGAGCTGTCGCGCGTCTCGGGCCAGCCGCTGCAGCGCAGCCATTTCGACCTGAGCCGCTGCGCGCGCGAGATCTGCGACGAGCTGGCGCGCGGCGAGCCCCACCGCAAGGTCGAGATTCGCATCGAGCGCGACCTGACCGCCGAGTGTGATGGCGGCCTGACGCGCACTCTTCTGCAGCAGCTTCTGGAGAATGCCTGGAAGTTCACGCGCGGGCGCGATCAGGGCCTGATCGAGCTTTCGCGCCGCAACGAGGCGTTCATGGTGCGCGACAACGGCCCCGGCTTCGACATGCAGCACACCGCGCGCCTGTTCCACGCCTTCGAACGCCTGCACCATCCGGCCGAGTTCGAAGGCGAAGGCATGGGTCTTGCCATCGCCGAGCGCATCGTGCGCCGCCACGGCGGCCGCATCTGGGCCGAAGCCGAGCCCGACCGCGGCGCCACGTTCCTCTTCACGCTCGAGTGAAAAAAGGGGTCAGGCACCTTATTCGGCAGCTGATCCCTTCTTTCAGCCCGGCATCTTGCCGTGCAGGTAGGCCGTCGAGATGACGCGCTCGGTGATGCGCCAGCCCTGCGGCGTGCGGACGAGCGTGTCTCGATAGGCGCCGCCGCAGAACAGCATCGCCAGGCTGCCCGCGTCGGGGAAGCCGAGCGGATTGAAGAGATAGCAGTGCGTGCTGGCATGGTCGCCGTCGATCTCGACGGTGAAGTTGGTGACCAGATGCTGGCGCACCGGAAAAGGCGCCAGCGCCTTTTCCAGCCAGTCCTTGATCTCCGCCAGCGTGCCGCGAATGCCGCCGGCGGCCGTGTAGTCGCCGATGCCCTCGGCCGTGAAGACTTCGTCGAGCAGCGCGTAGTTGCCGGTGTCGATGGCGTTGCAGTAGCGGACCAGCACGTCCTGGATCTCCAGACGATCGGCCAGAGTCTTCGCATCCATGCCCGAAGACTTGGCCGAAACCCCGACCCATCACAACGCCGCAGCTTCCATGGGACTGAGCTTGAAAGGCTTTAAGGGGACAGTCCCCTTAAGGTTAAGGGGACTGTCCCCTTAAAGGTCAGGCGCGTTGTGCCCGTGCGCTTTTTTTGTCACGACACGGGCATGGGCGAGGTCACGGTCGGATATCAGGATGGCTGTCTGCATCCGCTCTGGATCACCAAGGCCGGCGTCAGCGTCGCGCGCGCATTCGGTGCCAGCGCGATCTGGGTTCCGGATCACTTCATGGGCTTTGCGCCAAAATGGATGTGGACGCCCGAGGTCGTCCCCGCCGCACGCACCGTCCACTCGATGGACGCGCTCTTCGACCCCGTCCCGATCATGACGTGGGTGGCCACGAAATTCCGCAAGGTCCTGATCGGCACTTCGGTGACCGAGCCGATCCGCCGCCATCCGATGTCGCTAGCGCAGACCTTCGTCACGCTCGACCACATTTCCAAGGGCCGCGCCGTCCTCGGCATCGGCAACGGCCTGCGCGAAAACACCGAGCCGTACGGTCTGCCGAGCGACGAGCGCGTCTCGCGCCTGGAAGAGGCGCTCAGGATCATCCACATGCTGTGGAACAGCCGCGGCACGCCGATCACTTTCGAGGGCAAGTACTGGAAGCTTCGCGACGCAGTATTCGACTTGCCTCTATACAAGGGTCGCCCGCCCCGCCTCTTCATGGGCGCCCACTTCCCGCGCATGCTGCGAATGTGCGGCCGCTACTGCGACGGCTGGCTTCCAGGCCAGCGCATCGACGGCCAAGAGTACACGCGCCGTCTGGGTCTGATCCGCGACGGCGCCAAGGCTGCCAACCGATCGATGCAGGGCTTCACCGCCGGCCAGACGCTCCTGGTGGCGATGTCCAGGAGCCGCAGCCACGTCCTGCAGAAGGCGCTGCGCAACAAGTACGTCGCCTACATGGCCTGCGGGCTTCCGCCCGACATCTGGAAGGAGTGCGGCATCGAGCATCCCATGGGCGAAAAGTTCATGGGCTTTCTGGACATCGTCCCCTCGCGCGTCACTCCCGAGCAGATCGACCGGGCCTTGGCGCAGCTCAACCCTGCCATCCTGGAGCGCCTCTTCTTCATGGGCAGTCCCGACGACATCCTCGAGCAGGCCGCGCCGCTTGCGCGCGCCGGCTGCAACCACTTCATCATTGCCAACATGGGTGGTGCCTTCCTGTCCGAAACGGCGCGCGACGCCATCGGCGACCTGTCGCGCCTGCGCGCGCTGATGAGCGGATTGCGAAAGCTGGGATAAGAGGCAATTTGGCCGGGCATGGCTGACAACGATCCCTCCCGATCCCAGAACACGCCGGCGACCGACGAAGAGGATTTCGCCAGTCTCTTCGCTGCCAGCGAGAAGAAGTCTCGCGGACAGAAGATCGAGGTCGGCGACAAGGTCAGTGGCAAGGTCATCGAGGTCACCTCGACCACGGTGTTCGTGGCCATCGGCAACAAGGGCGAGGCCACCATCGACGCCGCCGAGTTCCGCGACAGCACCACCGGCGAGATCCTGATCAAGGCGGGCGACACGATCGAGGCCACGGTCGTCGACGACGGCAGCCGCTCGGGCAGCGCCGTGCTGCGTCGGGTGATGGGCCGCGGCGCCAACATGGGCTTCGAGCTCGAACAGGCCTACCAGCACCAGGTGCCGATCGAAGGCCTCGTGACCACCGAGGTCAAAGGCGGCTTCGAGGTGCAGATCGGCGCTGCGCGCGCCTTCTGTCCCGGCTCGCAGATCGACCGTCCGCGCAGCGGCGATCGCATTCCGGCCTCCGACTACATCGGCAAGCGCTTCGCGTTCCGCGTCACCAAGATCGAGCAGGGCGGCCGCAACATCGTCGTCTCGCGCCGCGACCTTCTCGAAGAGGAGGCAGCCGCGGCCGCGGCCAAGACGTGGGAAAGCATCCGCGCCGGCGCCGTCTTGACGGGCAAGGTCAGCTCGCTGCGCGACTTCGGAGCCTTCGTCGATCTGGGCGGCGTCGAGGGACTGATTCACGTCAGCGAGATGAGCTACGCGCGAGTGGAGAAGCCGAGCGAGCTCCTGTCGGTCGGGCAGACCGTCGAAGTGCAGATCATCAAGATCGGCGAGACCACCGACAACCGCGGACGGCGCCAGATCGGGCTGTCGCTCAAGTCGCTGGCCGCCGATCCGTGGTCGACGCTCGCCGAGCGCTACCCGGCCGGAACCTCGGTTTCCGGCACGGTCCGGCGCCTGGAGACCTTCGGCGCTTTCGTCGAAGTCGAGCCCGGCGTCGAAGGCCTCGTGCACATCTCCAAGATCAGCACCGAACGCCGCCTCAATCACGCGCGGCAGGCGCTCGAAGTCGGACAGCAGGTCGAAGTGACGGTGCTTTCGGCCGACGCGGGCCAGCGCCGGCTCTCCCTGTCGCTGGTCGAACAGATCAAGAAGAGACAGGAAGCGGAGCAGGCCGAGGACCGCGCCGAGGAACAGCGGGTGATGGCCTCCCTGAAGCAGCCGCGTGCCATGGGCACGCTCGGCGACCTGCTCGACGAAGCGCGCAAGAAGAAATGACCACGAGCATCTGACTGGAGATTTTCCGATGTCCTACTCGCTGACGCGCCGCCGTGCGCTCCTTTCCATGGCCGCCTTCTGCGCGGTGACGTTGTCCGCCTGCGGAGTGGCCCACGTCGCCGTGCTGGTCCCTTTGCAGGACGCCGGCTACTACGACCGCGCCGTGATCGATGCCGTCAGCGTCGAGTCGGTCGAGCGCAGCCCGCGCGCCGAGGCGCTCAACGACCGCTTCGCCGACCTGACCGGCCGTCTGCTCGAGGACGAGCTCTCGCGCCGCTACCAGCTGGTCGAGCGCGGCTACGGCCGC
This sequence comes from Binatia bacterium, assembly GCA_035626675.1. Taxonomy (GTDB): domain Bacteria; phylum Desulfobacterota; class Binatia; order UBA1149; family CAITLU01; genus DASPNH01. Next base: position 57,660 of record DASPNH010000102.1, read on the forward strand.
GGCTCGCGCACGTTGCTGGTGGCCGTCAGCGTTCGCATCCAGTACGGCAGCCGCGCGCTGCGCTACTTCGTGGGCAGCGGCGCTGGCAGCGGCTATGTCGACTCGATGCTGACGGCCGTCGACGCCGAGACGGGCCAGGAGCAGCTGCGCGTGTCGGCCAGAAGCGAGTTGGCCGTGGGCCTTTTCGGCGGGAGCATGGATGAGGCGGTGACACGCAACATCCGCGGATTGATTCGCAGGAGCGGCCTCGGCAGCTGAAAAACAAAGGTGACTTCGACTCCGTGCGGGCGCATACTTCCCGCGTTCGAGAGCCTCGTCGGCGTCCACACACGTCCGAAGGGGGAGGAGTCATACCCGTGAAATTCCATGTTTGGGGGGCAGCCACTGGCTTGGCTGCGCTGACCGCACTTTGTCTGGGCTCGGACGCGCATGCGCGCCTGTGCAGCCTCAATCTTTTTCTGGACGACGACGTCGAGCTCGGCTCCATCCAGCTCGCCGTCGGTCACCTGTCCGGAACTTTCCAGGACCCGCCCTGCGCCAACTCCGTCGATGGCGCGATTGCGGCGTTCGGCGCCGATGCCGACGCGGGGCGCCTGGACGCCAGCTTCGCCAGCGTCGAGGGCTTCAGCGGACCTCATCAGCTCGCGCTGTGCACGCTCGAGGATCCTGCCGGCGTGGTCTCTTCGGATGACTTCAACGTCGTCGTGGTCGAGGCCACCGACGTCGACGGCGTCCTGCTCGAGACCTTCCCGTCGGTGAGCCTGGCCGTTACCTGCGACATCGACAGCTCCACGACGACCACCACCATCGAAGAGCGCATTTGCGAGGTGACATTCCGCCTCGGCAGCGCCGGTTCCATCGCTTCGCTCGACTACTACATCGGCTATGCCGGAGCGGGCGGCGACTTTGCCGGCTCGGGCAATGGGGTCGAGTGCGACAACCTGCTGCCGGCAGGTACGCTGGCCAGCTACAACGACGTGGAAAGCCAGTCGCGCGTCCGAGGCGCAATGATCCACAAGAGCGGAATTCCCACTCCCGCAGACATCACGCGCTGCCGCTTCCTCCCGCTCGCAGACGATCCGGTTGCCGAAGACTTCGACGGCGTGGTCACCAACGCCACCGACGCCCTGGAAGTGCAGGCCAATCCGAAGCCGACACTGACCGCGAGCGAGATCGTCTGCTCCGGCACCGGGCTGGAGCTGGTGTGCGGAGACGCCAACCGCAGCGGCAACGTCACTGCCAGCGACTCGCTGCGCATCCTGGAGGCCGCGCTCGGATCCTCCTCGAGCTGTCCGCTGTGGGTATGCGATACCGACGGCAGTGGCCAGATCCTGGCCAACGACGCCCTGCGCGCGCTGCGCCTGGCCATCGGCCTGCCAGTGGACATGAACTGCCCGCCGCGCACCTGACGCGCGACACGAACGACCGAACGCACGCGAAGGGGCGGCCGAGCAATCGGCCGCCCTTTCGCGTTCAGGACGCCGATCGGCGGCGTAGCGGCTCACGTGCAACTGCACGTGAGAAGTCGCTCGCGAAGCGACGACGCGACGCTCGCGGCCGAATAGCGCCGTCGTCGCGGCGGAGTTGCCAGACCGTCGCGTTTCGTGGCAACACCGCGGTCATGATCGCGTACGTGACGTCGCTTACCACGGGCCGTGTCATCCTGTGGTGCTACGTCATCTGGTACGTCGTCAACGTCGCCTTTCACTTCGACGCCAGCTCGCGGCTGTGGCTCACCTCGCTCGGCCTGAGCGCGATCATCGGCACGGCGCTGGTCATCAGCACGCGCTCTTCCAGCAGCGGCACGACGCAGCTGGATCGCTGGCAGATCTTCCGGCTGTTCCTCATGCCGTTTTGCGTCTCCAGCTTCTCGGCGCTGGTCAAGGACGCCGGCTACGTGCTGATCTTCCCGCCCAGCGTGGCGCTGAACGCGCTGGGATTCGGGCTGATCGCGATCTTCCTGGCAGCGGTGGCCGCGCTCAAGGCAGCCCGGCCCGCGCAGTTCGCGGGTGCGGTGGGCGGCGCCGAACCCGGAACCACCGATTAGGTCGACCCCTTGTTCTTCAGCGCGCGCTGCCGAGGCGCGAGTTCATGTCGGGCTGATCGATCCAGCCTGCGATGTCCTCTGCCATCTCGAAGATCACCTTCGAGAGCATGCCGCAGTTGCTGACCGATCCCATCGACGTCTCCTTGGCCACGAACGTTCCGCGCAGCTTGCCGCCGGCGACCAGGCGCCCGTCCACGGTAAGGCCCTTGGGTCCGGACAGGATGCCGCCGCCGGGCGCTCGCAGTTCGACGATCTTGAGCGTCAGCACGATGCCGCTGCCGGCCGGCTTGTCGGTCAGAAAGACGTTGGGGTTGCGCTCGGCAATGGCCGCCGGAAGCGAAGACTCGATCTGACACTGGTCCAGGATCTCGTCCTTGCCGAGCACGTTGGCGGCAACCGAGGCACGATTGGACAGCTGGATCGCTCCCGGCGGTGCGACCTTGGCAGCGGGGGCGGCCGGCTTCTTGGGCGCAGCCTTGCTGGTAGCGGGCTTCTTGGCCGGCGTCGCCGGCTTGGGCGCGGGCTTTTGCGTTTCGGCCTTCTTCGCGGACGCCTTGGCAGCGGCCGCCTTCTTGCCGCCCTTCTTGGCTTTGCGCTTCTTGTCGCCGCTCTTCTTGGCCTTGGCCGCCGCGTCGCCCTTGGCCGGCTTCCCGGCACCATCGACGTTGGCCGAGGCCTTGGTGTCGGCTTTCCCGGCGGCATCGGCGTTGGTCGCGGACGCAGCACCGGGCGTGGTAGCGGCGGGCTTGGCCGCATCCACGTTGGCGGCGGCACCTGCAGGCTTGCGCGCAGCATCGGCATTGCCGGCAGCGGCGGGCCTGGCATCGGCCGAGGACCTGGCTGCATCGGCGGGAGCGGCGGGCTTCTGAGGCGTGTCGGCATTTCCGGAGGCGGAAGGTCTGGCGGAGTCGGCGTTGGTCGCAGGCCTGGCCGCATCGGCATTGGCGGCGGTGGCAGGCTTGGCCTCGGCGGTGGCGCCGGCAGCGGGCTTGCGCGGGGCATCGGCACTGCCACCGGCAGAAGGCTTGGCAGCGTCGGCGTTGCCGGCGGCGGCGGACTTCCTGGCTGTATCCGCATTGCTCGTTTCGGCCATCGCCTTGGAAGCATCGGCGTTGGTGGCATTGGCGGCCTTGCGGCCGGCATCGGCAGCCTTCTTGGCCCAGTCGCGATCTACGCCCGAGTCGTAGAGCTCGTCTTCGGCGCTCGCCGCTCCCACTGCCAGGAACAGCGCGGCCACCACGCCGCAGATCATCTTGCGTCCAATGCGATTCATGGGTCCCCCTTTCCTTCGGCGACGACGCCGCGGGCCAGCAACTCCCGCCAGGCGGCTGGCCTCCCTTTGTCGCAGGGCTCATGCCGACGTGCAAGACCGGCGGGGCCGGGACCGCGCGCCTTTTCTCCGTGAAGACATCCAGGCCCGCGGCGAGCCCGGCGGGAGGCGGCCTGCGCCCGAAACCGCCGGTTGCGGAGGCCGTCCCCCGCTCAGGCGCCGACGCTTTGCCAGAGCTGCTCGGGCGCTGCCAGATCCATCGCCGTGCAGGCCGCTTCCACGCCCGAGAGCACCACGCCGTAGATGCCGCCGCCGGGCCTGGTCCAGTGGCCGGCAAGCGTCAGCCCGGCGATGGGCGTGACGTTGGGGAGGCGGCCGAGGCCGACCTGACGCGGCGTCAGCTCCCAGCCGTAGATCGCGCCGGCGGTGTTGCGGGTGTAGCGCTCCATCGTGCGCGGCGTGCCGCCTTCAGCGAAACGAAGATGCCGGGTCAGGCCCGGTATGCGCGACTCGGCCTGCGCGAGCATGCGCTCGACGTGACGCGGCTTGTCCTCGCGCCACACACGCGCGGCGGCGTACGGCATCAGCGTGGTCAGCACCAATGCGTTCTGTCCTTCCGGAGCCAGCGTCCGGTCCATGAGCGTCGGCACCGTCATCGAGAGCCAGTCCGGACGCCCGGCGCTGGTGCTCGCAAAGGACGCGTCGTGGTCCCAGCCGCCGAACTGGAAGCTCTCGTGCGCGACCTCGTGCTCGCCCAGGTTCATGTCGGTTGCCGCGTACACCACGAAGGCCGAGACCGACGGCCGCGACCTGCGCAGCGAGCGAACGTAGCGCGGCGGGAAGCGCGGCTCGCCGACCAGCTCCTCGGCGGTCTGGAGCGCGTCGGCGTTGGAGATGACACGATCGGCCTGAATGCGATGGCCGGTCTCCAGCACGACGCCGGTGACGCGCCCGTTCTCGGTCTGGATGCGGCGCACCGAGCTGCGCAGCAGCACCTCGCCGCCGCTGCGGCGCACGCCTTCGGCCAGCGCATCGGCAAAGGACTGGAAAGTGCCGCGGCAGTACCACGGCCCTTCGCGAAGATAGGTCGCCAGCATGTTGGCCCAGTACAGGAACGACACCTGCGAGGGCGGCAGCCCGACATAGGGCCAGGTGGTCGCGAGCAGCGAACGAAGGCGCGGCTCTGCGATCGTCGCATCCAGCACCGCCGAGAGCGTGGCGCGGTGATAGCGCACCAGCGAAGGGAACTGCTCGGCCGCGTGCAGCAGATCGAACGTGGACGTGTTGGCCGCGGCGCGGCGCGTCTCCTCGTAGACGTCCTCGACCAGGCGCATGACTGCGCGCAGCGCGTCGTCGTGACGAGGGAAGAGCTCGGCGTGCGCCGCGACGAAGCCGCCGGTATCGGCGGGCAGGTGCAGCCGCAGATCGGGATAGCAGGCCTCGTAGAAGGGATCGACGCGCAGGAATTCGCACTCGCCGGCAACGCCGCTGGCCGCGAGCACGCGCTGCACCAGGCCCGGCTCGGCCCCCGGCATCGGCCCGCAGCCGCCGACCAGATGCACGGCGGAATCGAAACGATACTTGCGGCGGCGAAACGCGTGCGCGTATCCGCCGACGCGGTCATGCCTCTCGATGACCAGGACACTGCGCCCGGCCCTGGCCAGCAGCGATGCCGCCGTCAGGCCGCCGATGCCGCTGCCGATGACGACGACGTCGTAGCGGGCCTGACGCGGCTCGGAGTGGAAATTCGGCCGTGGCTGGCGCCTTCCCGCCACCTTGCCTCAGCGGACCGAGAGCTCGTCGATGTCGTGGCCGTAGACGCCGTACTTCACCATGAAGTCGACCATCCCCACGCTGTAGCGGCTGCGCGTCGCCTCGCCCGTGAAGACGCGGGGCATGTGACGCGCGAAATGGCGATTGACCAGGCCCCAGCTGTACTGGCGCGCCTTGTACTCGCCGATCTGGAAGAGAGTGAACAGGCTGCCATTGTAGTAGTAGTCCACCAGGCGTTGCCACACCGTCAGGTTATACAGGACACGTCTCTGGTAGCTGTCCATGGCGCGGCGCGTGCCTTTGAGCAGCGCATCGGCAAGAGCCGCGGCGCCGTCCAGGCCGATGAGCATGCCGCTCGAGAAGACCGGGTCGACGAATCCGAAGGCATCGCCGACGGTGGCCCAGTTCTCGCCGACCCCGCGCAGCGAGCGCAGCTGATAGTTGTTGTACTTGACGATGGGCGTGATGCGCTCGGCATCCCGGCTCCAGCGCTGCAGCAGCGGCTCCTCGGCCAGCGTGCCGTGGAACTGTTCCTCGGGGCTGTCGCCGAATCGCTTCAGGTGTTCCTCGTTGACCACCAGGCCGATGGAGACGCGGCCCGGCAGCGGAATCCGCCAGCACCAGCCGCGCGTGAGGCGATCGGTGTGGACGTTGCCCTCCACCACCAGCGGAACGCCTTTCATGTGCGCGTGCAGCGCAGCGTCCTTTCGCGGCCCTTCGACGTAGGGAATGTCCAGCAGCTTGGAAATGACACGGTTGCGGCCCGACGCGTCGACGATCCAGTCCGGCTGGCCCGCGAACGCGTTGCCGGCCATCTCCAGCGTCCGGTTGGACAGACGGACGCGGTCGCTGCTGCCGTCGCGCTCGACCGTGGCGGTGCCCTCGATCACCGTCACGCCGGCCCTGCGCGCGCCTTCCAGGATGGCCGCATCGAAGCGGTCGCGCGGCGTATTGTACGAGTAATCGACCTCCGCACCGATGGCCTGGTCGAAGCGGAAGCTCTGCTCCTTCTCGAGCGTGAGAGTGAAGGTGGCTCCGGGCTTGAAGATGCTGAAGCCGGCCACCTCCTGCTCCAGGCCGAGGCGGCGCAGAAAGGGAACGACAGCGGGAACGAGCGACTCGCCGACGATGATGGGCGGTCGCTTGGGCTTGTGAAACAGAACGACGTTGACGCCTGCGCGGGCCAGATAGGTGGCAAGACTGGCTCCGGAGGGTCCGCCGCCGAGAATGGCGACATCACGAATCGTGGGCACATGGTCCTATACGGCGGCAAGGCGTGCGACTCAACGCAGCATTTGACGCCACGCGCGCCTTCGGAGAAACATCGCGGCTGCGCGCGCCAGAGACATGACGAAACAAGAGCTCGAACAGACCATCTTCGACATCGTTCGCACCGACATTCTCAGCGTCGATGCGAGCTTCACCGTGCAATCCAATCTGATCGAAGCCGGGCTCGACTCGCTCTCGCTCACGCAGCTCATGCTCGCCATCGAAGAGTCCACCGGCATCTGGGTGGACGAGAGCCTACTCGACGAGGAGACGCTGGCCAGCGTGCAGACCCTGGCTGCTCTCGTGCATGGCCAGCTCCAGACCTGACCCGCTGCCACTGACGGGCGCCGACTGCTTCCTTCGCGCGTTCGAAGCCGAAGTCCGACGCAGCGCCGGCGCCAGCCATCTCTCGCAGTTCGTCCTGCGGCTCGGCGCCGGCTTCGACGTCGACGCGTTCCGCAGGCTCATCGCCGAAGTCGCCGAGGCCAACGAGATCATGCGGGCCCCGATCCGGCGGCGCGCGATCTTCGGGCCGCCGCTGTATCGCCTGGACCGGCCCGGCCCCGCCTCGCGTGTGGTGGTCGAAACGCATCCTGCGCAGGAAGCCGGTGCCCGACGCGGGCCGGACGCGGATGCTGCCGGCTACGCGCACGACGCTGGCACTGCGCATGGGGCCGGCGACCGGGTCACGGTTTCCGCGGGCGCTGCGCACGGCAGCGGCGACCCCGTTGGCGTCTCGGCAACCGCGGGCGCGTCTCGCTTCGGCCCACTTCCGGAGCTTTTCGGCCGCCGTCTCAACGGCCGCATGGACGCGCGCCGCGGCCGGCTGCTGCGCTTCGACATCGTGCCGCGCCTCGGGCCGGTGCCCGGCACCGACATCGCCGCCACCTGGCTGCACATGCTCTTCGACGGCTCGGGCAGCGAGCATTTCATCGAGCATCTGGCCGCGTGCTCGGCCGACGCGCAGCGGTCTCGTGTCATTCCCATCGACCGCGGCGACAACGGCATCTCCTCGCCGGCGGTTGCCGCGCTGCCGGCCGCCGCCGGTGTGCGCGGCAAGATGGCGGGGCAGTGGCAGGCCTACATGAACGGGCTCGCCGCGCGTCCGCCGCGCTCGCTGGCCGGTCCGCTGCGCCGCCAGCCGCAAGAGCTTCGCTACCGCCAGCTTCGCCTGGATGGCGAAGAGGGATCGGCCGCCATCGCGCGCGCCAAGAAGATGGCGGGTTTCCTTACGCCGATGCTGTTCTACCTGGCCGTTGCCATCCGCGCGCATCGCGCCGTGTCGATCCGGCGCGGCGCGCTGCCGCCGAGCTGGGTGGTTCCGCTGCCCGTCAACATGCGGCCCAAGGGCGGGCAGGGTGAAATCTTTCGCACCCACGTCTCGCTGCTCTGGTTCCAGGTCACGCCCGAGCAGGCGCAAGACCTGCCCGCATTGATCGAGGTCCTGAAGGAGCAGCGCCTCGAAGCCATCCGCAGCAAGCTCGTGGAGGCCGGCGTTGCCGCGATGGACTTCGCCCGCATCGCGCCCGCGCGTCTGTACTCGCACATGGCGCGCCGCAACTTCGGCGGCGAGCTCGCCTCGTTCTTCTTCGCCTACACCGACCTGTTCGCGGCGGGCGCGGAAACTCTGTGCGGCGCGCCCATCCTCGACGGCTTCCACGTTCCTTCGGTCCCGACCTCGCCCGGAAGCGCACTGGTCTTCTGTCTGCGCGACGGCCTCGACGTCATCCACGTCCATCAGCGCGGCAGCATCACCGAGGACGAGCTGGAGCTGATGCGCGAGCAGATCCTGGCCGATCTGCACGGCTGATGACGAACCAGAGCTGCGACGTCCTGGTGGTAGGCGGCGGTCCGGCGGGCATCGCCGCGGCGCTGGCGGCGGCGGCGTGCGGCGCACGCACCGTGCTGCTCGAGCGCGAGAGCATGCTCGGCGGCAACGTCTCGCAGGCGTTCGTGCACACGATCTGCGGGCTCTATCTGCCCTCGGCGCAGCACGAGGCCGTGCACGCACATGCCGGCCTGCCGCAGGCCTTCGCCAAGGCGCTGGCGGCGCGCGGCGGCGCCGGCGAGATCGGCTGGGCGGGAAGCGCCGGATTTCTCGCCATCGATCCGCTCGTCTTCGCCGCGCTCGGCGCCGACAGCTGCAAGCGCGCCGGTGTCCAGGTGCGATGCGATGCGGACGTCGTCGAAGTGCGCGCGAGCGAGCGCTGGCACGCCGCGCTCGCAGGCGGACCAGCGATCGGCGCCGGTGCCATCATCGACTGCAGCGGCGACGCCACCGCTGCCGCGCTCGCAGGCCTGCGGGTCGAGCAGAGTCCGGGCGAGGAGCTCCAGCACGCGTCCTACATCTTTCGCGTCGACGGCGTCGACGCCGCCTCGCTGACGCCGATGGAGCGCGCGCGCACCGCCACTGCCGTCGCGCACGCGGCAAGGCACGGGCGCCTTCCCGGCCACGCGGCATCCATCGCGATCCGCTGCGCGGTGGCCACGCCGAGCGCATTCGTCACCATCAACCTGCCCAAGCCCGAGGCCTCGGCCTTCGATCCTCTCGACCCGTGCGCGGTCGATGCGATGAACGGCGCCGCCCGCGCCACCGCGCGCACGCTCCTTCGGTTTCTGGTTGCCGAGCGTGCGCCGTTCGCGCGCGCGCGCATGGGCCAGGAGCCGGCGCGAATCGGCATCCGCGAAACGCGACGGGTCGTCGGTGTCGAGCGGGTCGAGGTGGACGACGTCCTGTCGGGACGGCGCCGCCACGACGAAGCATGCATCTCGACGTGGCCGGTCGAGCTGTGGCAGCGCAGCGACCGCCTCACCTTCCGTGCCGGCGCCGGCCCCTGCTCGATTCCGATGGGTGCACTGATCGCCGCCGATGCACACCGTCTGGCGATGGCCGGACGTTGCGCCTCCGCAAGCCACGAGGCATCAGGGGCCATTCGCGTGATCGCAACCTCGATGGCCATGGGCGAAGCCGCGGCGGTCGCATCGGCACTGGCAGTGCAGCGCGACGTCGCGCTGGCCGGCGTCGGCGCCGGCGAGGTAAGAGACGTCGTCGCCAGCGGCCGCACCTGCCAGGCGCTGCGCTGAAAAGAGAACGATGAACATCTTCGAGACCATTGCCGAGAATGCGGCCTCACGCCCTGGGCATCGCGCCCTGGCGGAGGTGGCGCCGGGCGGGCACGTCGAATCGCGCACGTACGGCGAGCTGATCGGTGCCGTGCGCGCCAAGGCGCAAGGCCTGCGAGCCGCCGGCATCCAGCCGTCCTGGCGCGTGGGCATGATCGTGCCGCAAGGCATCGGCTTCATCGAGACGGCGCTGGCCATCCTGGCCGCAGAGGCGTGCATGGTCCCCGTGGCCGACGATCATCCGCCAGCGACCGTAGCCGAGCTGGCACGGCGCGCGCATCTGCACGCGCTGCTGGCCGAGGAGATGACGCTCAGCTCGGTGCTGAAGTCGTGTCCGGGCGGCGCTGCGCTCGGAAGCAGCGAGGCGACAGGGACCGCCGTCGGCGAACATCGCCTGCAGGTGCTGGACGCGGCCACCGCCGCCCTGCCGGCAGAAGCGGACTTCGCCGCGCTCGGGCCGGCCTATCTTCGCTTCACCTCGGGCACGACCAGCGAGCGCAAGGGCGTGGTCATCGGGCACGCACGCATTCACGAGCGCCTCGAAGCCGCCAACCAGGGCCTCGCCATCACACCGGCCGACCGCGTGCTGTGGCTGCTTCCGATGGCGCATCACTTCGTCGTCTCCATCCTCCTGTACCTGCGGTACGGAGCCACCATTCTGCTGCCGCCGAGCTCGCTCGCACCGGCCGTTCTCGATCTGGCCGAGCGCGAGCAGGCAACGGTGCTGTACGCCTCGCCGTATCACATGAAGCTGCTGGCCAAGGAGACCTCGGCGCGGCGGCTGGACAGCATGCGCCTGATCATCTCGACGGCCGAAGGGCTGCGGGGCGAAGTCGCGCAGACGTTCGCGCAGCGCTACGGGCGGCCCGTGGTCCAGGCACTCGGCATCATGGAAGCGGGCCTGCCGGTGATGAACACGGCCAGCGCGGCCACCAAGCCC